>NZ_JBZWBG010000004.1:0-359527 GCF_058680555.1 Pseudomonas sp. YA1
AGTATCTGCTCTCTAGCAAGTGAGCGTACTGAGCGAGCCATCAACCAGCTAATCCGTTGTGGGTTGAGTTTGTCGGCCACCTTTCTCTCTCGCATACCAACCAGATAATCCGGATACCCAAAGTGTTTTGCACCGTTTCTCGGGTGTTTTTGGCGTGATGTACCACCCTGGAGTCGACTCGTACCACTGTTCCATGGCAACGATCAGCGTGCGTAAAAGGCGGAACGGCGATCTTGTTATGGGGGCGGCGAGCCGCTGTCGCCAGGCGCCTAAGATAGACCCTGGCGGCGGCCAGCGCCATGGCCGCAAGACGCGCGAAATCCCTCGACCACCAGATAGAGCAGCGGGCCGAGCGAGACAAAAACGGCCGTCAGCAGCCAGTACGGTAGCAGCGAGCGCCATGAACGGCCTTTGGCACGGGCATCGCGGTACATCCAGATCCCGCCCAGCCCGGCCATCAGGTACAGGTCGATCACGACCTGGGCGGTGTCGGGGCGGGCGAGTAGTTCGCGGCCAAATTGCAGCAGGGACTGTTCGGCGTGTACCAGCGTGAACAGCGTAAAGCTGCCAAACGCCAGCAGGGCAATAAGAGCGGCGAGTGTCGGGTAGCGGGGCATGGCGAGGCTCCTGGCAGGGCCCGCGGGCGGGCGTCGGTGATGAGCTTTCACCCTAGCCGCGGGCAGGCCCGCGGCTCAATGACCTGCCAGGTCATGAGTGCTAGGTCGGGTAGGCCATGGCAGGCAGGCGATGCATCCAGGGCTGGGCCCGCTCCAGCTGCGCGGCCAGTTGCAGCAGCCGCCCCTCCTGACCGAACGGCGCAATGAACTGCACGCCCAATGGCAGGCCTTCGGCGGTCCAGTGCAGCGGTACGCTGATCGCCGGGGTGCCGGTCAGGTTGGCCAACTGGGTGAATGGCACATAGCTGAGGTTTTGTCGCGACAGCTCGTTCAGCGGCTTTTCCATCAGGCCCAGGCGGGCCAGGACGCCGAGCAGCCCGCTATTGAGCAGCCAGCCCAGCAGGCGCTCCTGGCCGGCGGGCATCTGCGCGGCGGCGTGGGGTGCGGGCGGGCAGGCCAGGGTAGGGGTGAGGAACAGGTCATGACGCTGATGGAACTCGCCCAGGGCGCGGGCGAACTGGTTCCAGCGTCGATGACTGCGTACATAGTTGCCGGCGCGAGTGGCGTTGCCAAAGGCTTCGAGCAGACGGGTCGCGAGTTCGAAGTCGGCGCTGCGGGCGCCGGCTTCACGGGCTTCGGCCAGGGTCGCGGCGACCTGGCCGAAGTACATGTCCAGGTAACAGCGGGCGAGGGCATGGCCGTCGTATCGTGGTTCGGCCTCGATCACCTCGTGGCCGAGTTTTTCCAGCAACCGCACGGTGTGCTGGACGGCGGCGATGGCCTCTGGATGGACCTCGGTGTCCAGGGGCGAGCGGGTGCTGAAGGCGATGCGCAGGCGGCGTGGTTCCTCGCTGAGCAATGCGCGAAAAGACTGGGCGGGCGGGGCAATCACGAAGGGCTCGCCGCACGCCGGGCCGGCCAGGACGTCGAGGGCCAGGGCCGAGTCGCGCACGCTGCGCGAGACCACCAGATCGCTTGAGGCGCCTTCCCAGATCTCGCCGCTGGCCGGTCCACAGGGCACCCGGCCACGGGACGGGCGCAGGCCCAGCAGCCCGCAGCAGGCCGCCGGGATGCGGATCGAACCGCCACCGTCATTGGCCCCGGCCATGGGGACGATCCCGGCGGCCACCGCCGCGGCCGAGCCGCCGCTGGAGCCGCCCGGTGTGCGCGTCAGGTCCCAGGGGTTGCGGGTGATGCCGAAGGCCTGGGGATCGGTAAAGCCCTTGAGGGCCAGCTCCGGGGTATTGGTCTTGCCGATAATGACCGCGCCGGCGTCCAGCAGGCGCTGGACCACCGTCGAGTGGCTGGCGGCAACGTGGTGTCGAAAGGCCCGGCTACCATTGGAGGTCGGCAGCCCGGCATAGTCCTGCACCGCGTCCTTGATCAGCACGGGCACCCCGGCCAACGGGCCCTCCAGGGTCTCACCCACGCGCTGGCGGGCCTGTTCAGGCATGGGCCGATTGACGGCGTTGAGCTGGGGGTTGAGGCGTTGTAGCTGGGCCGTGGCCAGGGCCAGCAACTCGGCGGCGCTGACCTCGCCACGCTGGACCAGATCGGCCAGCGCCGTGGCGTCGGCCTGCAGGTACTGCTGCACACTCAGGGTCATTGAAAGGTCCTAATAGAGGTTTGTTCGCATTTAAGGGTGTAGAAAAAATCTGACCGGCTGGAAAAGGAGTCGAGGATCTTAGAAAATGTAAGCTCTCACACCAACAAAAACTAAGCCCCCGACGTGAACAATCTTACCTTTTCTAGCCCTGATCTTTCCAGCTTTTGCCAACTGAATAACCTCGGCCTGACTGCCACTGGACAACATCTTTGTGCAGAGCGCGCCGTCATCGAATGTCGTTTAACCAAAGCACCCGAGCCATGCCCCAAGTGCGGGGCTGCTGGTGTTTCACGCGGTACTGTCGATAGGCATCTTGCTCACACACCTTACGGACAACGACCAACCAGATTGCTGCTGCGTATCCGTCGCTGGCGTTGTGCTTGCGGCTGTTTCTGGCATGAAGATACAAACAGTGCAGCACCTCCACGTTCAAAGCTTTCATATGGGGCGATACGCTGGGCATTAGCTGCCATCGTGCTGGATCATCTGTCGGTATCTCGTGTTGCGAGCCAGCTTGATGTTGCATGGCACACCGCTAATAATGCCATTATCAACGAAGGACGGCGCCTGCTTTTTAATGACTCGACACGTTTTGACGGTGTGACCGTGCTGGGCGTGGATGAGCATGTTTGGCGACATACACGCTGTGGTGACAAGTACGTCACCATCGTGGTTGACCTTACGCCCGTGCGTAACAAAAACGGGCCGGCCCGCTTGCTCGATGTGCTGGAAGGCCGCTCCAAACAAGCCTTTAAGCAATGGCTACAGAGTCGCCCCAAATCGTGGCGTGACCAGATCGAAAGCATTGCCATGGACGGTTTTACGGGGTTTAAATCTGCAGCGCAAGAAGCCCTGCCTCAAGCCCAAACCGTGCTGGATCCTTTCCATGTCGTGCGCTGGGCAAGCAACATGCTGGATGAATGCCGCCGGCGTGTGCAACACGACATCCTGGGCCGCAGAGGGCGTAAAAATGACCCGCTCTACAAAAGCCGTCGAACGCTACTGACTCGGATCAGCTACCTGTCTGACGCCAACAAAAAGCAACTGTTCCAGCTGTTTGCAGATGAGCACCACCTCGAAGTGGATTGCACCTGGAGCATGTACCAACGGGTGGTCAGCGCCTACAACGAGCCGGATCGAAAACGTGGTAAAAAACTCATGGAAGAGGTCATAAATATCATTACAGCCAGCGACTTGCCCAAAGCGCTCATCGAGGTGAAAGGCTTGGGGGAAACGCTGAAAAAATACGCTGAGAGCATCCTTGCCTACTTCGACCGGCCAGGAACCAGCAACGGTCCAACAGAAGCTATCAACGGGCGACTTGAGCACTTACGAGGTACCGCCTTGGGCTTTAGAAATTTAACCAATTACATAGCCAGGTGCTTGCTGAAGTCAGGAGGGTTTAGAAATCAGCTACACCCTTAAATGCGAAGAGCCGGTTGTTGGCAGTCAGCTCTGCGCCGTTGAAAGTTGTTGAGAGGTTTTTTGTGTTTTCTGCAGCGGTTGTTGCCTTGAGAAGAGTGTCTATATTTAGTGCTTGCGCGTTGCTTATGCTGATGCTTGTATTCTTTCCTGCTTTTGATAGGGCCTCTAGCATGTTGCTTGGATTTAGAAGGCGTCCGTCGAAATCAAGGATAAGTTTCATCTCAATGCTCCGCTGTGACCTAACGTTAAAGTCTTGGTGTGAGTACTTCCTAGGCTGAATGAGTTGGTTACAAATCTCTTTGCCTTATGTCAATATCAGGCATTCGCTGTGACCAATATCATTTTTTGAGTCATTTTTTACAGATAGCTATCTGCTCCTTCAGTTGTCTGTCGTCCACGTACCGCTGCATGATCGACAGCACCAAGCTGTTGATGGCGAGGATCTTCATCGCTCGGGTCACTGCGACGTAGATCAGGTTCAACTCATCGTCGCGCTTGCCTGGGTCGGTGTCGGGGGACAGCGGGTCCGCGTTGAAGTCGTCGTACAGGCAAACGAAATCCCATTCCAGCCCCTTGGCCTTGTGTGCGGTGGTCAGGGTGATTGTTGCGTCCAGCTCATCGTCAAGGGTCAGTGAGCGAAGCTCAAGGATCCGCGCAGGCAGATCAGGGTAGGTCGATATGATCTTGATCGAGCGAAGCATCTCACCGTCCTGGCTGATCTCGGCGATCTCCACGTACTGGGTGTAGTCGCGGTAGTCACGGAGCAGTTTCTTGTTCTGGACGTTTTGGCGTAGGCCTCGGCTGAATGCGTACAGATCCTCCAGGTCGCGCAGCGAGTAACTGTCGATACCGCCTACCCAGTGGAATTTGGGCTCCGGATGATTGCGGACCAGCTGCAGGGCATTCTCGATGACGCCGATAACGGTGCGGTGAATGAAAGTGCGGTGAGGAAGGTCCGCCGGGAGGGACTTTTTCACCAGCGTCTGCGGGCCCAATCCTTGAAGTTTCCGTGTCTCGCCCTTGTAGGAGAGGATGATGTTGGCCACGTGCGCAATCGCGGGGCCGAACCGCCAGCTCTGGGTCAGGTAGTGCTCCTCGGCGCCGACCATCCAGTCGCTGTTCAGGGCATCTTCCGCGCCTCTGAACCGGTAGAGCTGCTGGTGGGGATCGCCGACGATAGCCATTCTGATGCGCTGCCAGTGGGCAATGTCCGCGATCACTGGGTTGATGTCCTGTCCCTCGTCCAGGAGCATGCAGTCGAAGCGCTGGCTCAAATCGGGCTTGCTCAGTTGATACAGCTTCAGGTAGCCGTCATGGGGCATCAGCATGCCGGTGTCCTGGAGATCTACCATGCGCCTCCAGACTACTCGCGCCATGTCCAGGCCCTGCTTGAGGAAGCGTTCCTGGGCACTGGTGAGGAACGCCTTGTCGCGGAAGCGCGGGAAGTGCGGTCGGCCGAGTTCCGCGTCGGCGCTGGCCATGTAGTTGTTCAGCGTGGCCAGCACGTCACGTACCAACTCCCAGTCTTGGGTATCGAGTCCGCGGGCGATATCGGTCAGACGCAGGTTCTTCGTCTTCTTGTGGGCGTACTGGATGCCGTACACCGCATGAGCCAGGCTGTGGGCGGTCTTGCACACTACGTTGCGGGGAAACTTGCCCTTCGCGGCTTTCTCCACCGAGCTGTTGTAGCAGAGATAGAGGATTCTCAGGGTAGGGTTCGCCTTGGCAAAGCCCACCAGGGTGGTCGTCTTGCCAGTGCCGGCGAAGGCCCGCACCAGGATCTTCGATGCCTTCGACTGGATGATCGGTGACTGTTCGTGAGTCCACTGCATAGGTGTCTCCGGAGATACGAGGGCTTCCAGATTGGTAGGTGTCTGGTTAAACAGGGGGCTGTGGCTGTGGAGCTAGTCAGGGCATGGCATCATTTGTCGTTCGTCTCCCTGAAGGCATCGAAATGAAAATTTGGCGATTTGCGTTGATCTTTTTGATTCTGCTTTTTGCTGTCGCGTGGTTCTCATCTAGCGAGTTGAGATCACATGCTGTGCCTTGGTTGATTCACTGGTTCGAGGTGCTCAACCGATAGTGCGCCGGTGACGAATACACAGGTAGCAAAGGTGCGTAATGACCATTGTCATAGTCGCCAGGCATAGTGAAAATCCGGCACATAGCGTGAGAAATGCCGCACCCTCGGCGGCCCCTGTAGTAGCGTGGGGGACTATCGTCTCCATTGTTGGAATCAACCGATTTATCACCTGTGCCACGGCATAGACGTATAGAACCGAGGTCACGCTGAGCCAGGCGAGCGGAGTTAAAACGGCCTGTCTGGTCCATGGACCACGACGAGTACCAACTCGAACCCAGGCTGCGGTGAGCAACCATTGGACTGACAGCAATACCAGGGCGACTTCAACGAGAACTTGCCAATACGTGCCGGCCTCCTTGAGCCTGCCCATCGTCATGAGTACAGCCGCTGAAAGCAGCAGTACAAGGACAGTCAGCGTGATCCAACTGGCGTGTAGAGCCGTGTCGCGCGAAGGCAAGAGGTGTTTCAGCGGTAGGGCCATGAGCGTCTCCTCGAGGACTAGAGGTATTTCTTGAAGGTGGATGCTGTGATGCACACCGCTACGCCGAGCAGCGCGGCGCAGGGCAGCAGGATGAGCAAGGGGTTGATGCTGATGGGGATCGCCAGGTAGAGGGTCCAAGGGACGACCGCTAGCGGAATGATGCTGCCGCGCGCCTTGTGGTAGAGGTAGCTGGACTCCCGGCCGGCGCCGAACTTGCGCAGGTCCCGGCGCACCAGGCCGTCCACCAGGCCGGTGAACGCGGCCATCAGGAACAACGGGATCGTCATGACCAGAATCACCAGGCGCACGACGAATGTCAGCACCGTGTACAGCGCGGCCAGGCCGTAGTTCTGCAGCGTGGAGACACCCTGGGCGGTGAGATAGCGAACGTCCAGAGGGCTCCGTGGCCCTGCCTGCGCGATGGTGGTCATGTTGGTCATCCAGTCGACTATCCCGGTCTTCACGAACAACCAGTCATAGGCCAACTGGGCCAGCCAGGTGGCGGTTCGACCTGGCTCCTGCACGACGACGCTGTGTAGCAGCCCCTGCGACAGCCAACTGAGTTCGTACTCGAACATGGCCTGGGCATGCTTCCAGCCCGCGTCAGGCCAGAAGAAATACAGGCAAACCCACTCCACGATGATTGCGCCGACCAGCGAACCGAACATCACGCCGAGAAATTGGAAGGGCGTACTGATGATGGTGCCGACAAGGGTCTTCTGGCTCTCTTGTTGCTGCTCTGCACGTTGAGTGACTTCAGCCATCAGGCGGCATCCTCACCGGCGCCGAGGTGACGGAAATCGTCGACCAGGTCCTGGGGCAGACCATCCTGCAGGGCGGAGTATCCCGGTGCCTCCCACCACTCGCTGTTTGCGGCCTGGCCCTTGCGCATACCGGCAGCCAGCTCCTGCAGGCTTTTCGGCATCACCTCGTCGGGATCGACCGCCGGCAGCGGCATTCGGATCTTCCAGAGATTGCCGCCCTCGAGTAGCGCGAACGCTTGTCCTTTGGGCAGACCAACGATGTGGGCCGGCTCGAGCATCGGCACGCTGGTCATCTGCACCTGGTCGTGTGAGCTGGAGGTGAAGGCTGCCTTCTTGTTGTTGATCGCGTCGTTGGCGCCGCTCGCTGGCGTGCTGGTGTAGATCTGGACTTTGGGGAGCTGGTTGGTCAGAAGTTCGGCCGTGGCGGTCTCGCGCACCCGCAGCATGAACAGGTTGTTGAAGTTGCCGATGATCTGACCGGCCTTCGCGCGGGAGCCGATCTTGGCCTCGATGTCGCTCATGGTCTGGGTGTAGGCCGTCACTTGCACACCGGCGCCGCCCGCTTTGTTGACCATGGGGATGAACTCGTCGCCAATCAGCTCGTTGAACTCGTCGGCATGCAGGTTGATGCGGACCTTGCCGCCGGCGAGTGAGCCGGGCAGGCCGTCATCGACTCCATGCTTGTAGATGTGACCCGCCACCGAGACCAGGTCGCTGAACATGGAGTTGCCCACCGCGGCGGCGACCTCGGTATCCGATAGTGCGTCGAGGCCGACGTAGACCACGGCGCGCTTGCGGATGACCTGCATCCAGTCGAAGATCGGTCGCGGATCGTTGAGGTCCGCGTAGTTGGGCGAAAGAAGCTCCGAGATCCGCCCGGTAGTGAGTTTCTCCAGTAGCGGCAGCAGCGAGGCCACGATCTTGTCGAAGTAGGTCTTGTCGTAGCGCACGGCGCTCTTCAGGCCTTCCATGACCGGGTCGGCGATGCGTTTCTGTGTCAGGTACTGGTCGATGGCCACGACACGGAAGGGCCGCCCTTTCATGTTGAATGGCACGTTCTTGTCGTTGAGCTTGCCCTCGATGTGGATGATGGTGTCCCAGGCCCTCGGGTCGTGCTCGCTGATGTACTTCTGGGCATACTCGACGAATAACGCATCGATGTTCACGACGTGCCGGAGGATCTGCTGGTAGTCCGGGCGGATACCCAGCGCGTGCAGCGCGCGGGCGATGATGTTGACGAACCGCCAGGCGAACTCGCGGAACGCCGCGCTGTTGCCTTCGCCGGAGAGCTGGCCGGCGACGCGGGTGGCGACCTCGGAGATCCGGCCGAACCGGCCGACGGCGTTGTAGCGTGCCGACAGGTCAGGGTGGCCGAGGTGGAACACGTAGAACTCATCGAGGCGGCCGGCACGTTCGCATTCCACGTACATACGCTTCAGCAAGTCAGCGTCGCCTTTCGGGTCGAAGACGATCACCACCTCGTAGTCCGGCTGCTCCTCTGCGCGCCGGCGCCGGTGGCCGTGGTGAACCGTCTGGGTCCGCCGGCCCATCTTCGCCCGCCGGCGTCGGCCCCGGCAGTGGGTACGGCGAATATCCTGGGTGATGAACAGCTCCGCGAGTCGCGTCTTACCCACCCTCGTAGTGCCGAGTACCAGTGTGTGGCCGACGCGCTCGCCCAGTTGCAGGCCTACGTCCTGTTCGCGCGGCTCGATGCCATGGAGCCGAGGCAAACCGCCCACGGGCGGCAGCGGCCGTGCGGGGTTCCAGGCCACGTCCCAGGCAGTGGCTTTGGCGACCAGCTTCAGAGGGAAGGGGGCGAACTCAAGCTGCTTCTCCAGCCGGCGCGCGCGCTCGTAGAGCGGCGAGGGCTCGACGTAGGAGGCGAACTGGGGCAGGTAGGTATCTACCAGGCGCTGCGTATGCTTCTGCGTCCAGCGAAAGCCCTTGCCGATGAACAAGTGTTCGTTGCTGACCGGCATTTCGGCACTGGTCATCGTGTACTTCGGCAGTCGGCGGATGTTCCGCCGGTAGCGGAGCACCACGCCGGCCTGCTTCAGCCGCACGATACCCAGCCAGGCGAAGCCCAGTGCGGCCACGATGCCGAACAGCGGAGTGAGGGCGAACGTCCACGGCGCGACGATACAGAGCGCGGCCGCGGTGAAGCACACGGTGGTGGTGTAGAGCTCCACGGCCGGCCGCAAGAGCGCTTCCAGCGGGTACTGGCCAGCCATGGGTTACACCTTCAGGCTCGCCGGCGAGTCCAGGCGGCCCGGTTGGCGGCGCTTGGCATGAAGTTCCAGCACCTGTTTCCTGGCTTGCTCTACCTCATCATCAGGCAGCATCTGTTCCAGCAGCTCGCAGAGGGTCGACTCGTCCTCCAAGGCCTTGGACGTCACCTCACCGCCGTAGCGTGAGATCAGGCCGAGCAACTCCTGGTACATGAGTTGGCGTGCCTGAGCGTCGCTCGGCTGCTTGATGACCAGGGTGATCAGATGAGTAGTCATGAGGACTCCTACTGCTGGATGGCGGTGGATGTGATGAGGGCGGGGTAATGCTGCAGCCCTAGCCGGTCGACCAGGTCGTCCGCCGGCGCCGGCAATATCTGAAGTCCTTTCCCCCAGGCCCGGATCTCCGTCAGGCGCGCTTCGCTGGCCACGTTCACTGCCAGGCCCACGGCTTGGAGGTCTCGGAGCTCGTCGCCTCGCTCTTTCAGCCAGGTTTGAGACAGCGTGTCGTCGCCGACCAGGAACAGCGGTTGCAGGCCTGGAGCGTTGATGGCGCGCCCCTGGACCTGTCCTGGCGAAAGACGGGCGGAGCGAACTGGAAACGCACCTGAGCCACGGACGCCCAGGTCGCCAGGTCCTGGTGCGGCAGCGGATGGCTGCGGATCCAGGCCTTGGTAGTAGGGGAGCGCCGAGGCGCCGCCCAGGTCTTCGACAACGATCAGCCCGGCGGCCCAGGCTTGAGTCGCGAACGCCGTGCAAAATGCCAGCGTGGCAAGGATCTTCTTCATGGATTGGTCACCAGTAGGTTGACGCCGAGGACTTGGCTAAGGTGGCGGGATACCGTCCTACGGTATTTGGCGGCAGGCGCGCCGCCGGCGGGGCGGTGGTAGCGGCCGGCAACTTGGATCCAGTCCACCGGTCTTCCCGGGGCGGATGCATACAGGGCGTCCCGCTGCTCGATCAGGATGTCGGAGGTGGCGTCCAGGTTCTTGTACGGATCCAGGGACTCGCAGGGGCTGGAGAAACGATGTCCGTTCCAGCCGATGTTGACCTGGCCGAGGCCGGAATCGACGCTCTTGGCCCCGTAGAGGTTGATCGCCGCGAGTAGCGCGGTGCAGGCGGCGGTGCGGGTCGCGTAGTAGTAGGATTTCCCGGCGACGTTCAATGTCCAAGGCCAGGGAACGTATTCGCCGCGCAGCAGGACCTTGCTCTCGGTCAGCGCGACCGAGTAGAGCACCTCGGCCGGAACCCCTTTGGGCAGGGCGATCTGCTTATACGCCGGCGGTGGATCCACGGCGGCCTGAGCGATGTTGGCCAGGACCAGCAGGGCGGCCAGTTGGAGGGCGCGGATTACAGACGTTGCCATCGGCCGTTCACCTCCTGGACCAGGGCGGGAAGGGCCCCGCCCAGTCCCAGGGCCATCCAGCGGCCCTCGTCATGATTGAGCGTGATCTGCTTGCTGCGAACCTTCTTCGGGTCGACGCCGGCGAGGATTGCCCAATGCCGCACTCGCTCTGCGTCGTTCTGGCTACCGACGAAGTAGAGGTCGAACTCCTTGTTCTGCTGCTGCAGGTCGCGGACCCGCTGGATGCAGGCGGTGCAATTGTCCTGGACGAACAGGGCCAGGCGCCCGCTGCTCTGCAACGCTGGGCTCATGTTCGGGGTGCCCGACGGGTTGGCCGTGCTGCTTTCGGTGAGGCGGATCACCCCCTCGCCTGGATAGGCGCGGGCGAAGGCTTCGTCGTATGCGCGCTGGTAGGCGAGTTCCTTCTCGACCCGGCGCCGTTCGGCCTGGACCTGTAGATCGGCATACCGCCGCCGTTCCTCTGCCGATCGCGCCTCGATGCCCAGCGCAGTCAGCGGGTCAATGCCAGGCGAGTACACGCCCCTGGGGCCTTGCATGAGCGTCTGGTAGCGGGTCCATTCCTGTTGGTTCAGTCCCCACTCCTGGGCCAGGTCGCTCTGAGATGTCTGCTGTTTCAGCGTGCCGAGTTGGCTACCGGACAGCTGGCTGCTGGTCTCTCGGCTTGCCGCAGCCTCCTGACCGACTGCGGGATAACTCAGCAGCACCAGGCCGGACAGGAGCGATACGGTTCTGTTCATGTGCGGGGTCCTATGGTTGGATGCGGACGCTGCGCGAGGCGCCGGCGACGTCGAAGTGCGCGGTACGATCGTCAAGGTCGGTCAGGCGCCAGGTCGTGCCGGCGACGGCATCGCCCTGGCGAATGAGGTAGATCTGGCTGAGCTGGGTGGATCCCGGAGGTGCAACCGACAGAAACCGTTCGCCCCCGCGATACTCCACGCCGAGGATTGAGAAGGGCGGAGGCTCGATCGGCTTGGGTTTCGGCTTGGGCTTGACAGGGAAGGCACCGCGCTTCGGTGGAGGCACGATCAGCGGCGGAGCCTTGGCTTGCTTCTCTTGCAGCGTGCGGACAGAACCGTCCAGCGTCTCCACTGTTGCCTTGAGCACCAGGAGATCGCCGGCCGAGGCGGTGGTTTGAGCCAGGTTCTCGACGGCGTCGGAGGCCTGCTTGGCGAAGGCCTGCGCGGCGTCAATGCGGTTGGACAGCGCCTGCTGGCCTGAGCGGAAGTCCTCGTTGCTGACCAGGTGCTGTCCATCCACGGCGTCGAGGCGCTCGTCGACTCGATTCAAGCGCGCCAGGATCGCCTCTAGCGAGGTCTTTTCCGCGGCACTGTCCACGCCTGATCGGAGCTGAATGAGTTGGTACTGCTGGTAGCCCAGCAGGCCGGCCATTGCTGTCAAGCAGAGGCCAAGAATCATTGATGCAGGGGATGGGCGTTTCATGAGTGTCCTCGCGCGAAGCCAGAGACACCCTCTCAGACTGCCCCCATTGAGGCAGTAGGAAATACTCGGTGAGTGGGGGTGGGATTTTTTTGGATAGGATTCTGGCGAATCGCCGGGCCTGATTCGCTATGCGAAGATCAGTCGACTCTGGGTGCCCTTCACACGCATCCAGGCTGCGTCATTTCTGGTTAACACTGCTTCGAGGAAGCCCTAGGCCATGAATACAGACCTTCCCCAGCTCGAACAAACCATCATCGATATAGCGCGCCAGGAACTGGCCGCCGTGGCTGCTTTTTATCGCAAGAGGGAGGCAGGGATTGAGAGCGCGCACGTCGATGAGGCATGGAGCGAATACCTGGCTCGCTACCATGCACTGAGCACGCTTTTGGTGCTCGGCCAGTTGCCTATAGGTTGACTGAAAGGCTATTCCTAGGAATTAAGCTATGACGAATTGCTCCCTTGATGCACTTGAAGAACATTGAGAAAAATGGTTAAGGTTCCTTGGTTGTATCAAGCTTGTAAAACTGATTTATAACCATAGGGGGTTATTATGAGTGGTGAAAACAGTCTTCTCGAGAGGATGGTTAATGGTAAGTTGGGGCCAGGCTCAGATATTGGTCCTGCCGATTCACAAATAGAGGGTACTTACCGGCGCGGCTATCACCAAGCTATGGCGGAGGTTGCATATTACCTGAAGAATGGGGGAACCTTGTCCGCGGCCTCACTGAATGATTGGGTGAGCGAGGACCTTCGTCGCTGGCGACAGGGGAAGGATAACGCCCCGATTCATCGCCAGATACTTCCTCCTGCAATTCCTGGCAGCCGATAGTTGAACTAAGCCTACCCGGTCCGCTGAGGCTCTATGAGGTGTACCCCTTGATTGCGAACATTGCCGACCGCGCGGTCGACGCGATACCAGGTGAACACTTCTGGAGCCTCACTTTCCTGCAGTACCATCTGCTCTGCCCGTTCGGGCGTGGTTGCCTCATCGACCCACTCATTTGCGAGTTCTGGAGGGCGAGTTGGCAAAGGTCTGATTACCGAGGAAAATGCTCATGACTAAGCAGTTCTACCCCAGGCTCACGGAAAATAAGAACCAAGAGCCAAGCCGCCAGGCTTGGGTTTTCATGGTCGCAATGCCGGCCTTCGTCCTGGGTTGTATTTTCACGTTCGCTATCTTGTGGTTCGGCCCGGTGGCCGTGCGTGACAAGGTAATCGCAGAGTATGAGGCCGATGTTATGCTCCTGGCCAAACAGCTGGACGAGGCCGAAAAATACCGGCGCATACCATCGCCAGCAGCGGCAAACTGATTGAGGGAAGCGACGTGAGTTTGCTGGCGATCTATTCGCTGAATATAAAACGGTCACTAGGTAGGAGAGAAAAGGGCCATGCCGCGATACCACGTCCATTTCATGTCCGTGCGCCAGGGGAAGGGGCTTTCCAACAGGCATACGAGACAAATAGACATTGAATTCCCCATCGAATACGACACTGACATTGAGGCAGTCCAGCGCTGGGCGGCAAAGGAGGTTGGGGCGGATGATGCTGTCTTACTGTCTTGGCAGTTACTCAAGGGCGCTGTACGTCCAAGCTGATATAAAAAAAGGCCACCCGAAGGTGGCCTATGAGTTCATGCTGCAATGAGTTGTCGTGCCAACGCCATCTCCACCGAGTCCCCGTCCTGGTTCAACGAATCGAGACCTGACTCGGGAACGTCTCCCGACGTGCTCTGAGCCACAGCGATCTTCTTCGCCATCAACTGCAAGCAGGTGATCTGCGAGCTGCCGGCGTAGCCGAAGAACACCACCCGCACCGGGTGCTTCTGCCCGATCCGCCACGACCGCCGCGCGGCCTGCTGCAAGGTGTACACGTTGTACCCCGTCTGCAGGAACGCGATGGTCGGGAAGTCCAGCAGGTCCAGCCCGGTCTTCACCAGCTCCGGGTTGGTGATCAGCACATCGATGCCGCGATCGACCTGGTCGAGGATCCAATCCTCGCGTCGAGCGGTATCGACCGAAGCACGTAGCACTGCCACCTTCAGCCCGGATTGCTCGAGCACTTTCTTCAGCCTGGACGTGGTGTCGCGCGTCCCGCTGTAGACGGTGTATGCCAGAACCTTGCGGCCCTTCGCTTTCTCCTCGAGGCAGAGGTCCACCAGCGCCTGCTCCTTGGGCATCAACTGCTCGTCGCCGAAGATCGCTGGCACGAAGGCCAGTGTGTCCCGGCTTCGCGGATGCTTGACGATCTCCGGTCGGAAACAGCAGTCCGGCCAAGCCAGCAGCACGTTGAGGACCACGCCCAGGAGCGTGGTATCTCGTCGCGCCAGAGCCTGGCGGAGCTCCGCTGTCAGCGTGGCCGCCAGGCGCTGATAGGCCGAAGCCTGATCAGGCGCCATCGGCACGTCGACGAACTCCTCCTGGTAGTCGGGCAGTACGTTGCCACCGATATCCTTGAGCTTCAGGAACACGGTGAACGGCAATACGAAGCGGTGGATGCCCTTCGGGCCGAAGCCGGGAGCCTTCACCGTGCGTACCGAGAGCTTCTTGCCCCGGGCTGTCTTGTGCGAGTCACCATCGCGTTCGGTGTAGATGTCCTTGAGCACGCCGTGGTCGCGCATGAACGACATGGCTGCTGGAGCCATGCTGCCACGCGCGTTGGGCCGGTAGCCGTCCTCGATCATGCGCTGGGTGAGGATGCGGAACAGGAGGTAGAACAGGTCGTCGGCGTAGCCGCCCATGAGCGTTCCGGTCAGCAGCACGGTTTTCCGTGCCTTGGCTGCGAGAACGCCCATGGCCTGGCCCTGGGCCGAACCGCTGTTCTTGTACTCATGCCCCTCATCCACCACCAACAGATCGAAGTAGCCGTTGGGAAGTTGTCTTTTTATGAACTCGGTCGGTTGGTAGCCGCCTTCGCCGAAGCCGAACTCGATGTTCGCCATCGATCGCTCCATGCGTTTGGCCTGCCGATCGCTGAAGACGAAGTCGCCCTTGGCGTCCATCAGGTTGATGAACTCCGAGACGTTGTCCACCAACATCGTGGCCAGGAAGTCCTCGCCGAAGTCGTTCAGCAGGCGCTCCGCCCTGACCGGGCCGATGGTTGGAATCCGACACATCGACTTGAGGATCGTTGCGCGCCGGTTGCCGCCGTCAGGCTTGCCTGGCCGGATCAGCGTCCAGAGCGCCCCACGACAGGAGGAACAGGTACGTCGACGGTCACCACGCTCGAACTCCTCCACCGTGACCAGGTTGCCTTCCAGGTCCTCGAGGACCTGGCCGCAATCCGGGCACGCAGCGAGCAATTGGCCGCCGGCGGCGCGCTTCTTCCAGCAGGCGAGCCGCCAATGGAAACCCATCCGCATCCGCACGCGGCCGAGGATGAAGAACTCCTGGCGTCCGTCGTAGGCGTCGCCCATCTGATCTCGTAGCTTGAGCAGCTTGAGCAGAGTATCTGGGCCATTGAGTACCCAGACGCGGGCGGCTGGGATGGTCTCCAGAATCTCGCGGCGCCACTTGTAGACCAGGTGCGGCGGAGAGACAACCAGGGTCCGGCGATAGCCGGCCGCGTGCATGACCGCTGCGACAGCGATGGCCATCATGGTTTTCCCGGTGCCCATCTCGGCGTTGATGATCCCGGCCTGCTCGTTACGGTCCAGCAGCAGGGCGGTGATGGCCTGGACGACCTCGGCCTGGGCCGCGAAGGGCTTGCGCTTGAGTCGGTCCATCACCAACTGGCGGTGAGCGTTGTCGGAGCCGGTATAGACCGGGGGGTTGGAGCGATTGAGCGACTCCAGGAGCTCGTCGCCGAACTCGTCGATGAAGTCGGTCAGGTTGATGTTCAGGGAGGAGGCGGCCAGGGCGGCCGGTTGGGTCTGAGCGTTCATGTGCATCTCCTGCAGGTGAAGGAAGAAAGCAGGGCATGCACGTCCCTTTCGGGTATCGCCATACCCTGCAGGGTGGAGTGGAAGGAATCGCCGTGGGGGCGAGGTCAGTAGTCGCTAGGGAGCAAAAGCGTGGTTGAGCTGCGGTCTGCCTCGGTGATGATCCAGAGCCTGGATTCGCCGCCGGCATCGATGTCGTAGGACGACAGCAGCCTATCGCCGAACTTCAGGGCTCTCTGGTTGGTGTTCCAGTCTTCCTGGTCCAGCGTCCCCCAATCTCCCGCCAGATGGCGGTTCAGCAAAGGCGCTGGGTTGAGTTGACCGGTTTCCACCAGGTGGCTCACGGCAGCGGTCATTACGACTTGGCCAGGGCTGAACAGCAGCGGTTCGGGGGCCGGCTCAGGTTGGGGCTCTTCAGCCTCTTCCGTGGTCGCAGCCGACGAGCTGATGGTCAGCACGCGGCCCTGATTGACCGAGGAGGGTGTCATTTCCCATGCCCGGATGATCGGGATGAAACGGTCTGTGAGGATCCTCACCTCGGTGATGTTGCCGTCTTCGTCTTCGGTGAATTCGGTCTTGCGGGCCTTGTCCTTGTAGGTGTCACCCTTCACGACCAGGATCCGGCCCGACTTCGAGCGCACGACGCCGGAAATCGCGCCGGCGGCCAAGGCCAGGGCCAGGTGCCAGCGAGACAGCTCGCGGACTGGTGGGCGGGGCTGCAGCCCCGCTTGCGCGAAGTGCAGGTTGAAGTCAGGCCAGAGACCTCGCAGCCGCTGGATCTCGCCGGCGAACTGCTCCGGCTCCAGGGTTACTCGATAGAAGTGCTCCAGCTCGCTGGTGGCCGGCAGAACCACATAGGGTTCCCACGGCCAAGCCGCTGGAATTTCCTCGGCCTTTTCCTGGCCCGCGCCGATCGCCTGCAGGCGAGACCTCACCTGATTGGCGTCCGCCCGGGCCAGGTCCTGTCGACGGACCCGGATGCCGAAGATCACCACCTGTTTGAAGGTAGGATCCGCGGCTGCGTAGATGCGCAGGCCGGTGAAGTGGTTGCTCAACCAACCGGTCAGCTCATCGTCCAAGACGTAGTGAGGAACAATCAGGACCATGACGCCGCCGTACTGCAGCAACGGCAGGCAGCGCTGGTAGAACGCTTTCTCCAGACGCCTGCGGCCGCTGCCCTGGTACTGCGACGCACCGGAGTGGTCCGCCACCAGGTCGCCATAAGGCGGGTTGAGCCAGAGCAGTCCGAACGACTGCCTGCTGATCATGGTGTCGAAAAGGTCACTGTGCAGCACTCGCTCAAGCAAGCCTCGAGCATGGTCGGCGCGCTCGCGGTCGTACTCGACAGCGAGGGCTTGGACCTTGTCGCGGCCGAGGATGTGTGCTGCCTCAGCCAGGGCAACCCCCTCACCGGCGCAGGGATCACAGATCCTCATCCTGCCCGACGGGGCGGGAGCGAGGGCTTGCAGAGCGCGTTCGAGGGTGACCTCATCGGTAGGGAAGTAGCCGTTGCGTGCAAAGTTGCGCGCCAAGCGCGGGAACATGAGGGCCATGGGGCCTCCTTGAGTCTGAGAGGGATGGCTCAGGCTTGTGCCTGAGCATCGGTGGTAAGAATGCTTTCGCGGATCAGCTCACCGAGGGTGGGCTCGAGCACGTCGACCCGCAGGGCGAGTCGCCAGGCGCAGACGTTGCCGATCGTCCCTGGCAGGGCGGTCAACATCTGGTGCTGGGTGAGGACCTCCATCACTGGCTCGCGCCAGTGCTGCAGGAGGGGGAGCGGACAGGTCTCCATCACCAGCGGCCAGAGCCTTTGGTGTGGATCCTCATCGCGCTGCAGGAGTGCGAAGGCGAGGTGATTGCCTCGGTCGGGCGCCGAGGCGCGCCGATCGAACAGCCAGAGGTTGAGCAGGCTGCCGAACAACGTGCCGCGGAACTGGCGGGTGGTGCGTTTCTCCAGGAGATCCTGGTTTGGGAAGACAGGTAAGCGCCGGCCGTCCACGATAATGTGGAAATGGTCGATGCCATTTTCTTCCCGGTCCAGCGTCAGCCTGGCCAGGAACTCTTGTGTCACGGTGTCGCGGCCCCAGGCCGAAAGAAAGACCAGGTTGCGCTGCTCGTCGCACACGCAGGCGTCAACGTACAGGTCTGGGCATTCTTCGATCTGGTAGAGCGGGGTGGGACTGGGCATAGGAACCTCCTTGAAGGAGGAGCCACGCCGCCCTCGAGGGGCGGTGAAGCCCCTCGGGGGTGTAGTCCAACTGGTGCAGGGGAGCGTGGTGGTCACCGAACGCTCTTGGTGTGAGGGTCGAAGCTGAGCCCATCGGCTTCAGGACGGTGCAGCGGCCCTTGGCCGACCAGGAAGACCTGGCAGAGGTACTGATCGCGTAGCGCGACAGCCGCTTCCGCCTGCTCCAAGGTCAGCGACAGCTCCTCGATGAACAGGTCGATGAGCTCGTCGTCGCCGGCGACGTCGTTGTTGGACAGTTGGTCCTCGAGGTAAGCGAGGGTTTCCTGGGTGAGGTTGGTGAACAGCGGGTTCATGGTGCGCTCCTGGTGGTAGACGAGGAGCGCCCTCGAGGGCGCCCCTCAAGGGAAGTGGTTGGTGCGGTCAGGCTTGGTGTTCGTGCGTCAGACGTTCACGCCACTCCTGGTTGACCTCATCGTGAGCCAGGTCCAGGAACTCCAGCGGACAGCCGTAGTAGAACGGGCCGGCACTTTCTGGAATGGTCTTGTAGCCCCATTGCCCGGCCGAGCAGTCCAGCAAGTGCAGCTCGATCATGGTGATCGAGTGACCGGCCGGCTTGCCGAAATAGAATCCGGCAAGGTGGAAGGTTCGTTTTACGACAGTCCAAAGTTCATTGCCGGAGACTGCGTGTGCCAGCACCTTGGTGCTGCCTGCGAAAGTACTGGTTGGGGCCAGCAGCTCACGCAGCAGGTCTTCCTTCGTCTGATGTGAGAAAAGCCATCCCATAGGTGTGCTCCTGTGGTTGGCCAGGTCTCCCTGACGGGAGAACCCGGCAGGGGTGGGTAGGGTGATGCTTCAGCGTGTTGCGCGCTCAAGGCGCTGGAGGAGCCGGTAAGCTGTTTGCCTGGCCTGCCAGTCGCAGTACAGCCATGGCTCGTTGTCGGCCGCATGCTCCGGCGAAGGGGTCTTCACCCGCTCACGCAGTGCGATGATGGCCTGGTCGACGACGGATCGGTCGAACACTGCATCGCGGAACTGGTCAGCCAGATTGTCCAGTCCGACCTCGCGCAGCGAGGCGCAAACCAGCAACAACTCCTCGCTGAAGCCTGGGGTGTTGTAGATCGATTTCATGCGGCCTCCTTGCGGGTCCACACTTGTTGTTTGAAGTCGAGCTCATAGCCCAGCGCGCCGAGCCGCACGCACTGTTGACGTAGCCGCTTGCGGTCGACCGTGGTGTCCAGCTTGACGATTTCGCCTAGCGGCCAGACCGTCCCGAACAGCTCTGCATCTGCGTCTGTGTCCGGAGTGGCGGCCTGCTCTGCAGGAGCCGGAGGGGACATACCGAAAGGCGCGTCCTCCCCTGTTGCAGCGGGGCGCAGAGGCTTCGGTTTCTGGGGCGACTTCGGCGGTACCGCCGGGGCTACTGTGGGCTGCTGGATCGCGGGCACTTCGTCGAGCGGATCCACCTCATTGCCAGAGAGACGCTCTGCCTCCTCGTCGCTGAGGTTGTCCACGTCGTCCAGCGTCATGCTGTCCAGCTTTGCGCGGATCTCGACGACCAGCCGGCCGCCGGTGGTGTAGTAGGAGGGACGGATCTCGGTGATGGCGAAATCACCGCGGTACTTGCCTTCGATGTGCTGGTCCAGGAGAGCGTCCTTGATGACGAACTCCCCGATCGAGGTCGAGAGCTTTCCCACGTTGAACTCGCCATTGCGACCGTTGATGGTTCGAATGGCCAACTGGCCGGGTATGTTGATCATGGCGTGACCTGCGAAAAGGATGATCCCGCCGAAGCGGGATCGTGGTGAGGGGAGAACTACTCGGTATCCGGGTTGCCCGGGAGGCTTTCTTCCTGCAGCTCGATGCGCAGGTAGGAAGGCTCATCGGACGGCTCGACTATCGAGAGGACCAGCAGCGCGAGCGCGCGGTCCTGCCCCTCTTCCTCCTTGTGGTACAGGTGGAATTGGATGTGCTTCGCGGTCGGCTGGAGCGAAAGCTCCTGCCAGGCGGTTTGAACGACACTGGCCAGCCGGGTGCCCATCTCGTCGACCCTGGCAGGGTTGGCGAGATAGACCAGGCGCAGCCAGGCCGCGTTGGTGAGAACGATCGGGAGTTTGAGGTACGCAGCAGTGTGGCCTGCGCTGGAGTGGTTGTTGAGAGAGGTCATGAGAGGTCTCCGAATACGCAGGCCTCTCCCGCGGGGATGAGGTCCCCGCGTGGGTGGGTAGGATGCACTCCATCACTTGCGTGATGCGACCGCGCTGCCGAGTGCTGTGGCGGTCTTGGGTGGGTTAGCGCTTGCGCGCCGGAGCCTTAAACCCTGGCTCCTTGGGAGGCGCTGTCAACGACAGCGAGCCAATTCGAATTCGAGGGCTGGCGGGATGTCCCGCCGGCCGGATTGCTCAATCGTCATAAAGTGGCAGGCCCTTAAGCGTGGGCGCGAATGGATCGAGTACCAGGAACCGAATGTCTGCTTGTCCCGCGAGGTGAAGTAGATCGACCAGGTGTTCGTCGAGGCCGAAGGCAAGCTGTTCTTGTCGAAGAGCGGCTGCGGTCATCTCCAGGATCTCCAGACACTCATCCGTCCAAGGGGTGTTGTGCAAGCGAAAGCCCACCGCACCGTGCTCGTTACACCAGAAGAGCGATACCAACACCGAGGGCAAGCGGATTGGCATCTTGGTCGAGAACCTTTCGTAGAGGCTATTCCACGCGCTGATGGGTAGATGTGTTTTTCTGATCTCCCAGCAGCGGTTGTAACCGCCACCGAACGAAAGGTGACGAACGACACTCTGGGCTTCGGCCAAGGAATACAGATCGCCTATGTGCTTTTGCTGACCGTCCTGCTCGGCAAGGATGCCGTAGAGCACATTGCGCACCAGACCGTTGTAAGGACAGCGGTCAGAAAGTGCAGTATCGATCTCTCGACCTTCAGTAACTAGGGCGAAGTCGTCATTGAAGATGCATGGAAAGCACTGTAGTTGAGTATCGGAGAGGATTTGCTGCGATGGATGCAACGCGCGATAGCAGGGGGGGCAATCATCTTCGTATGTTATCTGTAGCGTTCGCTCGATTCTGAAGTCAGTATAGCCGTGGATAAACGGATTATATTGAGTCATGGGGTATCTCCAGTAGCCGGGAAGCCCATGCCCTTAGAGACTATGGACCTCCAGGGGAAGTAAGGGGCGCCGAAGCGCCCTGGTGATGTAGAGTCGTTGCGGTTAACGCAATTCGGAGAAGTCACCACCCGACAGGGGGATGACCCCGTCTGGGTTGAATTAGCAGAGGCACATAGGCAAAAGGGTAAAACTTAATATTCCCGTTGCGACCACGTGCCGTTGTCTAATGCCTGTTGGGCAAGTTCGCGGGAGGGGTAGTATTCAACCGACTCGCGCGAAGCTGGTCCTTCTTCATCAAGGGTGCCGATATAAAAGCCGGCGTTGGACATAAGAACCTGCAGCGGCAGTTCGAGACGAAGATGGGCGAGTGCCCGCTTTCCGTATTGCATGGTGATTCTCCTTTCGGTAGGAAACACCAGTCCCAAGGGGACTGAGGTCCCCTAAATGGGAAATGTCTGGCGGTTAGGCCAAGGCAGATACCTGGGCATTGTTGCTGGCTAGGAACAGCCAGGCGAAGTTGCAGAACTGACTGCTGAGCAGCAGCTCGTCCTCGACGTCGCTGAGGCTAACCTCCTCTACTTCCGGCAGGGCGGGCAGATCTACGATTTGGATATTGCTCATGATGATCTCCAGATAATGGAGAACACCACGCCCTGGGGGAGATGGTGCCCCCCGGGTGGGTATGCGATGAAGAGTGGCGCATAGCGTAGGTAGTGAAAGGCCCTCGGGATGAGGGCCGGTATTCGATCAAGCCGTGCTCAAGCAGCGGCTTGTTCAGCGTGCTCAGCGGGGGCTGCGGGTTCACCTTGCGGTTCGCCTTGGCCTTGCTGGGCTTTCTCAGCTTCTTCCTTCGCATCGTAGACGGTGGTGCCATCCACTTTGATCCAGGAGATGAAGAGCAGCCGGCCTTTGAGGCTTGCGCCGGACTGGCCTTTTTTCTCGCCTTTCTCGTAGGTGAAGGGATCCGCCCAGATGTCGCCGATACGGAAAGAAATCAGCACCTTCTTCTCGGCCTCGACTGCTTCCTTGCAACGGCGGACAAGCTTTTCAGCTTGGGCGCCGACCACTTTGCAATCGATGTAGGAGTATTCCACGCTGTCTGCCGCGCCATGGAGGGCAGCAACAGTAGCGGCGAGGAACGGTTCACCTCGGCGGATCGGTACTTCGCGGATGCGATTGAGGTAGCCGATACCGGTGGTGTGCAGGTCGAAATATTTGGCTTCTTGGGCTTGGGTGTTGTTGCTCATGATGGTTCTCCAGTTTCGTAAGCGAAAGCGGAGAAACACCTTGCCCGTCAGGGAAAAGTATTCCCCGCATGGGTCGGTATTGGGAGGTAAATCTGAGGGAGAGGGCTTCCATCAACCTGTGGTTGATTGATCGCGCTACCGGAAGCTGGTGCGATCTTGGGTTCGATCTACACGGAAATCCGTGTCGTAGTCTTTCAGATCATGACTACTGGGGGAGGATTGCCGACAACGTCAGCAGCTCACGGTGCAAAGAATGAAAAGGCCTGTTGCAGTTGTCAAGCCCCCGCGAATGAAAAAGCCCCTCACACGGAGGGGCTTGAGGTCAGTGCGGGCGGTGCCGATGGTTAAACTTCGTAAGCTTGCGCTTGAGGTTGGGCCAATCGGCCCAGGCCGCCATCGACAAGCACACTACAAGCAAGGCGGTCAGCATGATCACGCCGAAAGTCGTTTGGCTCATCTCAAGATTCCTCCTGAGTCAGGTAGATACCTGTAGACCAGATTACCACACCTACCGACAGCGCAAGGGCAGTCAGGATGCGATGCTCGCCGAGAAAAATACCGATCAAACCAGCGGCTACCGCCGTGGTTCCAATCTTGCGTAGATCTTCTGCGATTGCGGAAAGTTTTGCGGAACCCATGGTTTTCCTCGAAAAATGCCGGAAAACCACCCTGCGGGATGGTTCCCGGCAGGGTTGGGGGTGGTAGCAGTGGCTATTAGCGGCCGAGAGCAGCTACTTGTTCATCCGTCATGGTGGACAAGTAGTCCTGCCAGCGTTGGTGGTATTGCTCCTGAGTACGCCGATGGAGTTCCCAAGAGACTGCGCTACCAGGAGGTGCTGGCAAAAGAGCAATCTCATGATCGTTCAGGGACTCTAACTGGAGAGGGGGCCTCCCCATTTCGCTTTCGGAGTTGGGTGCAATCAAATGGTCGAGGGAACCCATCTTGAGCTCCTTCCTGACTGGCGTTTCAGCTTTGGCGGTCGCCTTGGCCGGCTTGGGTTTGCGTGCGCGCTTGGGCTTTTGCACCTCGCGCGTATTGGCTAGATACCAGTCATTCAGGTTGACATTCTTCAGCCGGACGATGGCTGGGATGTCGCTGATGTGTTCTAGCTCGCCAGCGGTCGGGCCGGCCAGGAAGGCAGGATCGATGCGCTGGACGCTCAACGCAACCGGCGCTTGTGCTTGCACTACGACCGGAGGGCGCCTGAGCGCTCTGCGGAACTCACGCACAACACTGCCGAGGGCAAAGCCGATTTCGAAGCTGGTGGATTGCTTGGACATGGTGTTTCTCCTGCAGGTTGAGGGTGCGGAGAAAACACTGGCCCTGGCGGGGAAGTGGATTCCCCGCTGGGTTGCGGAAGGGAGCTTCTATCGACCGAGGCCGACCGACCGCGCTACCAGAAGCTATGCGGTCTTGGGTTGGATCAACACGGTGGGCTGTGCTGCAGCATTTCGGATCCGAGCTGCATGGGGGCATGTCGCTGACAACGTCAGCAGGACATGGGAGGAGGTTGTACGCGTTGAGCGTGGGCGTCAAGGGGCGGATAAACGACAGCCCCTGTGAAGGGGCTGTCGGGCGGGAGCCAGGCGAAATCAGTGAGCGGTGAACAGCTCAGCCAGGCTCTGGGCGGTGAGGATGGCGTCGGCCCAGGCTTCGAGCTGGGCCTGGGTGGCGGCTTCCAGCCGGGCGCGATCGGCAGCCGACAGCGGGCCAAAGCGGCGCTCCGCCAATCGGGTCAATAGTGCCGCCTGACCTTCCTGGCGTCCTTGCTGAAGACCTTGCTGAAGACCTTGCTGAAGACCTTCGCGCTTCCAGGTTTCGGACCATTGTCCGGTGTGTTCGGTGAGCATGATGTAGATGTCCTCCAAGGTTTCGGTCGACGGTAGCTGGTTGGCTTGCCGGTTGAGTTTTTCGGCGACGGTATGCCGGATCCAGACGTTGAAGGCACGCCTTACACTATCACATTCGGGGGCGTGCAACAGCTTTTGCAACGTTTCGACGGCGCGGATCGCTTGTTGTGGGTGAGCGCTGTTTTCCAGGTGCAGGACTTGGGCTACCAGGTTGTCGTCCTTGGGCAAGGTTGTGACATCCAGGTGTCGTTCGTCGAGCAGGAAATAGCGCAGTTTGGGTTTATAGGCGGCCAGGGGCGAGTCCGCAGGGATCTCGAACAGGTCGGCGGTGTCGAGCGGGCCGCTCCATCGGGGGCTACCGTTGTAGAGGACGATAGGGAAGACCGGTGGTAGAGGCTGTCCAGGCAAGACGACCCTCTGTCGGGCGAGGTCCTGGTAAAGCAGACCTATGTAGGTCATCAGGCGAATGGCCATCCAGTAGTCGTCGGTGCTCTGGAACTCGAGCAACAGGTAGAGGTAGATCCAGTGGTCATTGTCGAGGCGAACGCGCCATAGCAGGTCGTTGTGTCGGTCGCGCAGGTCGTCGGAGACGAATTGGCCGCTGACTTTTTCCAGGGTACTGAAGTCCAGGTGCTGGACCCACTGTTCGGGGACAAAGCCGCGGAGCAGGTCGCGGACCAGGTCGGGGTGGGAGAATAGGAGTTTGTAGGCGCTGTCATATTGGGCCATTGAATTTCTCTTGGTGGATGATGAGGGCATCCCAATGGGGCGAGCGTAGTGAGATTGTGGCGAGCGGCGTCAGAAAGGGTCGAGCATGGTGGATCTCCTGTGTTGCGGGCACGATGGAGAACACCGATTCCTTGATGGGAGGGTGTTCCCATCAAGAGGGGGAGGAGGCGCTCCAGCAGAAGCTGCTGTTTCCGCGCTGCCGAGCGCTGTGCGGACTTGGGGGAGGATCGACACGCTGGACGGTGCTGCAGCCTTTCGGATCCAAGCTGCATGGGGGCATGTCGCTGACAACGTCAGCAGATCACGCGTTCATCATCGAAGCGGGGGGCGAAAGTGTCAAGGTCAAGCAGGAGGGGGAGCGGATGCAGCGGGCGGAGAGCGAGGGCGGAAGAGCGCGGCTGGTAGAAACCCTGTCAAAGGTTTCCCCAGCCGTGTCTGGAAGGGGAGTCAAGTGAGCCACCTGTGGTTGAATCGTCGATCCCTGGGCATTGATCGTCTCGATCCCATCACCCGGCCATTATCGTGGCTTGGCCAGCAAACAGTAGGCACGCATCCGCGTACAAAGGGAGCCCTGCGTATCACCGGCGGGCCACCGGCAGGGAGAAGGATCCCGATGGGTAGCCTGATAGTCCTGGAGCAGGAGCATCAGGCTACCCATGGAGAGGGGAAAAGGAGGGGCCGTAACACCAGTACGACCCTTAAATCGAGGGTACACCGAACCTCTTGAGAACCCTATGTGCCTTTAAACTCGCTCGACACGAGTTGACGGCTGCATGACAAGCAAAAGAACAGGGAGACACAGGGAGAATTCTCAACCAGATCCGCACGCCCCACCCGGTGTTGTAGCGTGCTTACGGTTTGGTAATGAGGCGAACCTGCATCACCAGGGCGCTACTGATGACCGTCAGTAGCCAGCGGGGTGAAATCAAAGTTGATGGCATTATGTGTTCAGAAGGCTGGTTTATCAAGCAGCGCCGGGGTTTACTGGCCTCTGGAGGTTATTTGACCGCGACCACCGCGCCCTCGGGGATGGGCGCAGGGAGCGCAATGGCAGTGGCTCCGAGGCGGCGCGTGACTAACTGGCCGTTGCGCCTGACACCAACTAGGTCGGATTCCGTACCGGCATCCACGGCTGCCGCCAGCCCTGCCGGCGGCGAGGCGATGAAGGCGTAGCTGGTGTCGGCGGCGATGTAGCCCTGAAGCCGCGCTGGCTTGCGGAACCAGGCCGGTAAACCAAGAGCGGAGTCCGCCGGCGAACCGCTGAAACCGGGGTTGGCGTGTGCGTACTCCGCCAGCCTGGAGCGGTAGAGCAGCAAGCTCCTGGCCAGGGTATCGACCTCGGCCAGTTCGGCGCTCGAGGTCGCGTGGTCGCTTTGTACACTCAGCCAGGTTCCGGTGAGCAGGGTGAGCAATAGGGCAATCCAGAGCAGCGGCATGATATCTGGAGGACTCCCTAGTTGAGGTAGGTGGCCGTCACACGCATGCCGGCGGAGTTGCCGAATCCTGCGAGCACAACGGTGCTGTAAAGGCAGAACCGGTGTCCGGCTTTCACCATGGCGGAGATCGAGGCGTCTTCAACTACGTCAGCGTTTCGCCCAGCGGTGGAGCGCGCTTGACCAACGATCACGCCATCGACTTCCAGGCGCAGAACGCCGGGGCCGGAGCCATTGATCAGCGCGTCCCTGGATACCGCTTGGCAGTGGGTGCGGGGTCGGTTATCGGCGGGATACTGTGCCAGCACCACAGGGGTGGCGATATTCACGCCACTGGGCCGTTTCCACAGCCCATCGGTGCAGAATAGGGGGCCGCTGTTGTCTCTGCCTACCAGGCCATTGGGGGCGCATCCTGCATTTTCTGCCGCCAAACCATTGATCTGAAGGTACTCGCCGACGGTCGTTCTACCTTCGGAGCTGAGCTTTCCCCCTCTCAATTCTCCGCCGGTATAAACGTTCTTGTTCATCCACGACCTGACCCATGTGCTGTCACTCATATACCAGCCACCGTCCCACCGTTCGTTGTACCAACCTGAGTTACCGCGGGTCCTGAACCAGCCTCCGGTGTACGTCTCGCCGGCGACGTCAGCAGTGCCGGCTTTCACCGTGCCAGTGGCTGTCACGTTGCGCGCGCTGATGTCCGCGCTGGTCGTGATGTTTCCGCTGGCGGTGACCGCTCCGGCTGCGGCGATATTGTTGCCGCCCATATTCAATGCCGTGTTCATCCGGTTGAGCTCGGGATGACCCGGGACGGCATTGCGGTAGAGGTACTCGTTGGCAATGGCGCCGTCCTGGAAGAACAGCGCCGTCGCCAGGTGTCCAGCGCCGGGAGCGCTACCGAAATTGCTCAAGGCCACCTGCCAGGCGGCGCCCTGGGCGACACTGGTGTTGGTTTTCGAGATGTAGCCCCCGGTGGCTCCCATGAGCTGCGCGATCCGGCGGATCGAGAGTTCGGAAGCTACCTGTCCACCCGTGGTCACGATCAGCGTTTCGAGCTGGTTGGCCGCCGGCTTGCGGGCCAGTACCTGGTATTGCTGGCCGTAGATGTTGGTGTCGCGGAAGCCTGCGGGCAGGTAACGGGTGTTGCGCAACATCGGGACGGTGATCACCGCCGGGGCCGTGGCGCCGGCGCTGGCCAGAACCGTGCTGAAGTTGTCCTTCAGGTACTTCTCCGCTGCCTTGGCCACCTGCTGTTGCTGCTGGGCCGCGTGCTGTTCATTCAGGCCGTCTAGATAGCTCATCAAGACTGAAATCCCGCCGGTAGTCGCGATGGCGATAACGATCAAGGCGATCATTAATTCAATTGAGATAAAGCCGCGGCTGAGCTTGAGGTTATTCATAGATAGGCTCCCACAGGCTTTTGCGAGCCTGGCGATTCACATCGTCCTCAAGTAGATGAATCTGCTGCCGGCGGATCTTATCGCGCATGGCGACGGAGTCCACTCCGGTGAAAAGCAACGGTTCTGCGTGCAGTCTTCGAGCGCCGCCATCACTTACCAACTCCTGGCAGATCACGGCCTGAATGCCTTCAGCCACGACGTCGTAGGCATTGGACGCGAGGGGTTTGGCCAGGGTGATCAGCCGTTCGATGGCTTGCGGGCAGTTCTTGGCGTGGATGGTCGATATGACCAGGTTGCCGTTCAGCGAAGCTTTGCAAGCCTGATAGGCGGTGTCTTCGTCGCGGATCTCGCCGATCAATATCAGGTCGGCTCCGGTACGCAGGGTGCGCAACAGGGCTTCGCTGTAGCCTCCCGAGCGTCGTGAGGTTCTGACTTGGATACAGCGGCCGAGTCCATGTTGGCCGCTGAGATTGGTTTCTTGTGGATCCTCGACTGTGAAGCCAACCCCGCCCAGGGTCTGCAGTCGGGCGAGAATCAGCGAGGCGGCGGAGCTGGTCTTGCCGGTCGCCATATCGCCACAGAACAGGATCAAGCCCTGCAGTTGCGGGTTCAGGAGCGTAGCGACCACCTCGCTCGGATAGCCGATATCCTCGAAGCTTCGAACTTGGGCTGTCGACCGGCGCAGCACGAAGACACTCCCGCCGTTGAAAGCATCTTCCAGTTGGGTGACGCGCAGCAGCACACCGTCGACGACGATGGCGAACTCGGGATCCTGCAGCTCCTCCAGCGTTTGCCTGCAGAGCTGGAGCAGTTCCTGGGCGTGCGACTCCCACTCGCGAGGCACCTCGACTCGGCGCGCGCCGACGCCGGCCAGGCCCTTCACGTCGGCGAAGCCTTCACCGAGGTAAAGGTCGACGAACTGAGCCTGAATGATCGGGTTCACACTCACGAACTGTAGGTCCAGGTAATGCTGTTGCTATCGCTGCTGCAGGCCTGGGTCGCAGCCGCAGTGGTGACCTCACCAGTGATAGCGGTGCCGCTGTTGATCTTGGTCTGCTCGAAGGTGTTCTTCGCGATTTTGGTGCCCAGGGTGATACAGGCATCCTTGGGCAGCTTGCTGGTGGTGATCGAGAAGCCCATGCCGGTGGACGAGACAGTGACCGATCCGCCGTAGACGTTGTAGACGACGCCGGAGGAGACACTCATGTTCTTCGGCACGCCGTTGATTGCGATCAGGCTCGGGATCAGGTTGGTACCGCTGGAGCCGTAGCCCGAAGAGGTCTTCAGGGCACGTGCGTTGGCCGCAATGACGCTGATGTTGCGCTGTTCCTCGTTGGCGTTGGACGAACTGAACATCCCAGCCGCTGCGGCCAGGCCCAGGCCGACCCCGATGGCGATGATGATCAGCACGATGATCATCTCGATGGAAACGAAACCGCCCTGCGTCGGACGGGAGGTGCGTTGCGTAGTGCTCATGGAGCGCTCCTTGGTGAGGTTTCAGTGGTTCATGGATTGGATGAGCTGCTGTGCCTGGTAGGCGCCGAGCAGGACCAGGATCATCAGCGCGCCGATGAAGATCAGGGCGAAGTTCTTCACCAGCCCGGCGGCCAGCTCGATCTGCTTGAGGCTGGTCTCCTGCCAGCGGCGGCTGAACTTGACCAGAGCTTCGGAGAAGCCTCCCCGGTTGGCGAGGATGCACAGGTACTGGATGGCCTGTCGGTCGGGGAAATCGTGACCGGCGCTGCGAAGGGCGACTCCCAGGTTCTGGCCCAGGCCCACGCCGTAGCGGGCAGCTTCCAAGCGCTGCTTCAGCCAGGGCGGGGAGATCTTGATCATGCTGGCCAGGCTGTCGTAGGGGCGTATGCCGGCGTTGAGCATGACGGCCATGTTCAGCAGGAAGGTGGTGCCCTGGAGCATGCGGTAGATGGACCAGGGCGGCAGCATCCGGTCCAGCCAGACCCGGCCTTTCCAGCGGTAGGTCGGTAACGTGACGATGACCACCACCGTGAGGGTGATGACGGCGACCAGAACGTAGATACCAGGTCCTGTGACGAAGCTGGCAATGGCGTTGAGCGTGGCGAGCGGGCCGGTCCACGTGACTGGATCGGAGAGCCTGGCCAGGCTGGGGACCATGCGATAGGCCACGATGCACAGCAGGAACACCATCATGGCGGACAGCGCCGAGGGATAGAGCAGCGCCTGCCAGATGGTGGCGCGGATCCTGGCCTGGGCCTCGACCAGGGAGACGGCATCGCCCATGGCCTGAACCAGGTTGCCGCTCATCTCGCCGGCCTCGATCAGCGCTCGCTCCTGGGCGGGCAGATAGAGCGCCATGGCGGTGGCCAGACGCTTGCCGTTGGACAGCCCCATCAGCGCTTCGCGACTGGCGATGGCCACCGGATGAAACGGATGCTGTCCCTCATGAGCGAAGATCTTGTGCACCTCTGCCACAGCGTCCTTCAACGGGACCCCGTTTTCGAGCAGGGTGGACATGCTTTCGTAGAACTGCAGGCGTTCCTTGCGGCCGAACTGCTTGCTGTAGAAGGCGAACTGCAACTGCTCCCAGAAGCCCCCCATCAGCACGCCTCCTGCGAGTAGAAGCTGTCGTCGAGCAGATGCTCATCGAAGTCGAGTGGCCCAATGAAATCCTCGACTATCTGCGGGTCGAACATGCCCTCGTTGATGCGGCGGATGGCGTGGGCGTGCTTGGTGATGCCCTGCATGGTCTTGACCCAGTAGTTGCGTGCCTCGGCTGGGCCGCCTTTGGCGAACACACGCATGAAGGCCAGGGTGGGCAGCACCACCTCGGCGACGATCGAGCGGCCGTTGACTCCGGAGCCACGGCAGGCCTGGCAGCCAGGCCCCTTGACGTACACCTGGGAAACATCGGTCAAGCGCTGGACCCGTTCGACCAGATCGGGCGCGAGCTGGTCTTGGTGGTCTTGGAAGCGCACTTTGCAGTGGGGGCAGAGCTTGGGCAGCAGGCTCTGGTTGATCAGACCGGTCAGCAGGGCCGGATCGAACAGCAAGCCGGGGTCGACACCCAGGTCCTTGAGGCGCTGGACAATGCCGATCGCGCTATTGGTGTGCAGGGTCGACCACAGGCCGTGCCCGGTCATCGCGCCACGGAAGGCGGCGACAGCGGCGAAGAGGTCGCGCACTTCGCCGATCATCATGTAGTCCGGATCCAGGCGCATGCCGTTGGCGATGCCTGCGGCCCAGGCCTGGCGTTCTGCGTCTGGGTCAGTGGCGTCATAGACCAGTGGGGTCTGGTTGATGCCTTCGCCGCGAATGCGGTATTCCGGTGGATCCTCGATGGTCAGGATATGCTTGGATCCGCCATGCAGCTTATCGAGTCCTTCCATGGTGACCTTCAAGGTCATCGACTTCCCTGACCCGGTGGGGCCGGACAGGATGTTGATGCCGTAAGGCATGCGCATCATGCGATCGAACAGCGCGTTCTGCTCGGGCAGGTAGCCGAGCTGCTCCAGGCTGTCGAGGCCGGTATCGTCGTAGAGCAGCCGCAGGATCATCAGGAACCCACCGGCGCGCGGGCGGGTCGCGATCCGGGCGCCGAACAGGTTCAGCTTCTCGACGAAGGCCTGGCTCATCCGCGCGTCCTGGTCCAATTGCGGCTTGAAAAGCGGCTCGGCCACGTCGCACATGGACTGGTAGATGGTTGCGCAAAGTTCGTGCAGTTCCTGGCTGCGGTACTGCTCGACGGTCTTCAGCAGGCCGTCGACGCGGAAACGGATCTTGCTGCCGGTGCCGGCGGGACTCACGACGAAATGCACGTCACTGGCGCGCAGCTCTGTGGCCTTACGAATGATCTTGACCACGCGCTCCTGCATCTGGGTGGCGCGCTGGCCATCGCTATCGACCAGGCCGTCCATGGCGACGGCGCGGTAGAGCTGGTGAATGGTCTGCAGGTCGGTGAGGTTGAGCTGGTATCGGAAGCCACGGCGATCGAGACGGTCGATGAACGACAGAACGTGAATGTCGTTCTGGTGGCTCTCCGATAGATAGAGCGTGCCGTCGGCGGCCAGGGCCATGATCTCTTGCAGGTGCTTCGAGACCTCCCACTCGCCACCGTCGGCGGTGAGCAGTTGGGTCACCATGGAGGGCTGTACAAGCGCGGCAATTTGAAGGTTCGTCATGGCGGTACCTACTGGATGAACGGCTGCGGTACCGCCCCGGGCAGCGCCGGCGGAACGGAGGCGCCTTGGGCCGAGGAGGCGGCTTGGGTCGGGGCAACGCTGGAGAAGCCCACGGGCACGCGGTTGCCGTCCTTGTCGGTGAGTACGACCTGGTCCAGGGAAATCGACTCGACGCGGTAGTTGCCCGGCAGCTCCGCGCCGCTGGCGGCGTCCACCTCGTACCCGCCCGGGAACAAGAATGTGGCAGTCATCTTGCCGCCGGCGCCGTAGATGGTCCGCACCACTGGCGGAACCGGCTGCGTGATCGTCGGCGCCGCCGCCGGCACCGGCATGGCGAACGTCTGCCCCTGGGCGCTGACGACCTGGCCGGTTTCGCCTTTGCCCTCCAGTTGCCGCTGCGCCGTGGCCAGACGCACCTTGGCCTCGGTGAGGATGGCCTGGGCCTGGATCTCCGCCAGTTCGCCAACGGTGCCGGCGCAGGCCTGGCCGGACGCGAGGAGGAAGAGCACGGCCACGGCCATGCCGATCGGCTCAGTTCGCATAGATTTCTCCTGTGACAGTCCAGTCCAACTGGCTGTCCTTGAGCGTGGTTTCGAGGTTGGTGATGCGGACCCCGGCGGCGGGCAGCCCCTGGAAGGTCAGGTCTGCCGGGAGCCTGGTCTGGGCGCTGAAGGTGAATTTCTTCCAGGAGGGCAACACCACTTGCTGCTCCGTCGCCGCTTCCGCGCCAGGAAGGGGCGGAGTTGTCTCCTGGCTGATCGACAGCTTGGGCTCGACACCCTGACGGTACAGATGGCTGGTGAGCGCCTGCAGCGCGTCGTCGGCTGGCTGCAGCGGCTCATCGCTACCGATGGCGACTTTCAGGTCGACCTTCAGGGCCGCGGTGTTGCCGTTGTCGATGACGAAGGCGGGGCGGTCAGCGAACAGGTGCTGGCTGGCCGCTGTCAGGTCGGCTGCCGTGCTGTTGCCGGTACGGTGGTAGGTGGCGACCAGGACCCTGCCGTCGCACTTGCTGGATTCGAAGAGCCAGCCCTGGATCGACAGCGACAGTACCCCCGTTGCCTTGCTACAGGCGCGTAGCATGTCCTCGAGGTCAGGCATGAGCGTCCAAGGCTTCTGCAATGAAGCCAGGTCCAGCGGCTGCTTGGCCTGGGCGTTCTTCTCGGCCAGCTCGGCGAGGCGCCTCTGCTCCTCGAGGAGCGCGGCTTGTCTGGCGAGCTCTTGCTGGTGGGCATTCCATAGGTAGTAGGCGGTTAGCGACCCGCCTACCAAGCAACCGAGCAGGGCCACTGCCGTCCACTCTCTGGCGGACAAGCCGAAGGTGAGTTGCCGGAGGCGGTAGTCGCGCCGCAGGCGCTTCGGCGCGAGCAGTTCCTCGATGTCGAAGTCCTTGACGGGGAAATCGAATCCTTCGGGAACGAAGACCTGTGCGTTTCGAAGCACGCCGCGCGTAGAGAGCTTCCTGATCCGGTCCCTGGCTTCGTCGAAGGTAGTGACCAGGTCCTGGCCGGGGACGATCGCACCATCGAGCGTGGCGACCAGTGCGTAGCGGTCCTCGTCGACCTTCCAGCAGGCCAGGAAGTCGCCTTCGAACTGGCCTGAAAGCGCCGAGGCCAGGGAGTACATGCCCTTGACTGCGCCTTGCGACTTCGAAACGAAGCCGGCCTGGATCACTGTCGGCGAATGGCGGATGGCAACGATGTCCAGATGCTCTTCCTTGCCCAGCTTGCGCGCTTCCTTCATGTACTGCCGCTGGCTGGATAGCGGCCGCCAGAACAGGCCGCTGACGAACTTGTTGCCGTGGTAGCTCAGGATCGAGACGTCTGGTCCACGGCTACCGATGTCAGGCTTCTCCATGGTTCAGCCCAGCACGACGGGGGTGATCAGCACCACGATGACCTCGCGTTTGGTATTGCGGGTCAGCCCGCCGCCAAGGCCGAAGAATCCGGCGTCGCCGGTGCCGACCTTGTTGGTATCCTCGGTGGTCTGGTCGAAGCCGGAGAGCACCAAGGTCTCGCCGCTGCGCAGGCGTACCTTCTGGTCGAACAGTTGTATGTCGTAGCTCGGGAACTGGGCTTTGGAGTCCCCGCTGGTCTGCATTTCGAACGTCGGTCTGGAGGTCATGTTGATGTTGATCTTCAGCAGCATCTCGCCGCTTTCCATCACGAACGGCAGCAGGCTCATGTTGTAGCCGCTGGTCACGGCGCCCGGGATCAGCGAGGTGGTACTGCCGACCTGGGCGACGTTGGAGATCTGGCTGGAGGCCAGGTAGCTGTCGTAGCGGCCGATCTGGATCGGCGCCGACTGGAGGTTGAGCGTGGTCACGGACGGGGAGCGGACGGTCGAGACGCGACCCTGCTGGGCCAGCGCCTGGACCATGGCCTTGGATCCTGCCCAGGCACTGTTGGCGGTATCCAGGATGCTCACGGAGCCGGAGATCGCGCTTTGATCGATGCCTGGCATGGTGTTCTTCAGGCCGATGCCCCACTTGTTGTTGAGCGACTTGTAGACCAGGTTCCAGTCGATCCCCAGTTGATCCTTGTCGGTCAGGGCGACCGAGAGCACGTTGACGTTCAGCAGCACCTGCTTGGTGATGCTCTCGTTCTCCCGGTTGACCAACTGCTGGACGCGGTTGAGGACCTCTGGTCGGTCGGTGACGGTCAGGGTGCCCGTGGCACGCGACAGCGACATGCGTCCCATGCTCGGCGTCAGCATCGAGTTGATGCTGTTCTCTATGTCGCTGAGGATCGAGGTCTTCAGCTCGGAGCTGGTGGTCTGCTTGCTGCCGGAGTCGCCGCTGATGCCGGAGCTGCCATTCTGTCCAGTGGATCCGGAGCCATCCCCGCTGATGCCGGCGGCCGTCGTCATACCGGAACGCACGGTGGAGTCCACCGTGTTGACGTCGTCGAAGGCGTAGATGCGGAAGGTCCGAGTGTCCAGGTAGTAGAACTCGACCCGTTTCTCGGTTGGGTTGTAGCGCCAGGACACGCCGGCGCGGGCGGCGATGAGATCGAGGAACCCGCTGACCTTGCCGTTCCATTTGATGTTGTACAGCGACCGCGGGCCGTAGGACCCGAAGCTCGACCCCATGCTGCCGCCGGCACCTAGGGACATGCCGTTGGCGACGGAGGCAGGAAACAGCATGGTGGCCATGTCCTGGCCGCCTTGGATGGGCGGCGGGGCGTTGCTCGCGCGCTGCTGAGGTTGCAGGGCAAAAGCGGCCGGGTTCAGCGCGTCGGGCGTGATACTGACCGCCAGGTGGCATTGGTTGATGACTTCCTGGGCGGCCTCCTGCAGCGACGCTGCATCTGCAGGGCGCCACGTCACGATGCAGTCACTGGACAAGGTGTGCGAAACGCTCAGGGGCTTCGTGCTGACCCAGGGTTTGTCGGAGAAAACCACCGTATCGCGGCGATCCGGTCGGGTGTTGCGCATCTGTGCTGCGATCGTCGACGCGGAATCTGCCGTAGCTTCGACACGATCCGCCGACTCGTTCACCCGCGTGACCGAGCAACTGGCCAGCGCGGGGATCAGGAGGCAAGGCAAGAGGTTCTTCAGGGGGGCACGCATCAGTTCTTGCGCTCCTTGATGATGATCAGGGACTGCGGCCGGCTGGCGTTCACCAGGAAGGGCCGTTCGGCAGCGTCATACAGCGGGAACAGCTCGGATACCGCGTCCTCGAAGGAGCCGTGGAAGGTCAGAGGAGCTTCGATCGGATAGTTGAGATCCTGCGGCTCCCAGCGGACGGTCCAGCGTGCGCGCTTGGCCCAGGCTTCCAAGGTGTCGCGCAGGGTTGATCCCGTCTCGGCCGACCAGGCCTGTGTCAGCGGCCGACTCGGCTCCGCCGAAGGGAGCGCCTTGTCCGGTGGAGTGGAAGCCACGGTGGCCGGAGTGGGCGGCGTGGACTTCACGGCGGAGGCCGGAAGCTTGATCGGTGCCGAAGCCGCGGGAGGAGAAGAGGAGTGGCCATCCTTGGCCGGTGCGGCTGGGGGGAGCACAGTGGTGTATTCAGGCTTCTTGGTCGGAGCGGGGCTGGTTGTGATCGGCGCCGGCGTTGGCACCGAGGCGACCACGACGGGCGACTCCAGCGTGCTGACTTTTTCCGTGGAGGAGGGTTGCGTTACCGCCGCTGGAGTTGGGGCAGCGGGCTTCGCATACAGTTGCTGGACCGGTTTCGGCCTTGGCACCGGGGGAAGTTGATAGCCCGGGCGCAGCACGAAGCAGACCTGCCGCGCGACCTCGTCGACCTTCACCTGCCAGGCAGGGCCGGAGAGGACCTGGAGGGTGTTGCGCAGGGTCATCGGGCCGAGCTTGTACTGAGCCGCCGGCAGCGGCCGGGTGTAGAGGATGTTCACATGACCGGCCTCTGCCGGGCACAGCGAGTAACCCGAGCGGCTCATCACGTACTGCATGGCGTCCTTGACACTCGGGTTCATGCTCGACGGGATGGTTACGTCGATGATCTGGGCCATCAGGTCGCGTTGACCGGCATCAGGCTGGGTGCTGACCAGGGTGTAGCGCCCGTAGCGCACGACGGGCTCCTTCTCCGGTTGTACGCCATTCGGGTACAGGTCCGGTGAGAGCAGGTCTGGATTGCGGCTGCTGTCGAAGGCGGGCCTGGCCGGCTCAGCCTTGTGGGTCGTGCAGCTGGCGAGCAGCAGGCACAGCGTGAGAGTGGTCAACTGCCTGGTCATTGAGGCCCCCTTTGATGATGGGGCACACAGTGGCAGGCCATCCGCCATGCTTCAGCAGGAAATACTCGGCTGGAACCTGGTGTATTTTTTAACTCGCTCGAATGTGGTGCTGTGGTCAGTGATACGCCGGAAGGTTAGGAGGCGTTTCGATGGCTGTGAGGCATACTACATGATGTCATCGCGGCTTCATTGCCCCGACTCGAAGTGAGGAACTAATGAACGTATTTGCGCTTATCACTAATCCCGAAGAACCTATCGATCTGACCGAAGACAACTACTACAGACGAACTAATAGAAAGGAGCCGTACATCCAGACGGTTAACGGTGAGCTGAGGTCATATGCAATCTGCCCGTCATGCCAAAACCCAACTGTCATGGTTAACAGAACAGCAACGGAAACCCGTAGTGGTAGTTTCTATGCGAGGCATCATAAGGGTAATGTTCGTGGTATTGCTAACTATAATGAGAGAAGGTATTTAACGTGTCGTCTCGCTAATGCGGCAAGAATGGATCAAAAGGTAAGACGTCCTTCGTCTCGGAAAGAAGAAAGTGATGAGGTTAAGGTGGCTTTGGTAGAGGCGTTTGATCTAGTGGTTTCGTTTATCGAGTCAGATACTGGAGTCAGGTTCGTAGATCGGGTTTTAGAGGAGATGCTTGAAGATTTCGGCAAGAACAAGGGCTATGAATATTCGGCGATCAATTTGTACAACCTGCCCTATGCGTTTGCTTATATGACAGAGTCCAAGGATATTTATGGGTGTTCTGTAAGCAATGAGGTTGCAGAGGAAATAAACAAATTATCCGAAGGTTTTTGGGCTAGGTCTTACTTTGGCTTGCATTACATAAATAGGAAGGAGGGTAGCCGCTCCAAGATACGGCTACTGTTCTTCGGTCATACGGAGTCGATGAAGAATGGTGGGAGAGAGTCTATCGTCATGCGGGTCGTGGAGATACCTCCAGGTGCAGAGGTTGACACTGCCAGAGTGCTTTATGAGAAATCGATCATCCTCGACAGTGCCAAGTTCTACAACTACTACATGAAGCGCAAACGGCGCGTGGAAATGGCACGGTCAAAGCTGCGTTAACAATGTCTCTCTGATTTTTGAGTCCATCACTGACTCTATCTCATCGTAGGTGAAGGGATATCGTGCAATTTCATCCTCGACGAGTTCTACGTATAGTGCTGGAACCGTAGGTTCACGGTGAAGGTAATATAAGGCGATTGCTGTCGCCATTTCGCAAAATCTATCTGGTTCTGACAGCGCCTCCTTAATATTCGCTAGCAGCTCTGGAGAGGCGGCTTGTGCGAGCTCGTAGAGCGCCTCGATCTTCAGCAGCGCTTGCAGAACCATATTTTTTCTGTAATCGATAGTCGGTGAGGGCTGCTCGAATCTCATTTTGGGGCGTCTCCTGCTGAACAGTCGTGTCGTTGTGAACGAGCTTGCTTCTTGCTCGGTCGTGTTGCAGCGGGAAATACTCGGTTGGTGGGTATATCCTTTTATCCTGCGACACTTAGCCCTCGGCAAGGCTCGCCGCCAGCAGCGCGCGGTTCCCATCGACCTGCTCGGGCTCAATGAGGTCCTGGGCAACCTGGCGTTTCGCGTTGAGCAGTTGCCACAGCTGCTCGTCGATCGTGCCCTCGACCAGTGGGATCTTCACCACGACCATGCGGAGCTGGCCGTTGCGGTACGCGCGGTCTTCAGCTTGTTCCTGCTGACCGGGAGTCCAGGGCAGGCCGAGGAAAAACACGTAGTTCGCCGCAGTGAGGTTGTTGCCCGTCCCGGCGGCCGCCGTGGTGCAGATGAACACCCGGCAGTCGGGATCCTGCTGGAAGCGATCGATCGCCTTCTGCCGCTTGGTGAGCGAGTCATTGCCCACCAGCGTGACGCAGCCGAGCCCGGCCTGCTCGCAGAGTTCCTTCAGCGCAGCCACGGTCGGCTTGAACTCGCAGAACAGGATCACCTTGTCCTCGGCGTCGAGCTCGCTCAACAGGTCCATCGCCACGCGAACCTTCACCGTTTCCAGGTAACGCCGCAGCGCGCCGAGTCGCGCGAAGACCGGTCGGTCCTCGAGGCGCAGCATCTCGTACTGCTGGCGTTCCTCGGTGGAGAGGGCCACCTTCAGCAACTGCCGCTGCTTGCCCTTGAGGCTGGGTAGCACATCCTTGCGCCTGCGCAGCATCCAGTCACCCAGCTCCGCCCGCAAACTCTGGCGGAACTCCGGGTTGCCGGCGAAACGGTCGCAGAACTCTTTCAGCGGCAGTTGGCCGATGGGGTGGCCTGAGAGGCGCAGCAGGGTGTGCAGCTCGGTCTCGCGGTTGAGCACCGGCGTGCCGGTAAGCAGGTAGCGGTTCGGCACTTGGGCGGCAATGTCGAAACCGTGCCGCGTGCATTGCGCCGTCGGTTCCTTCATCCGCTGCGCCTCGTCGATGACCATCACGGCGAAGCGCGAAGCGTTGGCGACGAAGGGGCTCAACTGCTCGTAGTTGACGAGGATCCACTGCGCCTCTGGGGTGTCCTGCTGGATGGCCACGGTGGCCGAGGGATAGACCTCCTGGATCTCCCGCTGCCAATTGATCAGCAGGGTGGCCAGGGTGATGACCAGAATTGGTCTGCCCGCCGCGCGGATCGAAGCGGCGATGACCGCCTGGCGGGTCTTGCCCAGTCCCATGTCGTCGGCCAGTAAGGCGCTGGTCCTCTGCAGCAGATGAGCGATGCCGTCAGGCTGGTGGGCCAGTAGTGAGTAGCCCTGAAGCGCCGCCTCGATATCAGCCGAGCTGTACTCGGTGCGCTCGATCTCCGGCACCGCGGCGAGGTAGATGTCAGAGGCTGACTCGTCCTCCAGGGACGGCGCTGCCGGTTCCTGCTGTGGACCGCCGATGCTCATGCTGGGCAGCTCGGTCGACGGCGCGAAGCTGCCGTCGCTGAGCAGCTCCTGGACAGTATCCAGAATCTCGAATTGTTCCTCGGCGAGGCCAAGCTCCAGAATCAGGTTGCTGCGAAGCAACTCAGGTGTGGCGTCGATGCGCCAGGAACTCGATGGGCGCAGGAATACCCCGCGCATCCGCCGAGCGACCGCCACTACACCAGGATGGAACTCGCCTGACAGTAGGACGCCGCCCTCGGCCAGGGGCGCGATGCGCAGCAGCATCCCCCAGGTGAAGGCCTGTCGGTCAAGCGAGGCCTGCGCGGATTCGACCAAGGAGCTGAACTCCCGCCAGGACTGGGAGTGAAGGCCTCCAGCGAGCTCGGCGAGACGGTTGTACAGAGTGTCCAGATCAGGCAGCAGCTTGCCTTTGGGGACCCGCCAGTAGCGGTGCAACGGATGCTCCCGGGTGCTGATGAAGAAGCCGGACAGCTCCAGCAGCGCGCGGTTGCCGCCTGCGATGTAGGGGATCTTCAAGCCGAAGTCGTAGCCGTCGAAGATAGCCCGCTGCAGAAGCGTCGACGGTGTCGCGGAGGTACGATTGACCAGGCGTGAACGGTTCATCGGTCTTCCAACCGAGTGAGCAGCCATTTCGCCGTGGCATCGGCGAGGCCCGCCTTCCAGCGACCATTGGCGAAGCGCGTCATGTGGACGGTCATGTCGGGCCAGTTCAGGTTCGTCGCTATGGCTCCAGAGCGAATCCGTTCCATGAACCAGCGGTATGCCTGGCCGGCAGGCGAGTCTGTCGGCACGGGGGCATTATCGAATTCGCGCAGTTGCACCGTAGAAAGGTGCTTGGGATTCCAGGGCCTACCTATTGGCTCGCCATGCTCACGGCTGAGCTCCAGTTCGGCAGAGGCCAGCGGACGACCAGCCTCACGTATTGAGAGCAGTCGGCAGTCTCCTCGGTAGGCGGCCTGGTCGTAGCTATCGATGCAATGTGCCAGAGCGATATGTTCGGCATATAGGTCGGCAGGACAGCGGAGCTCGACGATCTGCAGGCCATTAGGGCAATTGACAAGGCCGACAGACAGCATTCCCTCCCAGGTGGTGTACTCGTCGGTGTCGACCAGATCGGGCAGGCTGCTCTGCACTGCGGCACGCAGCTCCCTCTGGACCTGGTGGTAGTCGTCCACCAGCTTGCCAGCCTGTCGGTAGGTACAATGACCCAGATACGCTTTCAGGGCGCTGCGCGCCTGCCGAACAACCTGTGAGTTCCCCTGGTCGAGGGCGGAATAGAACTCCTTGATGTCGCTCAGCCGTGCAGTGATTGCAAGCCATGCCGGATCCTGCCAATCCGACGGGCAGCCATTGAATAGACGGTTGTAGTCGGGCTTGGCGTTGTGAATTTGCCAGGGGATCGCATTGTAGGCGGCATAGAATGCTGTCCATTGAGCGCGAGTGATCGGCCGCCGGTTACCTAGCGATGCAGCCAGTAGGAGAGCATGCCATCCCGAATATCGGCCTTCCCGTTTGCGATGGAAGAGAGCGCCTCCCGCACGGCCGGGACTGACGTGACTAAGAAATCGAATCGAGGCCCGTGGCGCCTGAAATAGCCAGGCGAAAAAGTTGATGACCGAGATCCCTTCGTCCGCGACCTGCCCAAGAATACGGCCCATATCGAGGTAAAAACCGCATGGCATGGCTGCGGCCTGCGGTCGTTCACTATCAATCAGGGAAAAGGGGCAAGGAAGGTAATGGTGGATGCTCTCGCCGTTGTCATTGGTCGTCGTGTGAGGCCAGACTCCCTCCTCGCAATCCACCAGTAGCGGCGTCAAGACCGGCTGAGCCTTCAGCATTTGCAGTCGGCGCACCTGGTTGCCTTGAGCCAGCCAGTTGTAGAGCTGGGGCGAGAGGCACCGAACCGAGCGGATGGCGAACAGCAGGTCTTGGTCCAGGACCTGTCTGAAGGTTCGCAAGACCGCTCCGATCTGCTTCAAGTAGAACTGGTGCCTTGGCGCGTAGTAGCGCTTGTTGCTGTGGCTCGGATACACGAGGCGATGCGGAAGTCCGAGGTCGTCCCTGGCCATCTGAGTGGCTAGGTCGTGCGCTCGCTTGGTGTATGAGCTGAGTACAGCAACTGCGTCGTCGAACTTCTCAAGGCGCTGTAACAGCTTCAACGCCCCTGCCGGGGACGGCGTGCTTGCCGGGACACGATGGGCAGGCTTGCACTCCCACGCACCGATCAGTTGACCGTCGAACACCTGGAGTAGTGGCCCTGCACGCATGATGGTGTAGCGAATACCGTTGTCCGCCGCGACGGTGATGCACCAGCACCTAGTCGTAGAGGTGCTGCGCAGGTAGTGACGGATGAACTTGGTTCGAGCTGTCCCTGCGAGGGAGAAATGTGTTGCCCAGGTGTTGGCGACGGCGAGCTGCCGCTCGCTGTAGCGGGCCAGGGATGGATCCTGTAGCGGCCCGCTAGGGGAGGCGTTGTCGAGTGGTGCCACGCGTATGCTCCTGTGTAAGCGAGCAGCACTGTGGCTGGTCGGTGTGCTTCGGATCGATGGGAAATGTTCAGGCCACTCGGCCTGTATTTCCTTGGATTACGAGACCAGGAACACCAAGTGGACTCTGAGAGTCAGGTGACGATGAACATCATGACCTTCATGGCCACTGAGCTCAAAAAGAGCCCCCGACAGGCCTGTGTGCGGGAACAGGGTGTCGGGGGCGGGGAACACGCCGGGGATATACAGCGTGTATGGCAGAGCGTAGCTGGCCCGAATAGCGATGCAAGTCTGACTGCGAGCTCAGCCTGAAATGAGCCATTTCAGCTTTGTCTTCCAGCCTCGCGATTGCTCTTCAGATGGTTTTCCCCGCATGAGGTCGATGAGTTGCTCCCGTGTCTGGGCTTCGTTCAGAGATATTTCCTCCTGGGTCTTGAGGTTCAACCAGTTCAATGTGGTCTGGTAGGTATCCATCTTCCAGCCAGCAGTATCTTCCCGGCCCAACTGCACACGCTCCGGATGGATTTGCACAGGTAGCCCCTGTAGCAGGAGCAGTTGCCGAAGTTGCCCGTAAAGGCGGTAGAAGCTGTCGTTGACCTGGTAGTGGTTGAGCGTCACGTCGTGAAGCTGGCTTTTCTGCTGTTCGGCCAGGAAGAATCGGGCAATACAGGTGCGGTGGTTGCCGTCGGAGCCGACGTAGAAGCTCAAGCCATCGAGCGTGTTGTAGTGGATCGCGGGCCTGCGCTCCGTTGGCTGCAGGTAGTAGCTCGGGTTGTCCAGCAAGGCCTGCAGGTTTCGCTGCATTCGCTTGCCGCCAGTGAGGAAGTCGAGCCAGGACTTTCCTTGGTAATCCCAGTGGTCCGTGCCCACGACGCGGAACACATTGATCGATCCCGTCTCGGTCCAGTAGTGGCTTTGAAGGAAGGCGTGCTTTTCCTGGGGGTAGGCTTCCTCCCATGACAGCAGGACCTCAGAGGCCCAAGCTGGCGGTTGCTCGACTTGCCTGCGCACAAAGTCGAAATTGAGGTTCCTGTCGGTGCTGGTTTGCATGTTCATGTATTACCTATAGCCCGCGCGGGTTGTCGAAGTCAGGTTGGCCGTTCTTGGTGGGGTAGCTGACCTTGCACCCTGTGGTGCGAAAGCCGCTGCAACCCCAGAAGTCGAAGCCGCCCTTGCCGGCTTTCTTGCGGTGGACCAGGGGCAGACCGCACTTGCCGCAAAGGAAGTCGCTGGTCGGCGCCGAGGAGATACTGGCGGTGGAGCTTGCGCGTGGTTCGTCCTGTGCGCTGGGGAGCGCGCGGAGTGTCTGCAGCTCTGTCTGTAGTAGCTGGTAGAACTGCTGGACTACGTTCATGTAGGTGTCCTCGCTGTTGGCGATCCGGTCCAAGGCGACCTCGAGGTTGCGGGTGAAGTCGAGGCTGAGGAAGCTGAAGTTGTGCTCCAGGAGCGCGATGGTGGCCTCTCCCAGCTCGCCGGGGATTAGGCTTCGCCCCTTCATCTGCACCTGGCCCTTGTCGATGATGTTCTTCACGATCGAGGCGTAGGAGGATGGCCGACCAATCCCGCGGCGCTTCATCTCGCCCACCAGGCTGGCGTCGGTGAATCGCTTGGGAGGGGTGGTTTTCTTCTCCAGGATCTCGCCGCTGTAGACCTTGAGTATCTGGCCTGGCTCCAGCGCCGGGATGGGGTTTGAAGGCGTTTCGTTCTTCTGCTCCTCGGCGTCATCGCCCTGCAGCAGTTTTCTCCAGCCAGGCACGTTCAACAGCTTCCCTTTGGCGCCGAAGCGCAGCGGCTTTTTGTCGGGGCCGACGCCAAGGAGGGTGATGGTTCTCACTGCGTACACGGCAGCTTCGATCTGGCTGGCAAGCGCGCGGACTCGAATGAGCTGGTACAGCGCCTGCTCATCAGCAGTCTCACCGGCGGAAGCGGCCATCCAGTCGGTAGGGGTGATGGCGGGATGGCCTTCCTGGGCGTCTTGGTCCGCTTTGAACATCCGCTGTTGCTCTACACACTTCAGCCCCAAGGCTTTGGCGACAGCACGGATATCCGGCATCGAGTCCTTCGAAATATTGGGGTTGTCCGTCCGGTGGTAGGTGATGAGCCCCTGTTCATACAGCCGCTGGGCGACCTTCATCGTCTTGTCGGGTGACCACTTCAGCGCATTCCCGGCGGCCATCTGGAGCGAGGAGGAGATGAACGGTGCCGGAGGCGTATCGGTTTCTTCGCCATCAATGCAGGTCTCGACGATGACATTGCGTATAGCCCCCACCAGTTCTGCGAGTTGACGATCCTGGACATACGGGAACTCCTTGCTGGCAAACACGGGCACTGGATCCCATTCCGCCGTCCAGGTACGGCCGTCGCTTGGCGAAACGAAGGTCAGTTCCACCCCGAAGTGCTTGATTGCTGTGAAGGCGCGGATCTCCCGCTCTCGCAGGACCACCAGGTACACCGCGACGGACTGCACGCGCCCGGCGGTGGTTGGCCTGCCCATCACGCGCCGCAACTCTGGCGTGACCAGATACCCCACCAGGCGATCGATGACGCGACGGCATTCCTGCGAGGCGACCTTCGGGAGGTCCAGGCGACGCGGCGAGCTGAGTTCGGCGCTGATGCATGACTTTGTGATTTCCTTGAAGGCAACGCGCTTGTAGTTCTTGATCCCGGCAGCCTGGAGGATGTGCCAGCCGATGCTTTCGCCTTCGCGATCCGGGTCGGATGCGACGTAGATCTCCAGAGCTTTCTGCCGCAGCTCCTTCAGCCGTGCGACGGTTTTTTCCTTGCCCGAGAGGATCTGGTAGTGCGGTTTGAAATCCTGGCCCACGCCGACGGTGAGCATCTTCGGGTCCTGGCCGTGAACGGGTAGGTCTCTGATGTGGCCGGCTGTCGCCTCGACCTGCCAGGTCACGTCGGGACGAATCGAGGGGAGAAGGGACCTCAGCTTTTTCAGCTTGCCCGGGGCTTCAATGATTACGAGGTGCATCGGCGGAGTCTCTCGGAACAGTCGGTCGAACTATCGCGATCAGAGAGCGGGCCAACAATGCGAAATGGACGGTGCGTTGTTGCAGTTTTCGGGAGGTATTGAAAGGCAGGGACAATCAGAAGTCGAGCTGCTGTTGCTGCTCCTGGGCAAACCCTTTCAACCAGGACGCCCGCATCGCAGGATGACTGTAGGGGCAGTCGAACACCCGTAGCCCTTTCCGCGCGGCCTCAGCACCAATAGCCCGTACAGTCCGGTGGGGATCGTTGAAGTGTCGTCTGTCCAGCTTGTCGGTATCGGTCGCTCTCTTTGACACACTGCACCTCGTACTGATCGAGATTTCCGAACGAGATTTCCGAATCGGAAGCCCTTGCCACCAGAGACTTCACGAACGGGCGGCCAAAATTAAGACAGGGAGTTTGCAGGCGCCATCCTTCGAAACTGGTTGGCGTCATACATTGCCCTTCCCACGCGAACGAGATCGGCGCGGTTTTGCTCGGACATTCCGGACATGTAATTGAGGATATCCAGCTGCTCTTGAGTGAGCGCTTTCACCGCCGCTGGAACATGTCGGCCAGTGACTACGTATAGAACGTCGACTCCGATCTCGATGGCTTTAAGCAGATAGGTGGTATCGGGACTGCGCCGTCCCTTCTCATACGAAACCTGAGTGTTCTTCGTCACCCCACAGTGCTGTGAAAAGGCGTCTTGGCTCATTTCCAGTCGAAGCCTTTCTTCTCTCAGACGATTCCCGATCATTGTGGTTGATCCAGTTGCTCGAGTGTTTTTACGAGGCTGCGGGCGGCGAAGAGTTGTGCTTGCCACCCGCAGCTTCACGAATGGGCGGCCAAAAATTAAGCCGCCTGCTACATGGGGATGTCGTCGTCGAAGGCGCTGTCGTAGTCCTGCTGCGATTGCGCATCCTGCTGAGCAGGTTGCTGCGGCACCTGCCGAGACTGCTGATGTTGTGTCGACTGGCCGTTGGTAGACGGCAACAGGGTGACCTCGGCCAGGCGATGCGGAAGGATGGAAATGCGCGAGGCTTCGACCTTCAGCGCCTGGACTTCTTCCCCTGACTCTTTGTCGGGCCAGCGGTCCATGATCGCCCTGCCTTCGACCTTGACGCGCATACCTTTCGCGAACAGTTCGGCGAAACGCTGGGCATCCTGATGCCACCACTCGACGCTGCACCAGAAGCCGCCGCGATCCTTGTAGCCACCTTGGCCATCGGGAATCGAGTTGTCGAACATCACGTTGAGACGCAGCAACTGCCGCGGGGGATTGTTGCCGTTGGGGAAGCTGCGGTGCTCCGGCGCCGAGCCAATGTTGCCTTCCCAGAAGACGGGGGTAGCCATGATGAATCTCCAGTCGGTTGAGTAGGGGGTTAGTGGGTGGAGCGTGGTTTGAAGGGGGAGCGAGTGGCGCGGCTGGCCACGTACCCGAGCAGTTCACGGGTTTGCCGAGAGGTTGCAGCCAAGGTGTTGGCCATGTGCTCCTTGAATACATCGCTGGCCAGCTTTTCGACGCCGCTGTCGTAGAGGGAGTTGAACAGCAACTCGGCATCGTGGGCCGAGCGCAGCAGGCCATAGAGCAGGTCCTTGGCGATGGAGGAGCCGGCCACGCTGGGCAAGGACTTGGCGGCCACACCCTCACCGATGATCTGACCCTGGAGGAAGTTCAGGGCCTGCTTGATCTGCTCGGGAGTCGCCGCGTCCAAGGACTCGACGGCCAGGTAGTTGCATACGACCTGTTCTGTCCTGGGGCGGGCCGGCTCGCCGAGGGTGTGATCGCGCATCAGGTCGAGGGTCTTGATGGCGAACTGGAGCAGGTGGTTGTGGCTGAGGATCTCGGGTTGCTCGATGAGCACCTGTTCCATTTTGTTGAAAGCGTTGATGTAAGCGACCTTCCAGTGCATAGCCTCCTTACCAGTGAACCCCATGCAGAGAAGGGTGAAGCCGTCGCGAGTCATGCGCACGTATGGCTCTGGCCTGTTGTTCGCTCCCGTGCGGGAACACTCCTCAAAATTGAGGAGTGCAAAATCCTCGGGACATTCCAAGTTTTTGATATCCCGTAATACGTTGTCGTGCCTCTTCCGAAAATGCTTGGCGACGTCGAGGCTGGTCGTGGTGGGCTTGCCGCCGATGATCTCGACGCTGACTTCGGTGGAGGGCTGGCCTTTGGTGTTGGAAACGGTCTTGCTGCTGATGTTGCTCATGCTGTTTCTCCGTTGGTGATCGTTTCGTCGAAGGTAGAGCGGTACAGCTACATGCCCACGTAACCAGGGCGGGCCTGACTCTGCTGCAGTCGGCCCATGAACTCGGCCTCGGCCTGGCCCATTTTTTCCGCGCACTCGGCGGCCTGCTTGCCGATGGAGTGGATCAGGCTGATCTGCATGTTGAGGGTGATGCGCTGCAGCTCCATCTCGTAGAGGTCTTGCAGCAGGTATTCCGGGGTCTTGTCCTGGCGCAGCATTTCCGCCCACACCCCGACGCCCATCCGCCGGGATGCAATGTGCTGCCAGCGAAGAAAGGTTGTGCGGGCGGATGTGCGCTGCTCGATGAGTCGGGTGGGCAGAAGAGTGAAGGGATGGCGACGAACCTGGGCCAGCAGTCCCTGGGCAAGTTCAAGCAATCCCTGCTCCAGGGCTTCGCACTGTTCCGCCAACTGGGCCAGCTCCCTATTACCTTTAAAAGGCTTTAAAAGGCCTTTTAGTGAGGCACTGTGTTGCAGCGCCTGGAAGGCAGTTTGTTGCAGTGGGCGGAAGGCACTTTGTTGCAGAGCGCCTTGCTGGTTCTTATCGAGCTGCCGCATTCCGATCAGTCCTCGAGCTCGACACGGTCCGCGTCATCATCGGCATCACCGTCAGAGCGGCCTCGGGTGATCGGCGGAGCGAAGTTCGAGCGTCGGGTGCCCTCAAGGATGTCCTGCGGGATCTCGCCGAACTTCTCGTACATCTTCCGCGCGGCTTCGGCGCGAGCATTGTTTGCGGCGAAGTCGTCGCGAGTGGCGCCCGAGAACTGGTAGCTCTGGGCCAGACCAAAGAGGCTGCGCAGCACCGACGCGCCTTCGTCGAGCCAGACCTCCATGTCGCGGCGACCGACCAGCCCGACGTGCTGGGCCAGCAGGATTCGACGGGCGAGTTCGTCGTAGTTGGTCAGGAGATAGACTGCCTTGAAGCCGAGAGGGTTGGAGATGAACAACGGGACCTTGACCGGTGTGACGGACAGGTTCTCGGAGATATCGAGGGTCGCGGGCAGCTTGGCCATGACGTCATCCAGTCGCTGGTCGATGGCCTTGAGCGCGGCTTGGCAGCTCTCGACTTTCTCTTCGATCTGAACCAGCCACCAGTCGGAGTACGGATCGTCCTGTGCTGCCCCGCGGTGCATGCGATTCACGTATGCGCAGAAGCCGGAGAGGCCGAGGATGCTGTGCTTGGCATCCGACTTCTGCCGGCCTGTCCAGATGCGGGCGGCGTGATAGGTGTGAAGCGTCAGGGCGACATCGCTGCGGAGAGAGCCGATCTGAAGCCGATGGGTTTCAGCCATGGTGCAGGGTTCCTATATAGGGAAGGGGTTCGGCCACATCGTGCTGATCGGGGTAGGAGCGCGCAGTAGGAAATACATGGTTCGCCGCTGGGGTATTTCCGCTGGCAGTGCGGGTTCATCATCATCCCGCCTGCGGCTCATGGAGGTTGGCCTCCTTCAGCTCTTGGCCGCCTCAGGTGTGTTGTCTATCGCTACGTCGACGCAACTTTTGAGCTTGCCGAGCAGCTCGCTCAGTTCCTGCAGCTCCGTAAAGTCGATAGGCCATTCATCGTTGTCGTTGAATAGGGTTGCCAGCCCTAGCAGCCGCTCGAATTCGAGTTCGTCCATAGGGGCATACACGATTGAGTCGCACATCTTTTCGGTTCCTATTGAGTGGGAGAGGTTGATAGCCCTCGGCGCCGAGGCCAGGTCCTAGCGGACTGTTGCCAGTGGCAACACCCAGTTCGCCGGCGGCGCCGAGGCCAGGACCTGGCAGAGTGTTTCGGGCCGAATCACCCAACTCGCCGTCGGCGCCGAAGTCAGTTCCTGGTGAAGTGGTTCCAGTGGAACCACCCAACTCGCCGCCGGCGCCGAGGTCGATCCTTGGCAGAGTGTTTCCAGTGGAAACACCCAGCTTGCCGTCGGCGCCGAAGTCAGTTCCTGGTGAAGTGGTTCCAGTGGAACCACCCAACTCGCCGCCGGCGCCGAGGTCGATCCTTGGCAGAGTGTTTCCAGTGGAAACACCCAGCTCGCCGTCGGCGCCGAGGTCGATCCTTGGCAGAGTGTTTCCAGTGGCATCACCCAGCTTGCCGTCGGCGCCGAAGTCAGTTCCTGGTGAAGTGGTTCCAGTGGAACCACCCAACTCGCCGCCGGCGCCGAGGTCGATCCTTGGCAGAGTGTTTCCAGTGGAAACACCCAGCTTGCCGTCGGCGCCGAGGTCGTTCCTTGGCAGAGTGATGCGGGCCGCAACACTAAAAAACACGACGCCCGACCGAGACTTTCTCATGGCTCATCACCCCGCTCGGATGGCACGCTCGATCCGTGCCTGGGCCGAATGAGGTCCTTGAGCCGGCTGAGGACCTCGCTCCCTGTCCGGGTATCCCCCCTGGGCTGGACCTGAGGCTGTGTAGGCGCTATGGGGCTTGATGGTGCCGGAGCACGAATGGGGCGTTCCGTTGCGGGGATGGTTCGCTCAGCCGGTTCTTCCGGAGTCCAAGAAGCGTTGAACTTGCCCTGGACTGCACGCTGGATGAGCGTCATGAGGTAGCCGAACGGATTGCCGACGGTTCCGCCGGCACATCGGTGCTGCCACTGCTCGATGATGGGTAGCCGAAGATCCTCCGACACCCGTCGGAGCGCGCTTACGGCTTGGATCCGTTGCTCGGCCTCCAGTGCGTGCAAGAGGCCCTGCCAGTTCGGATGTGCTTCCTCGCGTGTTCGCGGTTGTACTGGCTTTTTATATACAGAATCTTGTTTGTATGTATACGTACTATATGAGTTCGGCATCCGAACCAAGGGCGTACTCGGCGGATTCTGTCTGAGTTCGGCATCCGAACTCAGCGGTAAAGCGCATTGCTTGTTGCTGATTTCACTGAGTTCGGCATCCGAACTCGGGGTTGAATGAGGTAGATCGGGCAGAGTTCGGATGCCGAACTCTGCCGCTGGATCCGCTTCGAGCTGACTATCGATAGCCCATTGCTGGTGGTTCAATCGTCCCTCGAGCTTCTCCAGATGGGTTGGGAGGCGGCGACCCACGTCCGGGTCATCCCTGAATTCCCGCCAGGTGATCTGGCCGATTTCGCGTATGGCTCGGTTGCTGTGGCCGGTGGACTGGCTCAGCAACTGCATGTAGTCGGCGTCCAGCTCCAGGGCCTCTGCCGGGGATACCGGTTCGTCGTGGAGGATGTAGACGTTGCCCTGTACTTGCCCGTTGAGGTCGTTGCGTAGGCGTCGGCCGAGGCTGAGCCAGCGGGTCAGACGAAGGACCGTGAGTGCCTTGGCGATGGTTTCGCGCGAGGCGATCTTGCCCGGCTGCATACCGAGGTAGGGGCGTAGTTGCTCGTATGTCGGGAACGCGGTCAGCCCGTCGTCGTTGATGAGCAGGCGGAACACTTGCCAGCAGTTCCGCTCCAGCGGGGTGAGGCGTTTATCCAGCAGCAGGCGCCGAGGAACGGTTTCATGCGGGTTGCCGCTGAAAATGATACCGGAATATTGTTGAGCCAGCGGTTCGCCGCTTTCGGCAGCGAGCCGCTTCTTAAACAAGTGGTCCTCGAGATGTCCCGAGGCCGAGTCCAGCAAGGTCGAAATGGGAAAGCGCGACAGCCTCATTGTCATGGTGTCGTATCGCCTTCCGACTGAACCAGGTTGAGGAGTTGCTGCTGCGCAGGCTCAATCTCCAGGGCGGGACTCTGTGGCGGGTGAGCCGCAGGCGAGGGGAGGTGAGCGCTGACGCTGGCCAGGTAAAGGGTGGTGGGCTTGGCCTGTCCTTTCCTGTTTGGTTGATAGAGGTTGTCTTTCAACCAGCTCTGGATGAGAGACCACACAATGGCGAGGCTGATGAATTCTGGACTGTCTTGTTCGATTCCGGCGTTGATTTCCTCGGTGAGGATCATCGCGATGTCCAGCAACTCCATGCTGTCCTCGAGGCGGACCTGGTTTTCATGCATCAGGTGCTCCCAGCGGAACCAAATCTGGCGCTCGATCTGTTCATCGAGCTGCCGCCAGCGACCGCGGCGCGGGTGGATCTCCAGCATCAAGCGCTTGGTGGCGGTGTCCTCCGGCGACAGACCGAAAAAGCTCTGGATCATCGTTGTGGTGGCTCCCAGCTTCAGTGCGCGTTCGATCTGCAGGTCTTCCTGCGCGCTGCGCTCGGCTGTGGCCAGGATCTTCTCCATGACGTCGATGTTCACTCTGACGTCTACCCAGGAAACCGGGGTATTGGTCAGGATGCTCATGACAGCAGGCTGTTGGAGCTGAGCCAGAATCTCCGGCCGCAGCCCCATCTCGGCACAACGCCTGAGCTGGCCGTTGCGCAGGTGGTTGAGCACCTGCGTCAGGACCGCTTCATTGATCAACGACTTCGACATGTCGATCTCTCCCCAAATCGTGCGAAATCACTGGTCGGTAGCTGCTTGCTCGAAGGCGGTCGGCGGCAGCTCAAGGTCAACCAGGCGTCGGGCAAGACGAATGATCCGGAACAGTTTCACCAGGGCTTCGTCATTGAGACGGCCTGCCTGGCTGGATGGCTGATCGCTTGTGGTGGGTTGGCCCAGCAGCAACTGAGCTAGGCCAGCTGAGAACTGGAATTCACCCAGTGCATCGCGGCAGGTCTGTTGATCGTGAGTGTTCAGAACGACTTGGACCTGGCCGCTGAGCGCTTGAAGCAACGTCATGAGGTGCAGCGCTGAATCAGTAATCTCACGGTCTTCATTGGGCTCGCGATACGTGTAACCCACACCGCCCTGAATCCTGACGATCTCGCCTGGGGCGCCGACGTGCAGAGCGATCTCTTCAGCCAGGTCAGCGATGTGCTGTCGCAAGATCTCGGGGGTATCGATCGACCGCTCGATGTACCAGAGGTCGGTGATCGGGTGCAGACCGCCGACTTGCACTGGGATTGCCTGCAGGGCTGTTTCATCGAAGACAGGTAGATGTTCACCCTCAAGGCCGGCAAGCCGTTGGCGAGTCTGCTGGATCCTGGTCGATACCGGGCTCACGATATGGCCTGCCAAGACCGCTGCACGCTCCTCGTCGGTCAGTTGCTGTTGTTGGACTGGTGGCGGCGGAGCTGGCAGGGTAGATGTACCCGGGGGGCTCTTGGTCTTGGACGTTTGGAGGCCGGTAGCGGGGCTCTGTATTTGTGCTTGCCCAGTAGACGACGCAGCAGGGTTTTCCTGCCCAACTGGTGGAATTTCAGGTGGCCCGGCAGGTGTGGGCAGGTCGACCAGAGTGCTGCGGCGTTGTTCCTGCTGCCCGTTGGTGATCTCGAGCAGGATCTGGTCATAACGCAGGCCCAAGGGACGCTTCATCTGGTCGATGAGTTCGTCCTGGAATCGGTCGAATATGAATTCGTCAGGGCTACTGTCGAAGATTGCCAGGGTGTCCTGGAACAGCATCTCGAAGTCGATGCCTTCGCCGGCGTATAGACGTGTCCAGCAGGAAGAGGCTGACTTTCTGAGTGACAGGAGTTTTTCGATTTGAGGTTTGCCGAGTCCCGAATACAGCATCACAGGGATGGCTGGCAGCAGTATCTCAACGGCATCCAACATCTTGCTGATGTGTGAGGGTGAAACAGGATAGCCGTCATCGGTGAGCTTCCGAGATAGCTCGCGGATGCCGACCGGTTCTCCTTTCTCCTCCTCATACCAGGCTTTCGCTTTCTGAATGCCGACGGCCCGCTCGATGAACTTGAGGTCGCCCTTCAAATCGTTTTCGGCCAGGTGACCGGTGAGCGCGATGATTTCGCCGCGCTGCTGATCCCAGGGGCGGAATAGGCAGTTGAAGCGGAAGTAACGCTCGTCGCCGGTCTCTTTGTAGAGCTCGTTGAGAATTTCCAGGCGAGTGTTTCCGCCGTTGCGAATGCGGTATTTGTCTTCCCCAGGGCGTCGAGTCACTGGTGGCGGCGTATCGAGGCCTCGATGCCGGATCGATTCTTTCAACTCATCGTATTTCGGGTTTCGAGTGGTCCGGGGGTTATCGTGCCAGGGGAGGACCTGGTCGAGCGTCAGGACCATGGGCGTGTCGCTGACTGGGTCCGACAGCTGCTCCAGAACCTTGGGCGGCGCGGTAAAACCAGGGGCAAGTAGCCGGTCTTTCAGATCTTGCGGGTTGATCTTGGCCATACTCATGCCTCCGCCACCTGAGGCGCGTTCGCCGCCGCCAGCTCTGCCTGCAGGCGCTGATTTTTGGCGAGGAGCTCGTCGACCATTCGGTTTGCTCGCGCGAGTTCTTCCTCGAGCTCGTTGCTGCGCTCCAGTCGGTAGACGATCTCGCTGTTGGCCGAGCGGTGGTTATGCGCGGCCTTTTGCTTGAGCTGATCGCGGAGCCCTTGCGGCATGCGTACAACAAACTTGTCTTCTGCGTGTTTGCGGCTGATCGAAGTAACGTTCTTCATGTTGTTCTCCTGCAGATCGCTCAGTAATGAGCGGCCGTGGTCTGGAATGAGGGCGATGGAGACGCATTACTGGCCTGGAAGAAGTCCAGTTGTGCCAACCCCTCAAGCGCTGCGCTGTTGAGCCAGAGGCATTCGATTCGCTCTCTGGAGCCGTCTGCATAGGCGTGGCGGTCGACTCTGTGCCAGGTGATGTAGAGCTCGTCGTAGAGGGGGCAGGGATATCCGGAGAGCACCACCATGCCGCGCAGCCGTTTGAGGAGTGCCGCCAGCTCCTTGTGCTGGTTGTCGTCCATTTCGTACCGGTACGACTTGCCGGTGGCGTTGTGGCGCACCTTCGTGCTGCGGGTCGAGTGGACGTAGGGCGGGTCCACGTAGTGCAGCGTATTCGGCCGGTCGTGATACTCCATCAGCGCGAGGGCGTCGCGGTTCTCGATCACCACGCCCTGCAGGCGTTCTGTTATCGCGGTCAGCGTGTCGGGGTAGTTGCGCCAGTCCAGTGCAGGTCCGGTACCGGATCTGGTCGAGGTTGAGCGGAACCCTGTACGTTCGCCGGACGCAGCTGCGGTACCGAAACCTTGCAAGCTTCGGATAACCATCCGCCGCGCGCGCTCGAGCGGATCGGTTGTTTCGACGTAGCTGGCTTCGAACTCTTCCCGGGCAAACGGGGTAAGCGCCAGGGCCTGGCGCAGTTCCTCACCGTGATCCCGCGCGACGCGGAACAGGTTCACCACGTCCCCGTCGAGGTCGTTATAGATCTCGGCGTAGCTGCGGGCTTTCCGGAGCAGGACGGAGGCTGCGCCGCCGAAGGGCTCGACGTAAGTGTGATGTGGCGCCAGGTGCTGGATGATCCAGGGAGCAAGTTTCCACTTGCCTCCGTGGTAGCGCAGGATTGGGCGACGAACCCCTTTCATGACGTGCTCTCCTGCTCCGCCTTGCGGCGCTTGAGCTGGTCGCGAAGCTGAGTGGGGAGACTGCTGATCCGCAGCGTGTCGCGCTCCTCGTCGTACTCGATCCTGGAGCCCAGCAGGTGCGCCTCGAAGCTGATCGACAGGCCCTCGGCGCGGCCGGTGAAGCGGCGGAACTGGTTGAGGGTGCGCTTGTCCGCCGGGATTTCCGGCGACAGGCCGTAGTCCTTGTTACGGATGTAGTCGTAGAACGCCCGCGGTTGCTGGTCGTCCATCAGTTCCGAGAGCGCGTCGAGGGTCATCGGCTCGCCGATGCGCGCCTGCGAGGTGGCGTAGTCGACCAGCGTCTCGGTCTTCTCGCGGGCCTGTTCCTCGGCCATGTCCTCGCTTTCCACGAAATCGCTGAAGGCTTTCAGCAGGGTGCGCGTCTCGCTCGGCGAATCCACCCCTTCCTGGCAGCCGATGAAGTCGCGGAAATAGTCGGAGACCTTCTTCCCGCCCTTGCCCTTGATGAACGAGATGTACTGCTTCGACTGCTTGTTGTTGCGCCATTCGGAAATATTGATCCGCGCGGCCAGGTGCAACTGGGCGAGGTCCAGGTGGCGCGACGGGGTGACCTCCAGCGACTCGTTCACCGCCACACCTTCGCTGTGGTGCAGCAGGGCGATCGCCAGGTAATCGGTCATGCCTTGCTGATAGTGGGCGAACAGGATGTGGCCGCCGGTGGAGAGATTGGACTCCTCCATCAGCTTCTGCAGGTGCTCGACCGCTTCGCGGCTGAAGCCGACGAAGTCGCGGTCGCCCTCCAGGTAATCGCCGAGCCAGCCGCTGAACGGGTAGGCCCCGGACTCGCCCTGGAAGAAGCCCCAGGCCTTGTTCTTGGCGTTGTAGCTTTCGTTGAGGTCGGCCAGCAGGTTCTCGATGGCCTGGGAGTCGCCCAGCTCGGCGTCGCGTGCGTGGAGCATGGCCGGGGTGCCGTCGGGCTTCTTCTCGATCAGGTGGACGATGGCGTGTTTGATAGGCATCAGAAAGACTCCTGGTTCAGGGAACGCTGCCTGTCGGCTCGACGGAGCAGGGCGCGGGCATTGAGCTCGCCGCGTGCGTCGCTTGGCGTGGAAGAAATGAAGATCGAGGCGCAGCCGATCTTGCTGAGCTTCAAGTGGCCGCCTGCGGAGCGGTCGACGCTCCAGCCTTCTGCTTGAGCGAAGGCCACCAGCCGGCGAACGCTTTCCCGGGCGCCGCGAAGGAAACTACGCATTCGTGGTCTCCTCGCTGTTGAGCTGCAGCCAGGTCTCCATCTCTGCCAGGGAGCGGGGAAGGCTGTCGGTGGCGGCGGCATCCAGGAGGCGCCTCACCAGTGCCTGAAGGCTGCGACGATCGCTCTGTCGGCTGCAGGCCAGGTCGTCATGCGCGGAACGCAGCATGCGGACCTCTGTGCGCAGTTGAGCGAGCTCGTCCTCAGCCGGCCGGTAAGCGGTGACGTCAGGCATCGTGCGCTACCTCCTTGGGATTTCTACAGGACAGTTCCCAGCGGCTCTCGATGCGCTTTTCGTGGTCGCCTGCCTGTGCCGGCATACGGGTGATGTAGGCGTTGTCCTCGCCGAACAGCCGTTCGGCAAGGCGGGAGGCTGCAACCTTGTCGCTCCAGGTGCAGGTCGCACGCTGCTTCTGAATGGTATTGGTCCAGAAGCCGGCGCCATCGAACTTGACGATGCACTGATAGGTCTGGGACGCCTTCATGATTCGGCCTCCTTGCTGAGTGCATCACCGACCTGAACGGCCACCAGTTCGGGCAACTCCGGCTCATGCCCGGGATAGTTGTTGGCCAACTGATGCAGGAACTCGCGCGCGGCGTCCTTGCTGCCTGCAATGCGGAACACGGCGGTGAGGTGCTGGGAGTCCTGAGTGCCGCAGCAGAGGTACGGCACCAGGCTCACTTTCAGCGAGCAACTGAACAGGTGTCGCGGGATCCATACCGACCAGAAGTAAGCCGAAAGCAATTGCCCCGGAGCGCGCGTAGTGACCACCAGAGTCCCGGCCTGGGTGGTCGAGATTTCGATGTACCCCAGTTCCTCCAGCTCACGAAGCTCTCGCTCCATCGAACTGGGTGCGACCGTGCTCTCGTCCCGCGAAAGGCGCGAGATCACTTGGCTGAGGGCGTCCAGCTCGATGGGGTTGACCCCAACGTGATTGGCATGAACCACTGCCGAGTCGGTGAACGCGGCCGATGCGTGGATACTCGGAAAGCGGGCTTCAGTGTTCATCAAAGACAGCCTCCAACTGATGGACGTCGTAGCTCCCGCAGCAGGGGCAGACCAACACCTCGGCTTCTCCTTCTGGGGTGTTCTCGGCGGGGAGAACCTGGCGCACCAAGTGGTGTGGGTGGTGCCGGCCACAATTCATGCACTGGTGGGTGACCAGGTGCTGGGAAGTGTTCATGCATGGGCTCCTTGCCGGCGTGGGCCAGCAACTGGCAGTTGAAGATGAGATGAAAAATGAGGTTGCAGGACCGGTAGCGCTGAAGGCGTGACGGTCGCTGCTAAAAGGGAGCCGGACGCATCCGGTGGTAAGGTCGGCGGTGCGAACCAAAACCAGACAGACCACAGGAGGTCCGGCATGAACGCAGGCAAAGAGGGGATGTCGCAGGGTGTAAAGGCGTACGAGCGCATACTCACCCGCCTAATCGAGCGATATAGGAAGGACAATGGTTTGGAAAAGGACCAGCCGCTGGCCACTGAAGATGTAGTGGTGCTCCAGCAGCAGTATTTGCTCAACGTCTTGGGCACTGCACTTGCAGAGAAGTACAGTTGGCCCCTGGGTGAGGTCGTCGCGATCGATTTCGCGCTCATAAGACGCTACTCCTGGACGCCGCCGCAGGTGCAGGCGCTGTCTCCTGCTCATAAATGGCTAGCCATTTGCGATGAGCTGGAGCCGCTTCATGTCCCGGAAGAGGCGCGTCGGGTGTGGCGCGATGAGAGACAGGTGTGGGGACCAGTTCCCATAGATAGTAGGAAGGACGACCTCGAGGTGTGGCGGGAAGCGTTTGCCCAGTAGTATCCGTGGACGAGCTAGAGGTCATTGGAACGGTCGCTCTCTCACCCCATTCGTAGTCTGCTGGCGGACTGTTCCAGCTCTCCCAGAGAGGCCGCCCCCTCAGCTCAATGATGAGTTCGTCATGAGCGGCCAGGATGGCTGCACGCTGGGTTGGCAGGTCCAGGGCTTGGCTGGGGTCGTCAAGCGCGAAGGCGAGCGTCTGCCGGCACAGGCCAAGGGCCTGTAGGTAAGGTTGCAGGCCTGCGCTTGGCCAGGCGTCCTCGATCTGCGAGGTCGTCCAGCCTTTGTCGGTAAGTGCTTGGCGTAGGGCTCCCTCTAATGCCGAAGCCCGAACGAACGGCCGGGTCGTCCGGTCGAGCCCCGTTAACCAGAGTACGGGGCTCGGCCCTTCGTGGGTCCGCAACTGTGCGACGGCGCTTTGCAGTGCCTTCAAGACAGAGTAAGCATTCGTCTGAGCGACTTGTCGCTCGAGCTGGCGCTGCCTGAGCCAGGTCGCATCGATACCCAGGAAAGAAAAGGTGTGCTGCAGTTGCCTGAAGATATCTTGCATCAGGGGAACGAGATTAGCCTTCGACAGCCCCAGTCGTTCGTAGTGGGGGAGCCGTGCCAAATGAGCTCGCAGGAAGGCCTCTGCCTGTGCTTCGCCATGAAAACCACTGGGCTCGGCCATGAGTGACTCGATCAGTGCATGGGACAGGTCTTGGAGCCAGTCTGGACTTGGACTCTGGGCGCAAGGCTGGGGAGGATTGGTAGCAGGTTGCTGGTCACGCATGACTAGACTCCTTGCCGGCTCCCGCCGGCGAGAGATCGGAGGGGAGGGCAGGGACGGCAGGGCGTCGTGCAGCCTGTGGCCACAGGCGCGAAAGGGAGCCGGACGCATCCGGTGGTAAGGTTGGCGTCGCCAAACAAACCCACCCAGACCACAGGAGGTCCGGCATGAAGAACGAATACCGCTTTGGATACGACGAGATGCTTATCCAGATCCAGGCATGCGTTCCTGACTCACAAAAGGGGGACGGATTGCCTATGACGATGGCCAGAGCGCAATGGATAAGCCAAGTCTTTGTGCTGTGTACCCTTGGTAACTCACTGGCACGTGACAAAGGCTGGAGGCTATGGGGCATGGATGCCATTGAGTATGCGCTCATGCGTTGCTACTCCTGGCCACTGGAAACCATTCGGGAGATGCCAATTCGGGATAGGTGGCTAGCACTGCATGAAGAGCTGGCGGATTTGCAATGGGATGAAGAGGCTCAGCAGGTATGGCTAGCGAAGATCGAACCAGTGCTGCCAGGCGCACCGGGGACGGACTACGACGTCTGGCGTTCGGATGCGCCAGGATTTCAATTACCCCAAGCTCCTGGCTATCTAGTGGTCCGGTAACGAATGCTTCGGGTCTCGAGCGCTTATCGGGCCAAATCTGTTCGGGGTCGATCCTGACCACCGTGGAAAAGCGATAGCCGTGCTCCTGCCAGTGCAAGACTGCCCCGCACCGGTGACTAATCAATCCCTCCTGCTCGAGCCGCTGAGCTACCCAGCTTGGGCGTAGCCCTCCGTATGGAATGTCTTCACGGCTGTTAAGAACGTACTCGATGACACCGTGGATGAGGGCAGCACTGGGAACAAGTAGGCAGGCATCCAATAGCCAGGCATTGGCGGCGGACCCGTCATACACCCGTCCGCGGTGGCAAAAGTTCTGCAAGGCTTGTATCCATTCGGCGCTCGCTATCGAGGGGGGATTGTTAGCGGGCTGCTGGTCACGCATGACTAGACTCCTTGCCGGCTCCCGCCGGCGAGAGATCGGAAGTTCAATGAAGGGGCTCACGCAAGAGCTCCCTGCCAAGTTGGTGCAAGGTCGGCGAAGCGGGTCTGGTTGGCGATGAAGGCGGTGTGAACGGTGCCGATAGGGCCGTTGCGGTACTTGCCGATGATGATTTCGGCGATGCCCTTGGCCTCGGTGTTGGGGTGGTAGACCTCGTCGCGGTACACGAACATGATCACGTCCGCGTCCTGCTCGATTGCGCCGCTCTCGCGCAGGTCCGCGCTGTTCGGCCGCTTGTTCGGCCGGTTTTCCAAGCCGCGATTGAGCTGGGACAGGGCCACGACGGGGCAATCCATTTCCTTGGCCAGTGCTTTCAGCGAGCGGGAGATTTCCGAGATCTCGGTGGCTCGGTTTTCCAGGCCTGGGCAGCGCATCAGCTGCAGGTAGTCGACCAGGATCAGTACGGGGTGACCGTACTTCCTGGCTGCGCGGCGAACCTTGGCGCGCAGCTCTGTCGGCGTCAGGTTGCTCTGGTCGTTGATAACCAGCCGGCTGCCATAGTCGTTTATGCGCTGGATCGCGAGAGACAGCCTGGGCCAATCCTCCTCCTGCAGTTGGCCCTTCATCAGCTTGCCCAGGTCCAGGTGGCCGAACAGGGCGGTAAGCCTGAACAGCAACTGCTCTGCCGGCATTTCCATGCTGTAAACCTGAACAGACTTCTGTTGGTCGCTCTGCAGCGCCGCGTCGATCAGGTTGAGGGCAAACGACGTCTTGCCCATCGAGGGGCGGGCACCGACGATGATGAGATCCGATTTCTGTAGTCCGCCGGTGAGTTCGTCGAGATCCTTCAGGCCTGTCGGGACCCCCGTTACCGTCACGTTGTTGTTGAAGCGGTAATCGATGGTGTCGACGATCTTCGTGAGGCTCTTGTTGATATCGACGAAATCGGCGTTGTGGTGGTCCTGGCCGAGGGCGAACAGCTTCTGCTCAATCTCCTCCTGAACCTCAGAGGGATTTGCCTGGTGGTTCGAGGCGGTCCTGGTGCAGTGGTGCCCGAGAGACATCAACTGCCGCAGGTGCGCCCGATCGCGAACGATCTGCGCGTAAGCCTCGATATTGGCCACGGAGGGCGTGTTGTCGGCGAGCTGGCCGAGGTAGGCCAGCCCGCCAGCTTCTGGAAGGTCTTCGATCGCTTCCGACACAGTCACGACATCAAACGGAGCATCTTTTGCGGCCAACTCGCTGATGGCGGTGAAGATCAGCCGATGCTCATGCCGGAAGAAGTCCTCCTTCTGCAACTGATCGCCGACAATGTCCCATGCCGCGTTGTCCAGCATCAGGCCGCCGAGTACCCCTTGCTCCGCCTCGACGGAGTGCGGCGGCGTAAGTTCCAGAACACTCACTTCGAGTCCTCCCGGCCGATCTGCAGAAACGTGCTTCCGCTGCCGTCCGGGGAGCCGATGATCTCCAGCGCTTTCACTTCCACCTTGGCGGACTCGATGATCACCGAACCCACATGAGCCACCGCTTTCGCGCGTTCGATATCCAGGGGCTTGTCTTCGTCAAGCAGCCCTTCGATGGTGGCAAAGAGGTGATTTCGCAGATCCTCAATCTTGTTCTTCATGCTCGACCTCCTGAATGGTGCGCTTGAGCTTGCTGATGACGCGGATTGCGCTCTTCAGCTCAGGTGGATAGCGATGGATGGAGTTGCGGCGCATGCGTTCGGCCCGGGTGATGAGCTCCAGGTTGTCGATGACGACGTTCTGCTTGTTGTTGTCCTTGAAGCAGACGCAATGGCCGGTTGGGATGGGGCCGAAGTGTTCTTCCCAGAGCAGGATGTGGATGCCCTTCCAGTCCCGGGGGGGATAGCCGGTATCCGAGATCTTTCGTTGCAGGTAGCCATCAGCGCTGATCCGCGTGCTGCCGACTGGGAGCCATGTGTGGGGCTTTTGCCCCTTCTTGAACCGAGTTGCGCTGCCCCAGTCCTGCCGGATCTTCTTGGAGAACTCGGGGCTTTTTTTCAGCCCGAGCCGATACGCTTTGGAGCAGATCTGCTGGAGCGTTTTGTTCAACCTGGCTGCCAGGACCTCGTTCGGCATATCCGGATACAGGCGCAGCAGCACCAGTTCCTGTTCGGCGGTCCAGGTTTCGCGGATGCAGCGCTCCTCTCGGTTGCTGAATTTGCGGCGGGCGCGCACCAGGGCCTCGTAGGCGAGGGTCGAGAGAGCAGAGCGAGTCATCGGGAACCTCCCTGCTCGAGCGCGCCATGAACTCGCCGGCTGACGCCGCGGTGCAGGCGAGTGTTTTTGCCGTGCTCCCAGCCTGCTTGCAGCGAGGCCTGGTCATAGGCAAGGACCTTCGTAAGCGCTGCTGGCTCCAGGTACTTCAACGCCGGATGGTGTAGTTCGAGGTAGGCCTTGATGGCTGCTTGAGTCGACTCGTCCGGCCTGCCGGCAAAGTCACGTACCAGCGAACGCACTGCGAGAAGCCAGCCTTCGACGAAGAGCTTGCTGCGACGGCGCTTGGTCGACAGCTTGCAGCGCTTCTGTTGGGCGACATGAGCCGAGCGCGCCGCCACCAGTTGGTGGTGGAGCGAGGAGTAGGCATGAGCGGCGAGTTCAGGGCCGATCCCACGACCCATGAACTTGAACGTCCAGCCCGCTGGCATCGCGTAAGCAGCCAGGTAGTCGCAGCCGAAGGAACTGGCGCAGATCCCGGCCAGGTCATGCAGCCACGGTGCTGGAGAGCGCCTGGTACGTGTGGGTACGCACGCGGTTTCCACCGTGTGGGCCGAGATCTCCGCTTCGCTGAGGTCGAACTGGCGCTTCAGGATCGCGGCTTGGCGCAATGCGGTTTCCGCCTCGTTCGGCGTGGCCCCCTTGGCATTCGCCAGGGCCATCAGCTTCTCGACCTTGGCGAGGACTTTTTGCTTGTCCATTACGCGCCCCCCTTGCAGCAGGTTGAGCCCTGCTCGGTGGCGGAGTGGCTTTTTGCACTTGGGCGCCTGTTCCAGTCGACCTGTGCTGAATACCTCGCTGTTACCGGGTCTGGCTCGCAGTAGGACGGCCCCACGTGGACCTCGCAATCCAGACACTCAACGGCACAGTTCCAGGCACCAGAGTCAAACTGCTCGGGTTCCAGCATACGAATGTTCGTGCTGCCGCAGAGCGGGCAGGGCTTGAGCAATGGCGTGCGCGACAGATAATCGCGGCGAACGATGCCGCGTTCATCCCTGGCCTCAATTCGATAGGCTACCGGCTCCTGCTTCTCCTGCTTCTCCTGCTTCTCCAGTTCCGCCAGCTTGGACTCAAGCGAGGCGACCCTTGCCAGGGCGGCGTCGCGCTGATTCAAGGCCTTGGCACAAGCCTCGCTGAGCAGGCGCTCATGCTGTTCTGCTGCCGCATCAAGATCGATTGGGCTGAGGCTCTCTGCGAGGGGCCTCACGTACTGGCACACCGGGCCGTTCTCGGTATCGTGGATAGACAGCACGAACCAACCGGAGCCTTCGGGCCGCGTTGGGATCCACTCGCTGTATCGTTGGTCCGATCGTGCAGAGTCGTAGAGGCGAGGCGCATCCGACTCCATGAAGACGGTCTGCAACTCAAGGCCAAGCCGGCGCAGCGTTTCCTGCGCTTCGTTGGAAGAGCAGTTGTCGGCCAGGTCCGGATAGTTCGGATGGGTCCAGAAGCCGAACTGATCGCGCTCGACCAGGTGGGCCTGAATCATAGGTTTCATGCCAGGCCCCCCACGCTCATGCCGAGCACCGCACTTGCCTCGGCGGCCAGTTGCTGGCCTTCAGTGCTTGGTGAGCTGCCGACGAAGAGCATCAGCCGCTCGATGACCCTCACAGTGTCCTGCGAGGGTTGGGAGAACTCGGCCAGGTGATCGATGGCAGTCGCGATATTCCAGATGGCCCTGTTCATGTCCCGCTGGACCACGTGGATCGAGCTGGCATTGGCCGCGATGGCCAGTTGCGACTTCGTCTGCAACAGTAGGTCGTGGGCGATTTGGAGCAGGGCGTTCTGCAGGGACTGTCCACAGGCACGCTGCTGATCGCGAACGGGAGCGACCAGACCCTGCAACATCGCAGCACCTTCAGCCTCGATTTGCAGATTCTCGGAAGCACCGGCGGCAGCGCCTGCTTTGGCCATGTAGCCTTGCACGTAGGCGTCGAACTGGGTCTCGGCGATCAAGCTCAGGAGGAGGTTGTTGCGGTTCTGGAGGTTCATATGGAGCCCTCCGGAGCCGATTGCAGAGCGTCTTTCCAGAGCCGAAGGGTTTCCTGCTCCTCGCTGGTCAGAGCGATTTGAGCGGTGCAGTCAGCGACCTTCTGCTTGATGACGCGCAGACGCTCCTCGACTTCACTGCCATCGTCGTAGGCGATTTCGTCGGTCAGGCTTTGAATGAATTCACTGCGCAGACATCCTACCCAACTGGCGAAATACTCGGCCTCACTGCGCCAACCGATGTCCCTCTTGGGGCGCTCCAGCCAACCTTTCAGTCTTGAGTGGAGTTCTCGGGTGGAGTACAGGGGATCGAACACCTTGGCCCGGTTGTAGATCAGCGCGATCTGCAGTATTTCCAGCCGCTCTTCGAGCGTGTTTGCCGGAAGCGGGTAGTTCGAGGCGACCAGTTGCTTGGCCAGGCGCCCACGCAGCTCACGCCGTTTCTTGGCTTGTTTCTCGTCGCGATCACGCTTTTCCTTCGCATGCTCGATCTGCTTGTTCACCGAGTCGAGCAAACGCGCAGCGTCTTGTAGGAGCTGCTTTTGTTCGAAGCTCAAGTAGCCACCCAGCTTCCCGAACAGGTCGGTACCGCCACCAGTCAGCTTGCGTATTTCTCGCGCAGCGCCGGTCAACTTGGCCTGTTGGCTCCGAAGGTCGGCGGCGCTGCCGAACTTGTTCAGTTGCAGCACAAGTTCCGCGTCGACGTCGCGGGCTTGGGTGATAGGAGTCTTCGCCATGTCAGCGCCCTCCCTTGACCAGTGCTGCAACCGCCTCCGGCGTCAGCGCCAGGAAGCGGTCAGTCCACTCGGGAAAGACCTCGATGGCCAGGTTGCGGATGATTTCCAGCGCGGGCGCTGATGTGCGATTGGAGGGTTGCCGCGTTTCGAGGCGGTGCGCTGGTAGCCCGCGCGATGCTGCGTTGCGAAACACGACGGCATCCGGGACAGTCGTTTCGAGCACAGAAATGTCCTGATGCTCATCGAAGATGGCACGCACATTCTCGTGAATTGCCCGGGAGTCATTGGTCTGGTCCAGGCAGTTGATGACGATCTGAACATTGGGGATCCGCATGCCGAGACGCTCATAGGGGCGTAGGCCGTCGAGCATTTGCATGGTGCCGCGGTTGAACTCACGGGCGGTAAGCATGTTGGGTTGGAGGGGGGAAACAACCAGGTCCGATGCAAGCACAACCATTTCGAGCAAAGCTGAGCGCGCACCCTGGGTGTCGATCAGCACCAGGTCGTAGCCTTCTTTCAGAGCGGGCATCAGGTTCGCCAGGCGTAGCCGGCCATCGGGTGCCTGGAGCAGTAGGTTGTTGAGCTGATTGTTCTGGTCGTTGGAAATCACGACGTCCAGATTGGGGATAATCGTCCTGGAGATGATCCTCGCCGGGTCCGTTATGTTGGCGGCGAGCAGGTCGTAGATGCCGCCCTGGGCAACTTCCGGAAGCTCGTAGTACGAGGATAGGGAGGGCTGGACGGGGTCCAGATCGATGAGGAGGGTTTTTAGGCCGGCATCGGCGCAGATCGCACCGAGGTTGGCGGTGGTGGTAGTCTTGCCTGCACCACCCTTCGTGGAAATGACCGAAGTCGCTATCATGTTCTCAGCCTCTAATGTGGGGTCATTAGAGGCTGCGGCGGTAGTAGTTCTGGCTTCTTCCTGATGAGGGTTCTAGGCCTGCAACCAATTATCTTTTAACCAATTGGTCGTAGGTTCGAATCCTACACGACCCACCATATTCAAGACGAAAAAGCCCACCTGCAAAGGTGGGCTTTTTCGTTTCTGTGCCATTACTTTCCGAATGCTGGCCTGTGGGAAGGAGGATGGTCCGCTCTTCCAGCCCAGTTTCTCCCGACGCCTGGCCGTCCAGCATGGCATTCCATCGAGCGTCTGGAGGCGGCGGGCCCTGAGGCCCGGCCGCTCCATCGAACAGGAAGCCTCCCGGTACGGGTACCGGGAGGATCGATTCACAGGTTGTAGTGGCGACCTATCATGGGAACGGTCGCCGCAGCCCCGTATACCGAGTTCCAGGACTGCCAGCCAAAATTGATGCCGATCAGTCCGCCATGGATCTGGTTGGGGATTTGTGGCTCCAGCCTGCCGCTGGCCGAAGAACCCATGACATTCCCCTGGTTCCAGGCGACCAGGCCGCCCAGCAGGCCCGAGCCTCCGACCTTGCCGGAAGCGGAGGCGCCCCTGATGGTGCCGGTGCTGAAGCCTGCCAGCCCGCCGATATAGCTGTCGTATCCCGCCCTCGCATCGCCGCTGGCCGAGGCCCCCAGGACGAGAGCCCGCCAGCCTTCCAGGGAGCCGACCAGCCCGCCGACACTGGCGCCGCCGCCCCCGGTGACCGCGCCGGTGGCGTTGGCGGAGCGGATCGAGGTATTTTCGCCGCGGCCGAGCAGTCCTCCCAGGTTGTGGCCGGTCATGTCGATCACCGTCCCATGGCTGCTGGCGAGCATCAGCGAGCCTCGCAGATCGCTGCCGAGCAACCCGCCGATGGCCCTGGAACCGTTGGCGCTGACGTTGCCCGAAGCCGAGACGTTCGTCAGCGAGGCGGCATCGTTGTAGCCGACGAGTCCGCCGACGCGACTGCCCTTGCCCCCGGTGACATTGCCGGATGCGGCCAGGGTGCTGTGGTTGCCGCCCCGGTTGTGGCCGATCAGCCCTCCCACGTCACTGTTCGCCCCTGCGTTTACCCACCCGGAGGCCTTCAGGTTGGAATGATTGCCGCCGAGGTTGGACCCTATCAGGCCACCCAGGGTTTTGCCGCTACCGTCGGTGACTTCGCCACTGGCGGAACCGTTGATGATGGAACCGTACAGGTTTTCGCCGAGCAGACCGCCAACCGCTTCTGCTCCGCGGGTAGCGACGTTGCCCTTGGCGGAGGCATTGACCAGCGAGGCATTGGCGTTGAGACCGATCAGGCCGCCGGCCTGGAGCAGCGACCCACCGCTCAGGTTGCCGCTGGCACTGACGTTGGCCAGGTTGCCTGCCTGGTTGTGGCCGATCAGGCCTCCCAGGTAGCGACCGGCTTGCAGGACGACGTCGCCATGGGCGCTGGCGTTGGTGATGGCCGCGTTCAGGTTCCGGCCGATCAGCCCGCCCAGTGCTTCCGCGTCTGTGCCCCGGACCTTGCCGCTGGCCGTGGCGTGGGCGATACCACTGTTTACGTTGAGGCCGATGAGCCCTCCGTACAGGCCGTGCTGTCCGTTGCCTGAGACGTCGACGGAGGCGGATACGTCCGCCAGTCCGCCGGCGGAGCTGTATCCGACCAGTCCTCCCAGGTTCATCCCGTGACCGGTCAGCGACAGCGTTCCCTGGCTGCCGCTGCTGCGGATGAGGCCGCCGCGGTTCCTGCCTACCAGGCCCCCCGCGCCGTAGTGGCTGGCATGGTCCTTCAACTGGCCGGAGATGGCAAAATCGGCCCGGCTGTTGGAGATGCTGGCCACGCCCCTGGCTGTGCTGATGTTTTCGGCTGCGAGTCCGCCCAGAGCATAGGTTTGGCGGTTGCCGACCAGCGTGCCGCTGGCGCTGGCGTTGTCGATGCTGCCCAGGTTCAGCGCGACCAGCCCGCCGAGGCTGTTCAGCTTCGAGGCCGCGGAGATACGGATGTCGCTGGCGTTCACATTGTCGATGCGACCGAGGTTGACGGCGGCCAGGCTACCGACCTGGACGTTGTAGTGGGTGGCCCGTGCTCCATCGGCGGAAATGCGTTCCAGGTTCAGGTTGCGAAGGGTGCCCCGGTTGACGCTGAACAGGCCGGAGTAGGCGCCGGTGCCGTAGACGGCGAGATTATCGATGGTGTTGCCCAGGCCGTCGAAGGTACCGCCGAAGGCGCTGGCGTTGCCTATCGACAGGAAGCTGGAGTTGCCGCCTGCGATTCGATTGCCGAGGACATAGCTGCCGCCCAGGTCCCTATCGATGCCGCGCAACTGCTGCAGGTCCTGGATCACGCTGTAGTCCCGCCCATTGGCGCGGAATCCTGCGTTCTTGCCGGACAGGGTGATCCGGACGCCTTCGGCGAGGGCATAACCCTTGTCCGAATTGAATTCGACCCGGGCTCCCTGGCCGGTGAGAGAGAGGCTGTCGTCGATACGGAGAGGGCGCTGTCCGGCATTGAGAGTAAGGCTGGCGTTTTCCCCCTGGGCCGTCAGCGCGCCATTGATCCTGAGGTCCCCGCGCTCGGCGGTTAGCGTCAGGCCGTTGCCGCTGTCCCAGGACAGCGGCGCGCCGACATGCGCGTTGCCCCGGGTGGCGACCACTTCGACGTTGCTTGTGGAAAGGTTGCGGGCCAGGGTATCGGCATGCAACGTCGGGCCTTTTCCCGCGCTGCTTGGATTCGCCAGGCCGGAACCGACATTCTCGCTGCTCCGGGCCTGAACGGTACGTGACCTGACGTTGGTGGCGGAATTGCCGAAGACCTTGTTACCGCCGGTCTGGACCTGCACGACATGCACATTGCCGGCGTCGGCGGCGATATCGGGTAGCGTCTGGACCTGGACGATGCTGGAGCCATTGGCGCCTGGGCTCAGGTTGGGGAGGGTCTGGGTCTGGACGACATCGATTCCGCTGACGCCGGGGCCGATGTTGGCACCGCTCTGGCTCTGCACGATTGTGACGCCATTGACGCCCGAGCCGATGCTGGGGCCGCTCTGGCTTTGCACGACGCTGATGCCACTCGCGCCTGAACCGATATTGGCGCCATTCTGGCTTTGCACAACGGTGATGCCACTTGCGCCCGAACCGATATTGGCACCGTTCTGGCTCTGCACGACAGTGACGCCATTGGCGCCCGAGCCGATGTTGGGGCTGTTCTGGCTCTGCACGACGCTGATGCCACTTGCACCCGAACCGATGTTGGCGCCGCTCTGGCTCTGCACTGCGGAGATACCGTTGGCGCCGGCGGCGAGGTCGACGGCCGGCTGCTGCTGAACGATGGTCACGCCGTTGCTATCGGACGCATTGGCCCCGGCTGGGCCCTGCGCTACATGGACCTGGCCGGAACCATCACCGGCAGCGTTTGCCTGGCCGGCAGCGGTTACGCTGACCTCGTGCGAGAGAATCCTCCAGGTGCCGGTTGCGCCCTGGTCGGCATGGGTGTCCACCTGCGCGGTTCGCTGTATCTCGACGTTCGCGCCCTGGTTCAGCACCAGGCCGCCATTACCTCCGCCGATGGCGCTGGCGTCCTGCTTGCCGGCCACCCGCACGGTACCCTGTTCGCCGCCGTCGAGGACGATGCGTCCTTCCGCGCTGCGTAGCGTCCTGGCCTCGAGGGTGCCCTGGTTGTTGACGACGGTCTTGAGCAGGCTGTCGGCGCTGCGGGCGCTCATCAGCACCTGGCCGCCATCGGCGCGGATGAGGCCGCCGTTGTGTGCAAGAGCGTCGACCGAGCCCTTGTCCACCTGCAGGTTGAGCAGGCCGTCGCCGTCGAAATTGAGGTTGATGCCCTGGCCTGCGCCCAGGGCCACGTCGCCGAGTTGCGCCTGGATCACGCCGTCGTTGCTGACCCGGGCGCCCAGCAGGGCGATGCTGCCGCCTTCGCTGGCTTTCAGGCTGCCGGCATTGCTTACGGTTGCGCCGGAGTCGCCGGAGAACTGGTAGTTGCCGGCGAGGAAGTCCCTGTCGGCCAGGTCCAGGGTGGAAGCCACCAGGCCGCCTACGTTTACCTGGGCGGACTTGCCGAAGACCACGCCGTTGGGATTGACCAGGAAGACCTTGCCGTTGGCATCTATCCGCCCTTGGATATCGCTGCCGTTGCGGCCGATCACCCGATTCAGGGCGACGGCGTCCTGGCCCGGCTGGTGGAAGCTGACCCGCTCATCGGCACGGACGCTGAACTCGTTCCAATTGGTGATCAGCTTGTGGCTCTGCTGGTTGACGACCATATGCCGGCCGTCGGTGGATGTCTGGAATCCGGCATCGCCTGAAACGACCGTGGCGCCGCTGGGCAGGGCGAAGGCAGGGGCCTGGCAGAACAGGCCGAGCAGTGACGCTCCGGCGACTACGAGCGCCTTGCCGCGTCCGCTCTTGCTGCGCCGACGGGTACCTTCGCTTGCGACGTTCCAACAGCCTGTGGCCTGGTTCCAGACCAGCGTATAGCTCTTGTTCATGGCTTTTCCTTTCAGTGGGGCCCGCCGGCATGGCGGGCGGGAGCTTGCTCAGAAGTAGCGGGTCGCTTGCAGCCACAGCCGGGGAGTGCGCTCGGGCTTGATGTTGTTTTCCTGGCTCAGGGGCCAGGCGGCGGTCAGGCTGACCTGGTGATCCGTTCCGTACCAGGTTGCGCCGCTGCCGACGGCGGCCATGCGGTTGCGATTGCCTTCCTTGGTGTTGGGGTGCTTGAGGAATTTCACCGCGCCCTGGTCGATGAACGAACTCAGCTGCCAGCCCGGAGCCAGGCTGTAGCGCAGCTCCGCACTGGCTTGCCAGCCTTCGTCGCCGTAGCCCTTGTAGCTGCCCAGGGGGAACGCCCGAACGCCGTAGGGGCCGCCCATGTCGAACTGTTCCGCGCTGTCGAGGTTGCCGCCGCTCCACTGGGCGTTGAGTTGGGCGAACAACTGCAGGCGGTCGCCCAGGTGCTGCAGGCGTACGGCGTTGAGCATGATCTTGTCGAAGCTGCCGGCGGTACCGATGGTGTAGCGGTCCAGCAGCCGCTCTTCGGCGGAGTCGATGGCGAGCTGGCCGTGGGCATAGGCCAGCGAGAAGCCGCTCTGTCCACCGCCGAACAAGCGGTCCTGGGCGTTTCCGCTGATGCTGGCGGTCCACAGGCGGATCTCCTTGCGGCTATGCCTCCCGGTACGCTCCTGGTCATCGCGAAGTCGCTTGTTTTCATATTGCAACTGGGTGGACAGGCTTAAGCTGCGGCTACGCAGCAGGGGCTGGCTGACGAACAGACTGTCGGTAATGGCCCGGCCATGGGCGTCCAGGCGCGAGAAGTCGCGTACCAGTCGATAGGTCGTCTCGGCGTGGGACAGTCCGATGCGCGAGCCTCGGGAACCAAGGGGCAGTTGATAGGCTGCACGGTAGTAGCGTTGGTGCCGATCGCTGCCCAGCAGACTCAGTCTCGCCTGGTCGCCCAGTCGCAGCGGGCTGTTGAAGTCGAGGGTGGTTCCCAGGCGATATTCCCCCATGTAGCGGCCGCCATAGTTGTCTGCCTCCAGCCTGCCGCCGACCAGCGGTCCGGGGCGGGCCTCGACGCGCAAGTCCGTGGTTCCCTGCGCCTGGCCCGGCAGCAGGGTGCCTTTGGCCTGGAGGCCGGGAATGTCGCTCAGGAGCAGAAGCGCACGCTCCAGCTCCGAGCCCTGGACCGCGGTATCTCGTTCGAGTGCGCTCAAGGGGCGGAGTAGAACGCGGTCCAGCGTTCGGGACGTGTTGTGCAGTTCGATCCTGCCGTAGCGCCCCTCAAGCACTTCGATGCGTACCGTTCCATCCTGGATTTCCTGTGCCGGGAGGAAGGCGCGCGCCAGCACATATCCCTTTTCCCGATAGAAATCGCCGATGCGGGCGGCGGCGGCGTGCAATTGGCTCAGGTTGAGTTCCTGGCCCGGCAGGTCGTGCAGGAGTGCCAGCAGGCGTCGATCGTCGAACTGTCTGTTGCCGCTGAGTTGGAAGCGCTTGACCAGCACCGTCGGGCCGCCCTCTTCGGCAGCCCGTGATACGCCGTCCTCGGGGCTGGGGCGCTCGGCGTCCAGTTCCACCGGCGCGGGCAGGTTCAGGCGTCGGCTTTCCACGTCACGCAGCGCCTGCCCCGCATCCGGGGCGGCACTGGCAAGGCAGGACGACAGCATGGCCATTCCCATGAGGCCCGTACGGAGCAGCGGTCCGGCCCTGAGGGATGGAACGATCGAAGTGGAACTGCCGGAAGGCTTTGGGGAGGGCGGCGGGAAAGAAAGGCTAGCCTGGTTACGCGGAAAAGCTGGATGCATGGTCAATCGGCCCGGAGCGCGGTTCTTGCAGGGAAAAGAAGCCGATATCCGCAGGCATGTGCAGAACGATCGGTTTCAAGGCGGAGAATCGAGTGGGCGATAGCCTGGGGCGAGGCTGAAACGGCGACAATCGTAGTTTTCTGGCGTTGGCCGGTAGAACTTCTTGGTTTTCGTAGGGGACTGGGAGGACTGCTGTAGGAAAAAACTCCGGTGATAATGGGCTCGGCTGCGGAAGCGGCGGAAACAGTGGGGCGGAAGTAGCGGCTGAGCGCGATTCCGTATCGCGACCGTGGCGGTCATGATCAAAGGGCCTGTCCGACTATCGCCCGCCGTTCGGTCTGGCGGCTGGAGCATAGGCATGACGCAGCGCTAGAATTCCGTCTCGGTTTACGGTCCCTCTCAGGCTGAGCATCAACGGCGTGTGTCTTTCGGTTCTTTTTCGCGGCGTTCACCCATGACCGGCACCAAGCCCACAACGCCCGTAGCCCGCTATTTCCACCAAGAGGCGCAATGGCGCGGCTATGTGCTGGACGCAGCCCAGGGCAATGCCATTCTTCATCTCGATCGATTGGCGGAGCGCTTGCGTCGAGGTCCGTCGCTATTCCGGCAAGCGCCGCGCAGCCTCTACCTGTGGGGGCCGGTCGGGCGCGGCAAGAGCTGGCTGATGGATGGCTTCTTTCGCAGCGCCGATTTGCAGGGCCTGCGCCGGACGCATTTCCATGCGTTCTTTCGCCAGCTTCATGACGGCATGTTCCGCCGCCAGGGGCGGCCCGATGCCCTGGGCGGTGCGCTCGACGAACTGCTAGGAGATTGCCGGCTGCTTTGCTTCGACGAATTCCATGTCCACGACATCGGCGACGCGATGCTGATAACACGCCTGTTCAGGGAGCTGTTCCGCAGGAAGATCACCCTGGTCTGCACCTCCAACTACGCGCCGCGGCAACTGCTGCCCAATCCGCTCTACCACGAACGCTTCCTGCCGGCGATCCGGTTGATCGAGACGCGCATGGAAGTGCTGGAAGTAGCCGGCGCCCGGGACTACCGGACGGTTTCGCCGCGGCAGGAGATCGCTTCCGGTTATGCCAGCGGCGGGTATTGCTGGCCAGCCTCATGCGCTTGCCTGGACGAGCTGGGCTTGTCCGCGCCCGAGCGCTCGCAACGCGTGACCCTGCAAAGTGGCGCGAGGACGTTGCAGGCGCGCGCGGTGTGCGGCGACCTGGTGTGGTTCGCCTTCGCCGACCTTTGCGAGGCGCCAACCGCGGTGATGGACTACCTTGCCCTCGGCGAACGCTTCTCTACCTGGGTGCTGGACGGCGTACCGCCGATGGCGTGTTGTTCGGTCGCCGCCCAGCAGCGCTTCATCAATCTCGTCGACGTCCTTTACGACAATGACCGGCGTTTTTTCCTGAGTGCCGAAAAGGCGCTGCCGGACCTGGTCGAGGGCAGCGACCTGCCTGCGGACATGCAGCGTACCGCCAGTCGGCTGGCGCAGTTGCGCCAGCTTCGCTGTTGAAGGAACGCCCCGCGCCGACGGCAAACGGGGCGCAATGGCTCAGTGCAGCTTGAGGCGTGGCTCGGTGCTGCGCAGGCGGCCGCTGAGCATCAGCATCGCGGTGCGCAGCGGACCGTACAACGCCATCTGGTGCATGCGGTATAGCGATACGTAGAACATCCGCGCCAGCCAGCCTTCGAGCATGACGTTACCCATCAGATTGCCCATCAGGTTGCCGACCGCGCTGAAGCGCGACAGCGAGATCAACGAACCGTAGTCGCGGTACTGATAATCGCCCAGCGGCTTGCCTTCGAGACGGGCACGCAGCGATTTCACCAGCAACGAGGCCTGCTGGTGCGCGGCCTGGGCGCGTGGCGGCACGTTGCGCGGTTGCTCTCCCGGCTGCCCCGGCTGGGGGCAGGCGGCGCAGTCGCCGAAGGCGAAGATGTCGTCGTCGCGGGTGGTCTGCAGGGTCGGGCGGACCACCAGTTGGTTGATACGGTTGCTTTCCAGGCCGTCGAGTTCCTTGAGGAAGGCCGGAGCCCGGATGCCCGCTGCCCAGACCTTGAGCGTCGCCGGGACGAACTCGCCGTCGCCGGTCCAGAGGCCGTCCGCATCTACCTTGCTCACCGCGGAGCCGGTCATCACCCGTACGCCGAGCTTGCTCAGGGTCTGGTGTACCGGCTGGCTGATACGCTCGGGCAGCGCCGGCAGCACCCGTGGGCCGGCTTCGACCAGGCTGATGTGCAGGTCTTCCGGGCGGATCCGGTCGAGCCCGTAGGCGGCCAGCATCTGCGCGGCGTGGTGCAGTTCCGCAGCCAGTTCGACGCCGGTGGCGCCGGCGCCGATGATGGCGATACTCACTGCGTTGTTGTTCGCGTCGTGCCCGGTATGCGCACGCAGGTACTGGCCGAGCAGCTGGCGGTGGAAGCGTTCGGCCTGGGCGCGGGTATCGAGGAAAATGCAGTGTTCCGCAGCGCCCTCGGTGCCGAAGTCGTTGGTGGTGCTGCCGACGGCGATCACCAGGGTGTCGTAGGCGATGTCGCGCTCGGGAACCAGCTCAACGCCATTCTCGTCCACCAGTGCGGCCAGGCGGACCCGCTTGCCGGCGCGATCCAGGCCCTGCATGCGGCCGAGCTGGAATTCGAAGTGGTTCCATTTCGCCTGGGCGACGTAGTTCAGCTCGTCCTCGGAAGAGTTGAGCGAGCCGGCGGCGACTTCGTGCAGCAGGGGTTTCCAGATGTGGGTGAGGTTGGCGTCGACCAGGGTGACCTGGGCCTTGCCGCGTTTACCCAGGGTGCGGCCGAGACGGGTGGCGAGCTCCAGCCCGCCGGCGCCGCCGCCGACGATCACGATGCGATGGGACATGTGGATATCTCATAGTGGGAATTCCGTGAGGCGGTCGTCGGGAGCGTGGCTCGACCGGACGACTCAGGCCAGGTAGCTGAGGAGGCGGCTGAGCAGGCCCAGGCCGATGACCACGGCGAGCAGGACGAACATCAGGAACCACGGGCGGAACGGCGCACGCTCGACCTGGTGCAGCGGCGAGGCGAGGTACTGCTCGACCTTCTGCTGGTCTTCGGGGCTCAGTCGGCTGGACATGGCAGGCCTCCGTTTTCGATGTCGGTCATTCTAGACAGACAGGGGGCTCGATCACCAGCGGATCGTCGAGGCGGATCACTCCGCTGCCGATCACCCGCGCGGTGATGCCGCCCTGTTCGCGCACGCTCTTCAGCGTGCGGTGGTCGATGTGCTTTTCCAGGCGTCCGCAGGGTTGGTACCAGCCAGTGGTTTCCAGCAGCGCGCCGCCGAGGCGGAAGCGACGGTCCTTCAGGCTGAGCAGGTTGATGCCGGCGACGGCGATGTTGCGGCGCATCTCGTTGGGCAACAGTGGCCTGCCCAGCAGGGTACCGAGGGCCTCGATGTGTTCCCATTGCACCAGGGTGACCTGGCGCGGCGGGTGCGGATGGTCGCCCGTCAGTCCCAGGTCGCGCCGTGCCTCCACCGCCTCCAGTTCCTGGATCGGCGCGCGGCTGCCGGAGCGCACGCCGATCCACTTCACCCGCCCTTCGCTCACAGGCCTACCCCGGCGTCGAACAGGATGCTGCGGCCGAGGTTGGCGCGCAGGAATTCGGGGGCGCCGGAGTGAGCGAAGAGCACCCGGGCAAAGGTCGGGCCGACCATCGACAGCGAGCGCCAGCCTTGGCGCAGGTATTCGGTGGGCGGCGGGAAGGGCGTATTGAAATCGGGCACCGCGCGCTTCAGGTTGACGAAGGCCAGCAGGTCCAGTTCGCCGTGGTCGATGCCGCGCTCGCTATAGTTGTGCGCCTTCTTGCGCAGGGTTGGCGCCAGCCGTGCCTGCAGCTCGGCGGCGGCGATCCGTTGTGGCCGCTCTTCGCGGCGGATCAGTTGGCGCAGGCTGACGGCCTGGCGGCGACGGGTCAGTTCCTCGCGCCACTCCTCGTTCAGCCGGCGACCTTCATCGAGGACGAAGAACACCTCGAAGCCGGCACCCTTGAACAGGACGTCCGGCGGCTGCTCCCCGGGGGCGGCGAAATCCTCCTGGCGATAGGGCACGTTGAGGGCCTCGAGGAAGCGCTGGCAGACCCAGCGCTCGCGGTCCCATTTACGTGCGTTGGAGAGGAAGTCGTTGGCTTGTTCGGCCTGACGGGTGAGCAGGCGCAGATAATCCGCTTCGTTCATGGGCTCAGCTTAGTCTGCCGGTGGGCCCGCTTTCCAGCCCACAGGCGCTCCGGCTGCGACAATCCGTCCCGGAGCGCGCCAGCGGCGAGGCTCGGTGTACACTGCCGTTCCCCTTGGGCCGGAGCCGTTCCGATGCAACTTCGCAGCGTCATCGCCGCCGATCACCCGGCACTCTTCGCGCTGTGGTCGCGAACGCCAGGTATCCGCCTCCGTGCGGAGGACGCCTATCCCTTCTTCCTCGCCTACCTTCAACGCAACCCCGGGCTGAGCCTGCTGGTCGAAACCGAAGGGGAGGTGATCGCCTGCCTGATGGCCGGGCATGACGGTCGCCGTGGTTACCTCCAGCACCTGGTGGTCGATCCCGGTTATCGAGGGCTGGGGCTGGCGCGGCGGATGCTCGACGAGGTGTTGGCGCGTCTGGCGAGGGAGGGGATCGGCAAATCCCATGTCTTCGTCCTGGATGCCGCCGAGGAGGCACAGGCATTCTGGCGAGCCCAGTCGGACTGGGAGCGGCGCAAGGACATCCAGGTATTTTCCACTCGGGAGGGACACGCGTGAAACGATTGCATTGGGTTCTGCTGGGCATGCTGCTGCCCGGCCTGGCGCTGGCCGTGGAGAAGGGCTCCACCCTGGAGCCCTGGACGTTGCAGGACCAGTTCGAAAAGGCGCACTCGCTGGACGACTCCACCCGGGTCCTGCTGGTGGCGCGGGACATGGACGGCTCGAAGCTGGTCAAGGCGGCGCTGGCGGAGCGCCCAAAGGGCTACCTGGAGGCGCGCCACGCGCTGTTCCTGGCGGACATCAGCCGCATGCCGGCGCTGATTTCCCGGCTTTTCGCGGTGCCGGCCATGCGTGACTACAGTTATCCGGTGCTGCTCGATCGCGACGCGGCCATCGCTTCTCGCTATGCCTCGGACGAGGGCAAGGTCCTCTGGGTCAGGCTGGAGCAGCGCCGCGTGTTGGAAACCCGCCAGTTGGATTCGCCGGTGGCCCTGCGCATCGCCCTGGAACAACTGCAGCCGTGATCGCGGCCGAGTTGCTGTCGGCGGAAAGCCTGGAACTGGGCTGGGCCATCTATGCACCGCTGCTGCTGCTCGCCGCCTGGCGCGCGCCCTGGGTCGAGCTGGTCAGCGATACCCGCCGTCAGCACCTGGTGTTCGGTACCATGCTCGGGCTGTTCCTGCTCTGGCTGGTGCGCCGGGACTTCGAATCGGGGCTGTCCTTCCATTTCATCGGCATGACCGCCGTCACCTTGCTGCTCGACTGGCCGCTGGCGATCGTGGTGGGGCTGGTGGCGCAACTGGGCTTGTGCCTGCTCGGCCGCCAGGATTGGCTGGCGATCGGCGTCAACGGCGTGCTGCTGGTGGCGATCCCCGCACTGATCGCGGAGCTGGCGGCGTTGTTCGTGGAAAAGCGCCAGCCGCGCAACCTGTTCGTTTACATCTTCTGCTGCGGTTTCTTCCCGGCGGCCCTCACCGCGGTGGTGGTCCTGCTGCTCGGCCTTGGCGTGGTCTGGATCGACGGCCTTTTCCCGATGCCGCCCTGGCTGGAGGACTTCGCCGGTTACCTGTGGCTGATCATGTTCCCCGAGGCCTTCATCAACGGCACGGTGATCACCGGCCTGGTGGTCTACTACCCGGAGTGGCTGGAAACCTTCAATCGCACGCGCTACCTGCAGGCGCCCTGGAAGGACGAAGAGCGCAAGCCCTGATGACCAGTCATTCGCCAGGTTCATGGCGGGCGGCGGCTGACTTGCGTCAGTGTTTCGGACGAAGCCGGCCGCGATCCTGCCGTTTTCCCAGGTGAGGAGCGGAACATGGGTGTCCATGAATGGGCCCGAGAGGGCCTGCGAGAGTTGCTGTCGAAGAGCGACGAGGCGGACCGGGCAATGCGCCTGCGCGCGTTGCTCAGCGCAATCGTCGAACTGAACCGGGCGGAGCGCGATGCTGGCGACCTGGCCAGCGAACTGCAATTTCTTGCGGAGAATCTCGACGACCAGCGCGACTACGCTTTCATGCGTCCCTGAAGGAACGGGCCAGCCGGATTGGCTGGCCCGTTGCGTTCAATGCTCGCGAGGCGGCAGGTCGGCGGAGAAGATATCGTCTTCCAGGGTGTCGCCGGGGATCGCATGTTCCTCGGCGGCCCAGGCGCCGAGATCGATCAGCTTGCAGCGGTCGGAGCAGAAGGGGCGGTACTTGTTGTCGCTTTTCCATTCGACGGGCGCGCCGCAGGTCGGGCACTCCACGGTCAGGGGCTGGCTCATGCTCGGCCTCCTCGCAAGGTCAGGTAGAAGGCGTGCAGTCGTTCGACTTCACGCTGCAGGTGGGACAGGTCGCCGTCGTTGACCAGCACGTCGTCGGCGTGCTTCAAGCGCTCGTCGCGCCGGGCCTGGGCCTGGAGGATCGAGCGCACCTGCTCCTCGGAGACCTTGTCGCGAAGCATGGTGCGCTGTAGTTGCAGATGTTCCGGGGTATCCACCACCAGCACGCGCTGGGTCATCTGGCGCTGGCCGGACTCCACCAGCAGCGGCGAGACCAGGATGGCGTAGGGCGATTCGGCCCTGGCCAGGTACTGGACGATCTCCGCGCCGATCAGCGGGTGCAGCAATTGCTCCAGCCAGCGCCGTTCCTCCGGCGCCTGGAAGATCCGCTCGCGCAAGGCGGCGCGGTCGAGCTGGCCATCGGGCAGGAGGATGCCGTCGCCGAAGCGTTCGACGATCTTCGCCAGGGCCGGACGCCCCGGCTCCACCACCCAGCGGGCGGCATGGTCGGCGTCCACCAGGTGGACGCCGAGGGAAATGAAATGCTCGGCGGCTGCGCTCTTGCCGCTGCCGATACCGCCCGTGAGGCCTAGTATCCAGGGTTGGGTCATTTGAATCCGGCGAATTGCAGATAGGTCCGGGTTATTTGATCACCCCAGAGCAAAGCAATCCACCCGGCAATCGCCAGATAGGGACCGAAGGGGATCGGCGTGCCGCTTTCGGCGTTGCGCAGGCGCAGCATGATCACCCCGAGGATCGCCCCGACCAGCGACGACAGCAGGATGGTCAGCGGCAGGATCTGCCAGCCGCCCCAGGCACCGAGCATGGCCAGCAGCTTGAAGTCGCCGTAGCCCATGCCCTCCTTGCCGGTCACCAGCTTGAACAGCCAGAACACCGACCACAGGCTCAGGTAGCCGAACACCGCGCCGAACAGCGCATCGTCGAGGCTGGCGAAGAGGCCGAAATGGTTGGCGATCAGGCCCAGCCAGAGCAGCGGCAGCACCAGCACGTCCGGCAGCAGTTGGTGATCGGCATCGATCAGGCTCATCGCCAGCAGACCCCAGGTCAGCAGGAGCATCGCGCCCGCCTGCCAGGTGAAGCCAAAATGCCAGGCGACGTAGCCGGAAAGCAGCGCGGTGGCCAGTTCCACCAGGGGGTAGCGTTTGCCGATGGCGGCCTTGCAGGACGAGCACTTGCCGCCCAGCGCCAGGTAGCTGACCAGCGGGATGTTTTCCCAGGGGCGGATCTCGTGGCCGCAGCGCGGGCACGCCGAATTCGGCAGCACCAGGTTGTAGGTCGCCTGCTTGGGTTCCGGCTCCAGCCCGAGCGCTTCGCGGGCCTCGGCCTTCCAGTTGCACTCCATCATCTTCGGCAGGCGATGCACGACGACGTTGAGGAAGCTGCCGACCAGCAGGCCGAGGAGGATGGCGCACAAGACAAAGGCCAGCGGATGGCTGGCCAGGTAGTCGAGGAGGGTCATTTAGACGACGTTGCCCAGCTGGAAGATCGGCAGGTACATGGCGATGATCAGGCCACCGACCAGGACCCCGAGGACCGCCATGATCATCGGTTCCATCAGGGCGGTCAGGTTGTCCACGGCATTATCCACTTCCTGCTCGTAGAAGCCAGCGACCTTGGCCAGCATGTCGTCCAGCGCGCCCGATTCCTCGCCGATGGCGGTCATCTGGATGGCCATGCTGGGGAAGATGTTGGTGGTGCGCATGGAGAAGTTCAGCTGCATGCCGGTGGAAACGTCCTGCTTGATCTTGCCCACCGCGTCCCTGAACACCACGTTGCCGGTGGCGCCGGAAACCGAGTCGAGGGCTTCCACCAATGGCACGCCGGCGGCGAAGGTGGTCGACAGCGTCCGCGCGTAGCGTGCCACGGCGGATTTGTAGAGGATGGCGCCGACGATAGGCAGCTTCAGTACCGTGCGGTCGGTGGCGTCGCGGAACTTCTCCGAACGCTTGTAGGCGTGGTTCAGCAGGAAGCCGGCGCCGCCCATCATCAGCAGTACCAGGAGCCACCATTCCTGGAGTACGTTGGAAATGTTGATGACCATCATGGTGAAGGCTGGCAGTTCGGCGCCGAAGCCCTCGAACACCGACTGGAACTGCGGCACCACCTTGATCAGTAGGATCGCCGAAACGATGATGGCGACGACGATCACCGCGATCGGGTAGGTCATGGCCTTCTTGATCTTGGCCTTCAGCGCCTCGGTCTTTTCCTTGTAGGTGGCGACCCGGTCGAGCAGGGTTTCCAGGGCGCCGGATTGTTCGCCGGCGTCCACCAGGTTGCAGTAGAGCGAGTCGAAGTACTGCGGCTTCTTGCGCAGCGAGTTGGCCAGGCTGTTGCCGCCGGCGACCTCCTGCTTGATCTCCTCCACCAGCTTGCGCATGTTCGGATTGTCGAAGCCTTCGCTGATGATGTCGAACGACTGCAGCAGCGGCACGCCGGCGGCCATCATGGTGGACATCTGGCGGGTGAACAGGGCGATGTCCATAGGCTTGATCTTCTTCCCCGCCCCCAGCAGGGAGATGCCTTTCTTGCGGACCTTGACCGGCGTGATGCCCTGCTTGCGCAGTTGCGCCTTGACCAGGGTCGGGTTCTGGCTGGACAGCTCGCCCTTGACCTTGGTGCCTTTCTTGTCAGTGCCTTCCCATACGAAGACACTGGTCTTTAACGCTTTGTCCGCCATGGATTAATCCTTGGTCACGCGGTTGACTTCCTCCAGGCTGGTGATTCCCTGCATGGCTTTCAGCAGGCCTGAGGTGCGCAGATCGTTGAAGCCTTCTTTGCGGGCTTGCTCGGCGATCTCGATGGAGTTGCCTTCTTCCATGATAATCCGCTGCAGGGCGGGGGTGTTTTTAACCACTTCATAAATACCGACGCGACCTTTGTAACCGCCTTTGCAGTTTTCGCAGCCTACAGGCGAATACAGCTTGAAGGTGCCGATCAGCTCTTCCGGGAAACCTTCGTGAAGCAGGGTTTCCTTCGGCACGTCGTGTTCTTTCTTGCAGTGCGAACAGAGTTTTCGCGCAAGGCGCTGGGCGATGATCAGGTTCACCGAGGTCGCCAGGTTGAACGCCGGCACGCCCATGTTCAGCAGGCGGGTGAGGGTCTCGGCGGCGCTGTTGGTGTGCAGGGTGGACATCACCATATGCCCGGTCTGCGCCGCCTTGATGGCGATCTCGGCGGTTTCCAGGTCGCGGATCTCGCCGACCATGATCACGTCCGGGTCCTGGCGCAGGAAGGCGCGCAGCGCCTGGGAGAAGTCCATGCCCTGGCGCGGGTTGACGTTGACCTGGTTGATGCCTTCCAGGTTGATCTCCACAGGGTCTTCGGCGGTGGAGATATTGATGTCGGTGGTATTGAGGATATTCAGGCCGGTGTACAGCGACACCGTCTTGCCCGAGCCGGTGGGGCCGGTGACCAGGATCATGCCCTGTGGCTGCTTGAGCGCGGCCAGATAGAGTTCCTTCTGGTCCTCCTCGTAGCCCAGGGCGTCGATGCCCATCTGCGCGCTGGAGGAGTCGAGGATCCGCATCACGATCTTCTCGCCCCACAGGGTCGGCAGGGTGTTGACGCGGAAGTCGATCGACTTGGTCTTCGACACGCGCATCTTGATCCGCCCGTCCTGCGGCTTGCGCCGTTCGGAGATATCCAGGCCGGCCATTACCTTGAGTCGCGCGGAAATGCGGCTGGCCAACTGGATCGGCGGCTTGGCCACTTCGTGGAGCATGCCGTCGGTACGGAAGCGCACCCGGTAGGTCTTTTCGTAGGGCTCGAAGTGCAGGTCGGAAGAGCCGCCGCGGATGGCGTCGAGCAGCATCTTGTTGACGAAGCGCACCACCGGGGCATCTTCGGCATCGTCGCCGCCGTCGTCCTGGCTGGCGCTTTCCGCCTTGCCGACATCGACCCCGTCGAGATCGATGTCACCGAGGTCGCCGAGAGCGTCCATAGCGCCCTCGTAGAGCTTCTCGATGGCTACGCCGAGCTTGTCGTCCTCCACCAGCAGGGCTTCGGTGGTGAGACCGGTGCTGAACTGGATATCGGTGACCGCCTGGTGGTTGGTCGGGTCGGAGAGACCGATGAACAGTTTGTTGCCGCGTTTCCACAGCGGCAACACACGGTGCTGGCGGACCAGGCGCTCGCTGATGACATCCTTCGGAATGCTTTCCCGATCCAGGCTGTTCAGGTCGCAATAGGCGATGCCGAACTGCTCGGCGGCCACCTCGACCAACGCCCGGCTCTGCACCAGCTTGGCCTGGACCAGGTGGCTGACCAGCGACTGCTTGTTGCGCGCGGCCTGCACCTGGGCCTGGCGGGCGGTCTTTTCGTCGAGGAGTTCGTTCAGGACCAGTTGCTTGGCAAGGCCGCTGAGAGGCGTGGAATCGTTCATTGGGGAACATCTGAAGAAGGCTTGGAGCGAGACTTATAACGCAGATGCCTGGGGCTGCCAAACCGACGATTCCGAGATGCCAAAAAGTGTCACATATTGCCGGCAGGGGAGAGCGGAACACTTTCGAAGTCCCCGCAAGAGTTGCGAAAGGAGGGCGTTTGAAAGGTTGGCATGCAACCTGCTTTGAAGGGGGAAGGCGTTTGGCCTATACATACCACATGGAGATATTCATGAAAGCTCAGAAGGGTTTTACTCTGATCGAACTGATGATCGTGGTTGCGATCATCGGCATCCTGGCCGCCATTGCCATCCCGCAATACCAGGACTACACCGCCCGTACCCAGGTGACCCGTGCCGTGAGTGAAGTCAGCGCGCTGAAGACCGCTGCGGAGTCGGCGATTCTGGAAGGGAAGGAGATTGTTTCCAGCGCGACTCCTAAAGATACCCAGTATGACATTGGCTTCACCGAGTCTACTTTGCTAGATGGTTCTGGTAAGAGTCAGATCCAGGTAACGGACAATAAAGATGGCACCGTTGAGTTGGTCGCTACCTTGGGTAAATCTTCTGGTTCCGCCATCAAAGGGGCTGTAATCACTGTTTCGCGTAAAAATGACGGAGTCTGGAACTGCAAAATCACCAAAACTCCTACAGCTTGGAAGCCCAACTACGCTCCGGCTAATTGCCCGAAATCCTAATCGGTTTTTTGAGTTGTTTTGAGTGTGAAGGAAGCGCCCCGCATTGCGGGGCGTTTTCATTCTGGAGCCCATGTGATGCGAATTTGGCTAGCCTGGGAAAGGATGGGTAAGGCGTCGCGTACTATTCTATTATTGCTGATAAGTATTCTTCTGCTTTCTCCCGTTGTTTACTGCGGGGTTTCCAAGAACTGGCATGATCAGCAGCGAATACTCCAATTGGTGGTGTTGAGTGGATCGTCACTCCTGCTGCTCTTTTCTTCTCGTCTGTCATTTGCCAGAAGGATGGTTCAGGTAACACTGTTGGTTATCTTGGGTCTAGGCAGCGTTTCCGCATTTCTCTCCGCCAATCCTTCCTGGGCACTCAAGGAATGGTCGGTATTCGCCGGCCTGATGCTGTTTTCCTTCAATATATCCGCCAGCCCAGAGTGGGTTCGCCGTATCGCCCTCTGGGGGGTGGTCGTGTTGGGAGGGTTCTTCTGCTACCAGTTCCTGCTTTCCTATCTCGCGGCCTTCGTCAGCGGGCTCCGTGAGTTGAATCCCAGGGTTCTGCTCAGCGGCTTTTCCAACGTCCGGACCATGGGGCAGTTCCAGGCCATGCTGCTGCCGCTGATGGCTGCGCTGGGGTTGTACCTGCGAGAGACCGGGCGGTTCAGACTGTCCTGGCTTGTCATGCTGCTGCTGGCCATCCAATGGTGCATCTCCTTCGCCTTGGCTGGACGCGGGCTCTGGTTGGGTTTCGCCGTCGCGCATCTCGCGCTTTGCTGGATCGGCCCCGTGGGGCGCCGATTCTTGATCGTCCAGTTGTCCGCGGCATTCGTCGGACTGGCGCTCTATTTCCTGCTAATGGTTGCCTTGCCGACCTGGCTAGGTATCGACATGACCCTCATGTCCGGTATGCGCAGTGGTCTGTCTCTGCGCGACGTGTTGTGGCGAGATGCCTGGGGCATGTTCGTAGCCCATCCTTTGCTTGGGGTCGGGCCCATGCATTTCTCGGCGGTGCCGAACAGCGTCGGTGCCCACCCGCACCAGATGCTGCTGCAGTGGTTCGCTGAATGGGGCGGGGTCGCTGGCCTTCTGGTGGTTGGACTGATGACCCTTGGTCTGCTTCGCGGCGCGCGTTACCTGCGTGAACAGGGCGATCCGATGGACGCCGGACTGTGGCTGGCCCTCGTTTCGGTCCTGGTCTTGGCCCAGGTGGACGGCGTGTTCGTCATGCCCTTCACCCAGACCGTATTGGCCTTGCTGGTAGGCATCGCCATGGCGCGCTGGTCGAAGCCGGTCGTGCCGTCCCCCGCACAGCGCTGGCTCTGTCGGGGCCTGGCTGTCGTTGTCATTGTCGTGCTGGGGCGCGTGCTGCTGCTCGAGGTGCCGGGGCTGACCGCGGCCGAGGAGCGCTACCTGGAAATCCACGGCGGCGGTGAGGCGCCACGTTTCTGGATTCAGGGTTGGATTCCCATGTGAGGGGAATATCGGTTGAAATCCGGCTGTGCCGAGTGATACCTTCCCCGCGCCGCCGGATTAGCTCAGTCGGTAGAGCAGCTCATTCGTAATGAGAAGGTCGGGGGTTCGATTCCTCTATCCGGCACCAGTCGCAATAAAAAGCCCCGCTTCGGCGGGGCTTTTTATTGCCTGCGATTCATTCAGAGGGTGAGGCGCATGGACAGGTCGACGGCCCTGACGTCCTTGGTCAGGGTGCCGATGGAGATGTAGTCGACGCCGGTCTCGGCGATGTTGCGCAGGGTGCTCTCGTTGATTCCGCCGGAAGCTTCCAGCTTGGCACGGCCGGCGGTGAGGGCGACGGCGGTGCGCATGCCGTCCAGGCTGAGTTCGTCGAGCATGACGATATCGGCGCCGGCCTCCAGTGCCTGGCGCAGTTCATCGAGGTTCTCCACTTCCACTTCCACCGGCTTGCCGGGTGCTATGCGCCGGGCCTCGGCGATTGCCCGGTCGATACCGCCGCAGGCGGCGATGTGGTTTTCCTTGATCAGGAAGGCATCGTAGAGGCCGATGCGATGGTTGTGGCAACCGCCGCAGGTGACCGCGTACTTCTGCGCGAGGCGCAGGCCTGGCAGGGTCTTGCGGGTGTCGAGGAGCTTCACCGCGGTGCCGGCGACCAGGTCGGCGTAGTGCTGGCTGCGGGTAGCGGTACCGGAAAGCAGCTGGAGGAAGTTCAGCGCGCTGCGCTCGCCGGTGAGCAGCGCGCGGGCCGGACCTTTTAGCTGGAACAGCATCTGGTTCGGCTCGACTCGCTGGCCGTCCTCCACCTGCCAGGTCACCAGCACTCGCGGATCGACCTGGCGGAAGACCTCGTCGACCCAGGCGCGGCCCGCGATCGTCGCGTGCTCGCGGGTAATCACCCGGGCCTCGGCCTCGCGTTGTGGATCGATCAACTGAGCGGTAAGGTCGCCGCCGCCGACGTCTTCCGCCAGAGCGGTACGGACGTTGGCCTGGATTTCGCCTTGGAGGTCGGCAAGGGTGAGGTTAGGCATGGCGGGCTCCTGTACGAGATCGGGCGATTATACGGAGCGCGGCGGACGGCGTCTGTGCCTGCCTGGGCGCCGGTCGGGACGGCCGCCATTCATCGGCCTTCGCTTGTGTGAAGAGAGTCATGTCTATAGGAAAACCCTCTATCTAGATTTGAAAGTATCTCTATAATGAATGTAGATACTTGTTTTTGACGCCTGGAAATTGACGTTACGGACGACGCCAATCGATCCTCTGTGCCCGATTTTTGCCATTCCATGCGCGGCCGCGAGGGTGGCAGGAGAGTCCCGATGCAGAACGATGCCAATGTGGTGCACCTGACCAGGGTCGCTTCCGAGCCGTCGCCGAACGCCGGAGCGGGGCGCCTGCCGGTCATCCTCGTGCAGGTGCGCGACAAGGCGGCGCTGCAGCTGAAACAGGCGTTGCAGGCGTTGTTCGACAACGCCGACGACACCCTCTTCGAAATGGCCGACCGAGCCACCAGCAACCTCGAACAGAACGCTTTCTTCGAAGCCATGCGCGACCTGCGCCTCAAGCGCAAGAGTATCGAGCGGGTCTACCTGCAGAAGGTCTTCGAGGAGTTCTCGGCGCTCAACCAGGTACAGTCCGGCAAATCCGTGCCGACCCTGGATACCGTGTCCTTCGACAGCCTCAGCCTGGTACAGAACGAGGAACTGGAGGAGTCCGTCGCGGTGGACGCGATGGTGGCGCGGGTGATGAGCCGCGATGCCACCGCGCTGGCCCACCTGAGCACCCGCCTGAACACCCTGGTCGGGCGGAAGGTCGACGAGAAGAGCAATCCCCTCGCTCCGCGTCCGCTGACCGCGGATTTCCTCGATGCCTGCCAGGGGCTCGGCGTCGAGATCAAGGTCAAGCTGATCATTCTCAAGCTGTTCGAGAAGTACGTCCTGGCCCATTGCGACCAGTTGTACGCCGAGGCCAACCAGATCCTGGTCGCTGCGGGCGTGCTGCCGGAACTCAAATCCGCACTGCCGCGGCGTCAGCACGCTGTCCGTCCCGAAGCGGTACGCGATGCCGGGACCCTGCAGGCACAGGCTGCGCTGCTCGACGGCGGCCAGCAGGAAGTCTTCGGCGCGCTGCAGGAACTGCTGGCGCAGGTCCGCGACAATCCTTCCTTCTACCGTCGCGAAACGCCTGAGAATGCCGCGCCGATTTCCAGCAACGACCTGATGCGCCTGCTTTCCCACCTGCAACAGCACTTGCCGGGCCCTGGCGCCGTGGAGTTCGACGTCCGCGACGGGGTCGACCAACTGCTCCAGCGGGTCAGCCACAAGAGCGGCCGTTCTCGGGTGGTCGGCCAGGTGGACGATGACGTCATCAACCTGGTGTCGATGCTGTTCGAATTCATTCTCGACGACCGCACCCTGCCTGATTCGCTGAAGGCCCTGATCGGTCGGATGCAGATCCCGATGCTCAAGGTGGCCCTGCTCGACAAGACCTTCTTCAGCCGCGGTAGCCATCCGGCACGTCGCCTGCTCAACGAGATCGCATCCGCGTCGCTGGGCTGGGCCGAACACAATGATGCCCGGCGCGACAGCCTGTACCAGAAGATCGAACAGGTCGTGATGCGGCTGTTGAACGACTTCGTCGACGACCCGGCGATCTTCGCCGAGTTGCTGGAGGACTTCATTGCCTTCACCGGCGACGAGCGCCGCCGCAGCGAGCTCCTCGAGCAACGCACCCGCGACGCCGAGGAAGGCCGCGCCAAGGCCGAACTGGCTCGTCAGGACGTGGAGCAGGTGCTGAACCAGCGACTGCTCGGCAAGGTCCTGCCGGAGGTGGTGGTGCGCCTGCTGCGGGATGCCTGGAGCAAGGTGATGCTGCTGATCTGCCTCAAGCATGGCAAGGTTTCGGCCGAGTGGCGGGAGGCCCTGGATACCATGGACGAGCTGATCTGGAGCGTCGGCCCGCATGATGATCCGCTGTCCCGCCAACAGTTGCTGGAGCGCGTGCCAGGCCTGCTCAAGGCGCTGCGCGAGGGATTGGCCAGCGCAGCCTTCGATCCGTTTTCCACCGGTGAATTCTTCAGCCAGCTGGAAACCCTGCATGTCCAGGGCCTGCAGCGCGACAAGCGCGGCGAGGCGGCGGTCGCGGACAGCCCCCTGCTCGACGAAGCGACCCCGGGCACGGCCGCGGAAAAGCCCCGGGCGCCGGTCATGCTGCGGGTGGTCGAGGAAATCGTCCTGACCTCGCCGGACGCCGCCCCGGCGCCTGTCGAGAGCGAAGTGCGCCTGCCGGACAACGACGAGGCACTGCTGCGGGTCGATGCGCTGCGTGTCGGCAGTTGGGTGGAAATCCAGGAGGACGCCGAGCACAAGCTGCGCTGCAAGCTGGCGGCAGTGATCCGGCCCACCGGTCGCTACATCTTCGTCAATCGCACCGGGATGAAGGTCCTGGAAAAGACCCGCATGGGCCTGGCGGTGGAGTTTCGCCGGCAGGCGGTACGCCTGCTGGACGATGCCTTGCTGTTCGACCGGGCCCTGGAGTCGGTGATCGGCAACCTGCGGCGCCTCAAGGGCGCCTAGCCGCTTCTCGAGGACCCGGCGGATGCCGGGTCTTTTCGTTCTTGCGGGTAATACCTTTCCTCGAAGCATGTCGAAGCGGCCGATCCAGAGCCCGCCTGATCGTCATTCCGGCGCCGCTGGATTAGAGTGGGGGCTCGTTCAGGAGCCCGTATGCATTTCGATTCCGTTACCGGCTGGGTCCGTGGCGTCCGCCACTGCCCTTCACCGAATTTCAACCTGCGTCCGCAAGGGGACGCGGTGTCGCTGCTGGTCATCCACAATATCAGCCTGCCGCCGGGACAGTTCGGCACCGGCAAGGTCCAGGCGTTCTTCCAGAATCGCCTGGACCCGAACGAACATCCCTATTTCGAGGAGATCCGCCACCTGACGGTTTCCGCGCATTTCCTCATCGAACGCGACGGCGCCATCACCCAGTTCGTCTCCTGTCACGACCGCGCCTGGCATGCCGGGGTTTCCTGCTTCGACGGTCGCGAGGCGTGCAACGACTTCTCCCTTGGCATCGAACTGGAGGGGACCGACACGGAACCGTACACGGACGCGCAGTACACTGCCCTGGCCGGGCTGACGCGGCTGTTGCGCGTGGCCTTCCCGGGGATCACCCCGGAACGCATCCAGGGCCACTGCGATATCGCCCCGGAGCGCAAGACCGATCCCGGCGAGGCTTTCGACTGGTCGCGCTACCGCGCCGGATTGACCGATTCCAAGGAGGAAACATGACGTTCCTGGTGTTGCTGCTGGCCCTTGCGCTGGAGAAGTTCTCCGGCTGGCGCCGGCGTATCCAGCGCGATGGCGCCTGGCTCGCCTGGCTGAGCCTGGTCGAGGACCTGCCCTCGGTGTCCCGCCGCTCCTGGCTGGGGCTGCTGCTCGCGGTGGTCCTGCCGTTGCTGCCGCTGGCCCTGCTGCTGACATTGCTGCAGCCGCTGGCCTATGGCTGGTTGAGCCTTCCGCTGCATCTTCTGGTGGTGGTCTACAGTCTCGGCCGCGGCGACGTCATGGCCGACCTCGGGCCGTTCCGCGACGCCTGGCGGCGCGAGGAGGCCCAGGCTGCCTTCCATGTCGCCGAACGCGATCTGGGGATCCTGGGCGGCAGCGAGAGCGAACTGATCGGCCGGGTGCACGGCCATCTGCTCTGGCAGGGCTACCAGAGCTTCTTCGCGGTGATCTTCTGGTATGCCTTGCTCGGCCCGGTGGCGGCCCTGGCCTATCGCCTGCTGGCACTGGCGCTGGAGCACGCCCGCCAGCCGGCGTTGCGCGAACAGGCGGCGCGCGTCCGGCATATCCTCGACTGGTTGCCGGTGCGTGCGCTGGTGCTGAGCTTCGCCCTGGTCGGCAACTTCCTCGCGGTTATCCGCGTGCTGCTGCACTGGCTGCTGGCCTGGGACATCTCGGCGGCCGCGCTGCTGGGCAAGGCCGGGCGGGTCGCCAGCGATGTCGAAGCGGTCGAACTGGGTGCCGCCGGCGTCGCCAGCCTGGATGCGCTCTGGCAATTGCTGGTGCGCGCGGCCGTGCTCTGGTATGCCGTGTTCGCCTTCTGCGCGCTGTTCCTCTGAGCGTAGCGACGGGGAATCCGCTTGCGATTCCCCGTTAACCTTAAGTTACAGAACACCAGGCCGATATCGGGTACACAGGTGAACGTGTCCGCATGATTTCGAAAGGCCATTACCGAGCGGACTCCGTGCGTCAATGTCGCCACGCGGCGGCATCTCTCAGAACGATAAGAACAATCAGGAGACGTCTGGGTGAAGACCGTACTCTATCCCGCCATCGCGCTGATGAACCGGCTCAGCTTCGGCATGAAGTTCGGCCTGATCAGCGTGCTGTTCTTCCTGCCGCTGCTGATCACCAGCTTCTATCTGGTGCGCGATGCCTATCGCCAATTCAGCGACACCCGGATCGAACTGCAGAGCTTGACGCTGCTGGGTAGCGGACTTCAGATCCGGCGTGGCCTGGAGTCCCTCAACGATCTGTTGCAGATCAATGCGGTCATCGGCCAGTCCGGCAAGGCCGGCGATCTGGAAGCGCGCATCGCGGACGTCCAGAAGGGGCTGCGCGGGCGGCTCGAGGCGCTGGCGCCGCTCAGCGAGGATGGTGCGGCGGTAGCCGAATTCGAGGCCCAGCGCGACCGGTTGCTCAACGGCTTGCAGGCCGTGGAGGCCGAAGGGTCCTTGCAGGGCAAGGGCGCACGGGCGGAGAAGCTGCTCGGTAGCGCACAGGTATTCATCAAGTTGCTCATCGCCCAGGCCGGGCTCAGCCAGGACAGCCAGCGCCAGGTGCGCCAGCTCAGCGAGCTGGTCGGTTCGATAACGCCGGAGGTGACGGCGGCCATCAGCAAGGGGCGCGCCATCGGCGCCTACTCCCTGGGCCAGGGTTTCCTCAATTCGTCCTCCAGCGCGCGGCTCGACGAACTGCTGCTGGAGTTCGAGAAACTGCATGGCGAGTACGGCCTGAAGCTGCAGGAGTCCCTGGCCGGCAGCCCACCGGCGCTCGAGGAGGCCGCCCAGGCCAGTCGCGAGACCCTGAAGAGCCTGGGGCAGTTGTTCGAGGACCGGGTGATCGTGGCCGAGACGCTGGATACCCCGTGGACGCAGTTCTACGATCAGGTCAGCGCGGCGATGGACAAGACCTACCAGCTCGACGACGCCGTTCTCGGCTATCTCGATACCCAGTTGCAAAAGCGCCTGCAACAGGTGCGCACGCAGATGCTGTTGCTAGTCGCCGCGCTGGCCGTGGTTTTTGCAGCGATCCTATACCTCTACGGCGGTTTCTACGTTTCCACCCGCGCCACCCTGAAGGATCTCGGGCGAATGATGGAGCGCGTCGCCGGCGGCGACATGACGGTCAGCTTCCAGGCCCGCAGCCGTGACGAGCTGGGCGAGCTGGGACAATCGTTCAACGAATCGGTGGCGAAGATCCACGACCTGATCGAGCGGGTCAGCCAGACCGTCGGCGAGGTCGAGCGGCAGACCCTGCGCGTCGAGTCGGTGTCGGCCGAAAGCAACCAAGCGGTAGCCGGGCAACGCAGCCAGATCGAGCAGGTGGCCACGGCGATGAACCAGATGGCCGCTACCGCCCAGGAAGTGGCACGCAGCGCGGCGATGGCGGTGAGCAGCGCGAACAGCGTGAACCAGGAAACCCTCAGCGGGCGCAGCCTGGTCGAGTCGCAGGTGGGTAGCATCCAGCGCCTGGCCGGCGAGATCGACCAGTCGGTGGCGGCGATCAATCGCCTGGCCAGTGACAGCGCCTCGATCAGCCAGGTGCTGGATGTGATCAAGGGCATCGCTGAACAGACCAACCTGCTGGCGCTCAATGCGGCGATCGAGGCCGCTCGTGCCGGGGAGCAGGGGCGCGGTTTCGCGGTGGTGGCCGACGAGGTGCGCACGCTGGCCAAGCGCACCCAGCAATCCACCGCCGAGATCGAACAGATGATCCTGCGCCTGCAGGGCGGCGTCGATGCGGCGGTGAAGGCGATGGGCAGCAGCCACCATACCGCCGATGGCACCGTCAACGAGTCGGCGCAGGTGCAGCAGGCACTGGAGAATATCCTCGGCGCGGTGGGCATGATCGTCGACCAGAACCAGCAGATCGCCGCCGCCGCCGAGCAACAGACCGCCGTGGCCCACGATATCGACCAGAACATCGTCGAGATCAACCAGGCCGGCGAGCGCACCGCGGAAGGCGCCAGCCAGACCGAACGGGCCAGCCGCGAACTGGGCGCCCAGGTGACCCAGCTGAAACGCCTGATCGGCGCGTTCCGGGTGTAGGCGCAAGGCCTGCACGGGACGTTTTTCGTCCATCCGATTGAACGCTGGGCGGACGGGGACATCCCACTGTCATGCACATGGGGTAAAGGCTGAGCAGGTCAATCCGGCGGTGCGACAGGCGGAGGCGAAATCGCGGCATTTTTTTATTGATCTCGCGTCCCCTTGGTCCTAAAGTTCGCGCCCGAACGTCCATGCTGGAAACGATCCATCCGGCTCAAGTACTGACGACGAGAGATCGCCCTGTGGCAAGGCGACGTCCGCTGCTCAAGCGGCCAGGTCGTCGCGCGGGACACGCGCGCGACCTACCAGGATGAACAGGCGGTGGCTGCCGGCAGGCAGGTGATACTCGGCGACATGCCTTGGGAAGTAGGCGAACCAAAGTGGGGAAACGGATTAGACGTTCAGCTTCACCCCTACGAATCCATGTGTTTTGCCATTGGGAGTCCCAACCATGTCCATCAAGGTCGAGGATTATTTCGCCCCTGAAACCTTCCAGCGCATGAAGGCCTTCGCCGACAAGCAGGAAACCCCCTTCGTGGTCATCGACAAGCAGACCATCGCCGATGCCTACGACCAACTGACCGACTGCTTCCCCTTCGCCAGGATCTACTACGCGGTGAAGGCCAATCCCGCTACCGAAATCACCGAGCTGCTGCGCGACAAGGGTTCGAACTTCGATATCGCCTCGATCTACGAACTGGACAAGGTGATGAAGACCGGCGTCGGTCCGGAGCGCATCAGCTACGGCAACACCATCAAGAAATCCAAGGACATCCGCTACTTCTACGAGAAGGGCGTGCGCCTGTTCGCCACCGACTCCGAAGCCGACCTGCGCAACATCGCCAAGGCCGCTCCCGGCGCCAAGGTCTACGTGCGTATCCTCACCGAGGGCTCGACTACCGCAGACTGGCCGTTGTCGCGCAAGTTCGGCTGCCAGACCGACATGGCCATGGACCTGCTGATCCTGGCCCGCCAGCTGGGCCTGGAGCCCTACGGCATTTCCTTCCACGTCGGTTCGCAGCAGCGCGACATCTCGGTGTGGGACGCGGCGATCGCCAAGGTCAAGGTGATCTTCGAGCGCCTGAAGGAAGAAGACGGCATCGTCCTGAAGATGATCAACATGGGCGGCGGCTTCCCGGCCAACTACATCACCAAGACCAACGACCTGGAAACCTATGCGGAGGAGATCATCCGCTTCCTCAAGGAGGACTTCGGCGACGACCTGCCGGAAATCATCCTCGAGCCGGGCCGTTCGCTGATCGCCAATGCCGGCATCCTGGTCAGCGAAGTGGTGCTGGTCGCCCGCAAGTCGCGGACCGCCGTGGAGCGCTGGGTCTATGCCGACGTCGGCAAGTTCTCCGGACTGATCGAAACCATGGACGAGTCGATCAAGTTCCCGATCTGGACCGAGAAGCAGGGCGAGATGGAAGAGGTGGTGATCGCCGGCCCGACCTGCGACAGCGCCGACATCATGTACGAGCACTACAAGTATGGCCTGCCGCTGAACCTGGCGAGCGGCGACCGCCTTTACTGGCTGTCTACCGGCGCCTACACCACCAGCTACAGTGCGGTGGAGTTCAACGGCTTCCCGCCGCTGAAGGCGTTCTACCTCTAGCGCAGTCGCCTCTGTTACGAAGAGCCCCGCCTCGGCGGGGCTTTTTCATGTCGCTCTGGAAGCCTCGCGGCGCTCGTGCCAGCCTTGTTCGACAACCCATGACAAGGACGCCGACATGACAGGCAATGGTATTTCCCTGGTGACCCTCGGGGTCGCCGATCTGGCCCGCTCCTCTCTCTACTACCAGGCGCTGGGCTGGCAGCCCTCTTCGGACGGCAACGAGCAGGTGGTATTTCTCAAGGGCCGCAACCTGGTCCTCGGCCTCTACGGACGCAGCGCCCTCGCCGAGGATGCGCAGGTGGAAGATCGTCCGACCGGCTTCGCGGCTATCACCCTGGCCTGCAACTGCGCCTCGCAGGACGAGGTGGACCGTCTGTTCTCCGCGGCTATGGCGGCCGGCGGGCAGGCGACCAAGATGCCGCAGGAAGTGTTCTGGGGGGCTACTCCGGATATGTCGCCGACCCGGATGGACACCTTTGGGAAATTGCCTACAACCCGTTCTGGCCGTTCGACGAGCAGGGCAACCTGGTCTTGCCCTGAGGTGCTGCGGATGGAAAAACGCCCCGCTTGGCGGGGCGCATTCCTTGGTGGCGGTCAGCCTTCGTCCGGCTGACGGGACGGTGCGCGCGGCGTCGTTGGCGCGGGTCGTCCGGCCTGGGCTACCTGCTGCCCGGCGTCGGCCTTGTCCAGCGGCAGCTTGTCGAAGTCGCGCAAGCCATTGTGGGCATAGGGGTTGCCGATCCAGCGGACTTCATGCTCGAAGTCGTTGCTCACCAGGCTCTTGGTCGGATCGAAGAGGTCATAGTTGAGGCCGGCGAGGTCGGACCAGGTATGGATCAGGTCTTCGCTGCTGTAGCGTCGGTCGACCAGGGCCTGTAGGTCGCGCGGATGGGTCTGCTGCCAACTGGGCGAAGTCCAGACCAGGAAGGGCACGGTGTACATGCCGCGGGTCGGGTCGCCTTCGTTGCGGCCGAGACGGTCGTGCGGGGCTTCGTCGAAGACTTCCTCGCCATGGTCCGAGAGGTAGACCAGGAAGCCGTTCGGATCGCTGTTGGCGAAGCCCTTGATCAGGCTGGAGACCACGTAGTCGTTGTACAGCACGGCGTTGTCGTAGCTGTTGTAGACCTCCACCTGGTCGTCGCTGAGAGCCGCCGGGGCGCCCTGACGGTCGACGAAGCGAGCGTAGTCGGCGGGATAGCGGTACTTGTAGTTCATGTGGGTGCCGAGCAGATGGACCACGATGAACTTCTTCGGCGCCGGATCGTCCAGCACCTTGGCGAAGGGCGCCAGCACCGCGCCGTCCAGCTGGCTGGCGTTCTGGCTGCGCTGGTTGTTCAGGTAGAACTGCGCATCGGTCTGCTGGGCGAAGGTCGTCAGCATGGTGTTGCGCTTGGTCATGGTCTGCTGGTTGGTGATCCAGAAGGTCTTATAGCCGGCCTGCTTCATCAGGTTCATCAGCGACGGATCGGTGAGGAAGCGATCGGGCTGCTCCTGGTCGGCGAATGTCAGCACCTGCTGCAGCACCTCGATGGTGTATGGCCGCGATGCCACCACGTTGTTGAATACCGTGAGGTTCCGGTTCGCGGCCTTCAGTGCGTCCAACTGCGGGGTCGTTTCGCGTGGATAGCCGTAGAGGCTCATGTGCTTGCGCGACGTGGATTCGCCGATCACCAGGACCAGCGTGCGCGGCGTATCGCCATTGGCATCGACGAGGTTCTTCAGCGGCGGTAGGGCAGCGTTCTTTTGCAACAGCGCCTGCATGCTGCCCAGTTGCTGGCGGTATTGCTGGTAGCCGATCAGCAATTGCCAGGGCACCGCCGGTTCCATGCGCGCCTGGACCTTGTCCAGGGCTTCGTCGAAGGGCCGGCCCTGACTGACCAGTTGCTTGTAGAACGGATAGCCGATGGTCGCGACGATCAGCAGCACCGCCACCGGCAGGGCGCTGAAGCGCGGCAGGTAGACCGGGCGCAGACGGCGCCAGAGGAGGATGGCGACCAGGCTGTAGAGCACCAGGCCGAGGGTCATCCAGGGGTTGAAGTACTGGCTGAAATATTCGCTGGCCTCGGCGGTGTTCGACTCGAACATCACGAAGATCACGCTTTGCGAAAATTCCTGGTGATAGATGCCGAAATAGCTCAGGCCGACCAGCGAGGCGGCCCACAGCACCAGCCCGATGACGGCGGCCAGCGGCTTGGTCCAGCGCGGGAACAGCAACACCGGCGCAAGCCAGATGGTGCTCAGCACCATGGCGTTGCGGAAACCGGAGAAACCGCTGTTGCCGGAGGTCAGCAGGAGCAGTTGGGTGATACCGGAGAAGAACCAGAAGAACAGGAACAGCCAGCCCAGGCCGGCCCAGTCGATGCGATTGCGCGTAACGCGTGGTGGGGTGGGGGACACGATAGCCTCGTTCGATGGATCGGAGGCGCGATCGTCGTTCGCCTCGATGAAACGGCGAGGGTAGGGAAAGGCTTGTCAAAAAAGTGTTATGTGGGCGTGAACAAAGGGTCGTGCGTTGTTCGTCAGGCGGGCAGTCGTGCGTGCCCGTGACGTTCGAGCGCCTGTTCCAGGGCCTCTCGATCGGTGTCGTCGCCCAACTGCGCCGCGCGTCGGTAGTAGGCCAGCGCCAGGCTGCGGAACGGTGGGTGGGCCGACTGCTCCAGGCCATGGCGGGCGCTGCGCAGGAAGTTCAGGTTGCCGCCTTCGAGGGCTCGCCGGAGCCAGGTTTCGGCTTCGGCATGGCGGCCCGAGGCGCTGAGCATCGCGGCGTGGCTGAACTGGCCGCGAAAATCGCCACCCTCGGCGGAGCGTCGATACCAGTGCGCAGCTTGCGCCAGGTCGCGAGCGACCACCAGGCCTTCTTCGTGGTAGCGCCCCACCAGGTTCATCGATTTCGCGTGGCCCTGCTCGGCCGCTTGCCGATACAGCGCATAGGCGCGCGGCTGGTCCTGGGGCACCCCGCGGCCGGTAGCGTGAAGATTGGCCAGGTTGTAGCGGGCCCAGTCGAGGCCGGCCTGGGCGGCGATCCGATAGTGGACCGCTGCCGCGGCTGGATCCGCCGGGCCGCCCCAGCCATGTTCCAGGCAGCGAGCGAGCATATTGCGCGCCATTGCGTGGCCGTGCCCGGCGGCGATCGCGAACCAGGTCCGCGCCAGGGTCGGGTCGCGCTGGATGCCTTGGCCGTCCAGAAGGATCTGTCCGAGCAGGGCCTGGGCTTCCGTCAGGCCCTCGCGCGCAGCGCCGAGGATGGCCTGGGCAACCTCGCCCGGGGTACCGGCCAGTTGTGCGGCGAAACCTTCGGCGTCCAGTGCGTCGTGACGGAGCAGCAGGTGGCGCATGTTCAGAGTTCCGACCAGCGCCGCAGGAGATTGTGGTAGGTGCCGGTGAGGCGGATCAGCGAGGGATGGTCGGGCACGTCGTGGGTGAGTCGCTGGATCGACTGGTCCATTTCGAATAGCAGGGTGCGCTGGCTGTCTTCGCGGACCAGGCTCTGGGTCCAGAAGAACGAGGCGTAGCGCGCGCCGCGGGTGACCGGATTGACCTTGTGCAGGCTGGTGCCGGGGTAGAGCACCAGATCGCCGGCGGGCAGCTTCACCTGTTGCAGGCCGTAGGTGTCCTGGATCACCAGTTCGCCGCCGTCATAGTCCTCCGGGTCGCTGAAGAAGAGGGTCGAGGACAGGTCGGTACGGACCCGCTCGCGGCCGCCATGGACGTCGCGCACGGCGTTGTCGATGTGGAAGTCGAACGAGCCCCCGCCGGTATAGCAGTTGAACAGCGGCGGGAAGACCTTGAGCGGCAGGGCGGCGGACATGAACAGGGGATGGTTCCACAGGCGCTGCAGCATGGCTTCGCCGATCTCCCGGGCCAGCGGGTGGTCCTGCGGCAGTTGCAGGTTGTGCTTGGCCTTGGCCGATTGGTAGCCGGCGGTCGCCTTGCCGTCGGCCCATTCCGCCTGCTCCAGGGCTGCGCGGATCCGGGAGACTTCCTCGGCGGTGAAGATGGCGGGAATATGCAGCAACATGGCGCTGTCCATGAAGGCGAAATGACTGCCAATGATATTGATTTGCATTGGGCGTGTAAAACCGCCAGAGGTTGTAGACGAGCGAGATGGGAAAAAATGTAATGAGAAAATTGTAAAGAATGTAAATTCCTGTCGAATGCGAATCCGTAATAATTGATAACAATTCTGATCTGCAATAAATTCCGCGACCTTCACAGCTCCCGGGGAGGGGTTTCGAATGTCGCGTCAGTCCACGGATACCGCCGTTTCTTCGCAACGTCTGCTGGCTTCGGCCATCGGTGTCGCCATCACCGCCATCGCCGCACCGCAGGCAGCCCACGCCGACGAGGCCGGGCAGAAAAAGACCGACAAGGACCGCGTACTGTCGCTGGATGCGGCCACCATCGTCGGCGAGCAGCAGGACGAAACCACCTATAACGTCGACCGCTCGGCGTCGAAGAAGTACACCGCGCCGCTGCTGGATACGCCGAAGACCGTGACCGTGATCCCGCAGCAGGTGATCAAGGACACTGGCGCCCTGACCCTGGCCGACGCACTGCGTACCACCCCGGGTATCACCTTCGGCGCGGGCGAGGGCGGCAACCCCGCAGGCGACCGGCCATTCATCCGTGGCTTCAACGCCGAGAGCGATACGTTCCTCGACGGTATGCGCGACGTCGCCTCGCAAACCCGCGAGGTGTTCAACGTCGAGCAGATCGAGGTCAGCAAGGGCCCGGGCTCGGCCTACACCGGCGCCGGCTCCACCGGTGGCAGCCTGAACCTGATCAGCAAGACCGCCAAGCAGGACAACTTCACCGACGCCGGCTTCACCTGGGGCTCAGACCAGACCCGCCGCACTACTCTCGACGTGAACCGGATGATTGGCGACAACGCCGCCTTCCGCCTCAACCTGATGAAGCACGATGCCCACGTCGCAGGGCGCGACGAAGTCAGCGTCAGCCGCTGGGGCGTGGCTCCGACCGTTACCTTCGGCTTCGACACGCCGACCCGCGCCACCCTGTCCTATTACCATCTCAGCACCGATGACATGCCGGACTACGGCCTGCCGCTGACCAACGTCAACCGCAGCAAAGCCAATCCGAGCAAGCCGGCCTCGGTGGATCGCGATAACTTCTATGGCCTGAAGGACCGCGACTACCGCAAGAGCACCACCGACAGCGGCACCTTCCGCATCGAGCATGACCTGAACGACAACCTGACCCTGTCGAATAGCACCCGCCTGGTGCGCACGACGCTCGACTACGTCGTCAGCAACCCCGACGACAGCCGTGGCAACGTTGCCAACGGCTACGTCTACCGTTCGGCGAAAAGCCGCAATTCGACCTCGAAGGGCTGGGTCAACCAGACCGACCTGAAGGCCAACTTCGAAACCGGCTTCATCAAGCACACCCTGGTGACCGGCCTGGAGTTCAGCTACGAGGACGTGCACAACCGTCCGTACGCCATTACTTCCGGTGGCGGCGCCGGCAACACCTGCAATGCACGATTGCTCGCCAGTGGCGACTGCACCAGCCTGAATCGCCCGACTCCGGGCGACAACTGGACTGGCAGCATCACCGACGGCCTGGCCTATACCGATACCGACACCAAGACCAGCGCGGCTTATGTGTTCGATACCCTGAAGCTAAGCGAACAATGGGAGCTGAATCTCGGCCTGCGCTACGACGACTTCGATACCAAGTCCAGCGGCTACCAGACGGCTGGCCGCAACGGTCCCGCCGGCTACTTCAAGCGCGAGAACAACAGCCACTTCTGGAACTACCAGACCGGTCTGGTCTACAAACCGGCGCCTAACGGCAGCATCTACCTGGCCTGGTCGACCTCGAGCAACCCCACCGGCGAGACCGGCGGCGAGGGCCAGGCGGACATCAGCGTAGGCAACAACGGGTTGGATCCGGAGCGTAACCGCAACCTCGAACTGGGTACCAAGTGGGCCTTCTTCGACGATGCTCTGTCGCTGAACGCCGCGCTTTTCCGCACCGACAAGACCAATGCCCGGGTCGCTTCGCCGGATGTCTCCACTCTTCAGGTACTGGACGGCGAGCAGCGGGTGCAGGGCGTCGAGCTGGGCTTCAATGGCAAGCTGACCGAGAAGTGGAAGGTCTTCGGCGGCTACACCTACCTCGACAGCGAAATCCGCAAGTCGACAGTGAAGAGCGACGAAGGCAACAAGATGCCGCAGACCGCGCAGAACAACTTCACTCTGTGGACCACCTACGATCTGTTGCAGAACTTCACTATCGGCGGTGGTACCACCTATGTGGACAAGCAGTACGGCAACACTGCGAACTCTACCTATATCCCGTCCTACTGGCGCTATGACGCCATGGCCAGCTACAAGGTGAGCAAGAACGTCGACCTGCAACTGAACGTGCAGAACCTGACCGACAAGCGCTACTTCGACCAGGTCTACAGCACGCACATGGCCCACGTCGCTCCGGGCCGCACGGCATTGCTCGGGGTGAACTTCCACTTCTGACTGCCGCTCTCGCTCCCCACGAAAGCCCCATTCCCCCTGCGGGATGGGGCTTTCCCGCATCCAGGTGGGTAAATAGAGCGTAAAGAACGTTAATTCGGCTTTATCGCAACTGATTATCAAATAGAATTGCCCGCCGACGTCCTCGTGTCGTCTGGCCGGCGCTTGGCGTCGGCGTAGTCCCGTTGTTGCCGCGCGGCGGCCGTGAAGGTGATCCTGTGAAGAAAGTCTGGTTCCAGTTGCATTGGTTCTTCGGCATCAGCGCCGGCCTGGTGCTGGCGCTGATGGGCGTCACCGGAGCGACCCTGTCGTTCCAGGACGAACTGATGCGCGCGCTCAACCCTGACGTGCTGGTGGTGCAGAAGCGCCCCGAGGGCGTGCTGCCGCTGGACGAACTGGTGCGCCGTATCGAAGGCGCCGAGCCGGGGCGGAAAGTGGCCTTCGTCTGGGTCGAGATGGACAGCGACAAGGCCGGGCGGATCTTCTACACCCCGCCGCCGGGACAGCGCCGCGGCGAGTCGCGCTGGATCGATCCCTACACCGGGGCTTTCGTCGGCGAGCCGCGCGGCGAGGGTTTCTTCAACCTGATGATGCAACTGCACCGTTTCCTCGCCATGGGCGAGTACGGCAAGCAGGTCACCGCCGCCTGCACCCTGATCCTGATCTTCTTCTGCCTGTCCGGTCTCTACCTGCGCTGGCCGCGCAAGGTTTTCGACTGGCGCGCCTGGCTGACCCTCGACTGGTCGCGCAAGGGCCGCAGTTTCAACTGGGACCTGCATGCCGTGGCCGGCACCTGGTGCCTGGCGCTCTACCTGCTGGCTGCGCTGACCGGCCTGTACTGGTCCTACGAGTGGTACCGCAACGGCCTGTTCAAACTGCTCGACGACGCGCCCGCCGGCCAGCAGGCGCAGCGCGGCAAGCCGGGCGGACGTGGCGAGCGCCCGGCCGATGCGGCTCCGCTGGCGGTCGACTACGCGGCGGTATGGAACAGCATCCGCCAGGCCGGCGGCGACCGCTTGCAGGCCTACAATCTACGCCTGCCGCCGGCGGGCGGCCAGCCGGCGACAGTGTTCTATCGCCTGACCGACGCGCCGCACGAGCGTGCCTTCAACACCCTGACCCTGGACCCGGCCAACGGCCAGGTGAAAAGCGACCAGCGCTATAGCGACCGTTCTTTCGGCAGCCAGTTGCTGGCCAGCGTCTATGCATTGCACGTAGGCAGCTATTTCGGCATCGTCGGACGCATCCTGATGATGCTCGCCAGCCTGGCGATGCCGCTGTTCTTCATCACCGGCTGGCTGCTCTACCTCGACCGCCGGCGCAAGAAACGCGCGGTACGGGCGAGCCGCGCCGACCTGGGCAGCAGCGCCGGCGCCAGCGGCGAGCCCTGGCTGATCGGCTACGCCAGCCAGAGCGGTTTTGCCGAACAACTGGCCTGGCAGAGCGCCGGCCAGTTGCAGGCGGCCGGGTTGCCGGTGCGGGTCGAATCGCTGGCGCGCCTGGATGCCGGGCAACTCGCCGAGGCGCGCAAGGCGCTGTTCGTGGTCAGCACCTTCGGCGACGGTGAGGCGCCGGACAGCGCCCGCGGCTTCGAACGCAAGGTGCTTGGCCAGGCCGCCAGCCTCGATGGCCTGAGCTACGCCCTGCTGGCCTTGGGGGATCGCCAGTACGAGCAGTTCTGCGGCTTCGCCCGGCGCATGCAGGGCTGGTTGCAGGGGCAGGGCGCGCGGAGCCTGTTCGCCCCGGTGGAGGTCGATGATGGCGACGCCGCGGCTCTGCGCCAATGGCAGGAAAGCCTGGCCGAGGTGACCGGCGGTGCCGCCCCGGCGGCCTGGGAAGCGCCGGCCTTCGAGGTCTGGTCGCTGGCGCGGCGGGAGTGCCTGAACCCTGGCAGCCAGGGCGAGTCGACCTGGCTGCTGGACCTGCGTGCGCCGACCGACAGCGCCATCCAATGGCGCGCCGGCGATCTGCTGGAGATCGTTCCGCACCAGGCGCCCGCGCGCATCCGCGAATGGCTGCAGTGGCATCACCTGGACGGCCAGGCGCGGGTGGCGGTCGAGGGCGTCGAGCAGAGCCTGGAGCAGGCCCTGGCCGGGCGCCTGCTGCCGGATTCTTTCGAACACCTGGTCGGCTTGCACCCGCAGGCGCTGCTGGATGCGCTGATTCCGCTTTCCGTGCGCCAGTACTCCATCGCGTCGCTGCAGAGCGATGGCGACCTGCAACTGATCGTACGCCAGGAGCAGCATGCCGACGGCAGCCTGGGCATCTGCTCCGGCTGGCTCACCGAGTACCTGCCGCTCGGCGCCGCGCTGACCCTGCGCCTGCGCCGCAACGCGGGTTTCCACCTGCCGGAGGATGACGTGCCGCTGATCCTCATCGGCAACGGCACCGGACTCGCCGGCCTGCGCAGCCTGTTGCGCGCCAGCATTGCCGCCGGGCGCAAGCGCAACTGGCTGCTGTTCGGCGAACGCAATTTCGCCCACGACTACTACTGTCGTGCGGAGCTGGAGCAAGCCCTGGCCAGGGGCGAGCTGCAACGCCTGGACCTGGCCTTCTCCCGCGACCAGGCGGAGAAGATCTATGTCCAGGACCGCCTGCATGAAGCGGCGGATGAACTGCGGCGCTGGATCGACGAGGGCGCGGCCTTGTACGTCTGCGGCAGCCTGCAGGGCATGGCCGGTGGTGTCGACCGGGTGCTGCGCGAAGTGCTCGGTGAGGAGGCCTTGCAACGCCTGGCCGACGAAGGACGTTACCGGCGCGACGTGTACTGAACGGATGAATGAAAAAGGCTCCCAAGGGAGCCTTTTCGTTGCCAGCTACTGGGACTGCCGGGCTTTCCGTGGCGTAGAGCGGCTATCCGCCATTTCGGCGAGGTATCGGCGTATGACGCCGTTGGCGTCATCCGCCCCACGGAGCTAGCGGGGCCTTGCGTCGCCGGGCCTCAGATCCACAGGATGAAAGCCAGCACCAGGGCGAAGAAGCCCCATTTCTGCAGGTAGTAGAGCTTGCGGTTGCGCTTCTTCAAACGTTTGCCCTGCAGGCGGATCTTGTAGAGGCTGTCGAAGATCCGATTGAGTCCGCCGGTCCGGTCGCCTGCGTTGTTCGGGGCGGCCGCGGCAGCCATCACGTTGCGGCTGAACCAGCGGTTGAAGGCGGTGGCCCAGCCCTGGGTCAGCGGCCGCTCGATGTCGCAGAAGAGAATGATGCGGTTGTGTTCGGTGGCGTTTTCCGCGTAGTGGATGAAGGTTTCATCGAACACCACCGCCTCGCCGTCGCGCCAGTGGTAGCGCTCGCCGTCCACCTCGATGAAGCAGGCCGGGTCGTTGGGGGTGAACAGTCCCAGGTGGAAGCGCAGCGAGCCGGCGTAGGGATCGCGGTGTCGCACCAGCTTCGAGCCCGGCGGCAGTTCGGCGAACATCGCCGCCTTGACCGAGGGAATCTGCCGCAACAGGGTGGTGGTCTGCGGGCAGAGTTGTCCGGCGGAGGGATGGGTCTCGTCGTACCATTTCAGGTAGAAGCGCTTCCAGCCGCTCTTGAAGAACGAGTTGAAACCGATATCGTCGTACTGTTCGGAACGCTTGATGTTGCCGGCGTCGTGCAGGTGCAGCGCCTCGCTGCGGATGGCCTGCCAGTTGTCGACCAGAACCTGCAGTTCGGGGAAGGTCTGCGGTGCCAGGTAGGGGCGGTTCGGTACCTTCGAGAACAGGTACATCAGGCAGTTGATCGGAGCGAGGAAGCTGGAGTGGTCGCTCAATTGGCGCGACAGTTTGTGGCGTACCCGGCCGCGAAAATGGACATAGAGGATGCTCAGCGCATAGGCCGCCAGGATGAGAACTTTCATGAATGCAAGGTCGTCGGTGCAAAAGAGGAGAATTTACTCCTGTTCTCAGTGCCTGAGTATGCTACCTGACGCTAATTCGCCAGCACTGCGCTCATTTTTCCGTAATCCTGGCCTCGAAAGGAGCGCACAATGAACGACACCGGCCGGCGTATCCTGCTCAACTGCGACCTGGGCGAAAGCTTTGGCGCCTGGCGCATGGGCGACGATGTCCACAGCATGCCGCTGGTTGACCAGGCCAACCTGGCTTGCGGCTTCCACGCTGGCGACCCGCTCACCATGCGGCGCGCGGTGGAGCTGGCGGTACGCCATGGCGTGAGCATCGGCGCGCACCCGGCCTATCCCGACCTGAGCGGCTTCGGCCGGCGCTCGCTGGCCTGCTCTGCCGAAGAGGTGCATGCCATGGTGCTGTACCAGATCGGCGCGCTGGACGCTTTCTGCCGTTCCCTCGGTACCCAGGTGGCCTACGTCAAACCGCATGGCGCGCTGTACAACGACCTGGTCGGCGACGACGAGCTGCTGCGCGCCGTGCTCGACGCCTGCGCCGCCTATCGCAAGGGCCTGCCGCTGATGGTGCTGGCCCTGGCCGACAACGGCCGCGAGCTGGAACTGGCCGACGAGGCCGACGTGCCGCTGCTGTTCGAGGCCTTCGCCGATCGCGCCTACCTGCCGGACGGGCGGCTGGCGCCGCGGCGGCTTGGCGGCGCGGTGCATCACGATCCGCAGCGGATCATCGAACAGGCCCTGGCCATCACCCGTGGCGAGGCCTTCCCCGACTACGACGGCAACCCGCTGCGCCTGACCGCCGACAGTCTTTGCGTGCATGGCGACAACCCGGAGTCGCTGGCGGTCCTCCGGCGCCTGCGCGCGGCCCTGGACAGCCTGTGATCCGCATCGAACCCGCTGGTGCCGAAGCCCTGCTGCTGACGCTCGCCGAAGAACCCGAAGTGGACCTGTCTGTGCGCCTGGCCGAGCTGGCCAGACGTCTGCGCGAGGGGCTCGGCGAAGGCGTCAGGGATCTGGTGCCGGGCTGGACCACCCTGATGCTGCATTACGACCCCTACCGCATCGCCCCGCAGGTACTGGAAGAACGCCTGGGTCCGCTGCTGGCGGAGTGGCACGCCTGGCGCCCCGCCGAGGATGCCGGGCGCCTGCACGAGATTCCCGTCTGGTACGCCGGCGAGGACCTCGCGACGGTAGCGGTTGCCTGCGGATTGACTGGCGAAGGGGTGATCGAACTGCACAGCGCGGCCGAATACCGGGTCGGCGCGATCGGTTTCGCTCCGGGATTCGCCTACCTCGGCGGCCTCGATCCGCGCCTGGTCCTGCCGCGGCGGGCCACCCCGCGGGCGCGTGTACCGGCCGGCAGCCTGGCCATTGCCGAGGCGCAGACGGCGATCTATCCGCAGGCCTCGCCCGGCGGCTGGCACCTGCTGGGACGCAGCCCGTGGCGTCCGTTCGATCCGGCCGCCATTCCTCCGTGCCCACTGGCGCTGGGCGACCGGGTGCGCTTCGTCGCCATCGGGCGCGAGGCTTTCCTCGACCTGGGCGGGCGCGAATGAATGGTTTGCGGGTCGTCAAGGCGGGTCCGCAGAGCCTGCTGCAGGACGACGGCCGGCGCGGCTGGCAGCACCTCGGCGTATCCCCGGGCGGTCCTCTGGACCGCCAGGCGGCAGCCTGGGCCAATCGTCTGCTCGGTAATCCCTGGGGGACGCCATTGCTGGAAATCGCTTTCGGCGGCTTGGCGCTGGAGTGCAGGGTGGAGGCGACCTGGCTGGCGCTGACCGGAGCGCGCCTGGCGCTGACGGTGGACGGTCGCGAATGCCTGCCCTGGAGTCGCTTCCGGGTCCGCCGCGGGCAACGCATCGAACTGGGCTTCGCCGAGGCCGGGCAGCGTGCCTACCTGGCCTGCGCCGGCGGTTTCCGGGCGAGGCCGGTACTGGGCAGCGTCGCCTGCCAGGTTCGCGACGGGCTCGGCGGTTTACAGGGCGATGGCCGGATCCTGGCGGAGGGCGATTGCCTGCCGTGTGCCGAAGCGGGAGCGGCGTGTCCGTGGGATGCCAGCGTGCCCTGGCGTTTCCAGCCGGACTACCGGCAGCAGCGGTCCTTGCGTGTGCTGCTCGGCGGCGATGCGGCGGCCTTCGACGCAGCCAGCCGGCGAGCCTTCTTCGCCAGCGCCTGGCGAATCAGCCCGCGGTCCGATCGCATGGGCGTCCGCCTGGCCGGCGAGCCACTGCGCGGGGCGCCGCGCGCCTGGTCGCAGGGCGTGGTGGAGGGCGCTATCCAGGTTCCGCCCGATGGCCAACCCATCGTGCTGATGGCCGACCGCCAGAGCATGGGCGGCTATCCGCTGCTGGGCTTCGTCCATCCACTGGACCTCTCGCGCCTGGCGCAAAGCCCCGCGCATAGCGAGGTAACCTTCGTCGAGAGCGACCTGGCGACGCAGCAGGCCGATCTGCTGCGCTTCTACCGCTTCTTCCGCGGCTGAGCGCTCAGCCGGCCAGGTGGCCGAGCGGCAGCGGCGAGGGCGCCTTGACCGTCTTGATCGCAAAGTTGCTGCGAATGTCGCTGACCCCGGGCAGGCGCAGCAGGGTTTCGCTGAGCAGGCGTTCGTAGGCGCGCAGGTCGGGGACCACCACTTGCAGGAGGAAGTCCGACTCGCCGGAGACGAGGTGCACCGAGATCACCTCCGGGAGGTCGACCACCGCACGGTGGAAGGCCTCGGCCTGCTCCTGGCGGTGGCGTTCCACCTTGATCCCGACGAACACCGTGAGGCCGAGGCCGACCTCGTCGCGGTCGATGCTGGCCTGGTAGCCGCGAATCACCCCGGCCTCTTCCAGCAGGCGCACGCGGCGCAGGCAGGGGGACGGGGAGAGGCCGATCTCCTCGGCCAGTTGGACGTTGCTCAGGCGGCCGTCGCGCTGGAGGGCGGCGAGGATGCGGTGGTCATAGGCGTCGAGTTTCATCTTGGCATATCCGGATGGATAGTCTCCAGAGAGTGGAATTTACTGCCAAATAGAATGGATAGACTGGTGGAAAACGCAAGCACCTGCCCTGCCTTGCGGGCATAGAATCGTTATCCGGGTCACCTTCCTGGAGCCGATACGATGGACACGAGCGCTTTCCTGATTGCCCTGGCGGTGGTTTACCTGGTCCCCGGACCGGACATGCTCCTGCTGTTCCAGACCGGCGCCCGCCAGGGCCGTCGCGCGGCGCTGGTCACCGCCCTCGGCCTGGCGCTGGCTCGGGCCTGCCATGTGCTGATGGCCGCGACCGGGCTGGCGCTGCTGTTCCGTACCGCTCCCTGGACCTTCGACCTGGTGCGCTTGCTCGGCGCCGCCTACCTCGCCTGGCTTGGCCTGCAGATGCTGCGCGGTGGCGGACTGGCCTTGCCGACCAGCGACACGGGCTCCGCGCCGCTAGTCCCCCACGCCGACCGCCGGGCCTTGCTGCGCGGACTCCTGACCAACCTGCTGAACCCCAAGGCCCTGCTGTTCTGTTCGGTGCTGCTGCCGCAGTTCGTCAGCCCCGAGGCCGGTTCGCTGGCCGTCCAGTTCGCCGCGCTCGGTGCGGTCCTGGTTCTGGTTGGCCTGGCCTTCGACTGCGCCTACGCCCTGGTCGGTGGCCGCCTGGGCCGCTGGCTGGCGTCCCGGCCGCGGGCACAGCGCCTGCAGCAGTGGGGCTTCGGTGGGTTGTTGATAGGGTTCGGGGTAAGGCTGGCGCTGCTGCGCCAGCTCTGAAGGGCTGCGGGGCGGCGAGCGCCCCGTGGCGCTCAGCCGAGGAACTGCTCGGCGTGGTGACAGGCCACCTGGCGCTGGTCGAGCAGGCGCAGCTCGGGCACCTCGCTGCGGCAGCGCTCGGTGGCGTAGGGGCAGCGCTTGTGGAAGGCGCAACCCTCCGGCGGGTGCAGCGGGTTCGGCAGTTCGCCCTGGATGCGGATCTTCGGCTTCGTCGGGTCCGGGTGGATCGCCGGGGTCGCCGAGAGCAGCGCGCGGGTATAGGGATGCAGCGGGTTCTCGTAGAGCTTGTCCGCCGGCCCCATCTCCGCCGGTCGGCCGAGGTACATCACCAGGACGTCGTCGGCGACGTGGCGGACCACCGCCAGGTTGTGCGAGATGAACACGTAGGCGGTGCGGAACTGCTGCTGCAGGTCCATGAACAGGTTCAGTACCTGGGCCTGGATCGACACGTCGAGGGCCGAGGTCGGCTCGTCCGCCACCAGCACCTTGGGTTGCAGCATCATCGCCCGGGCCAGGGCGATGCGCTGGCGCTGGCCGCCGGAGAACATGTGCGGGTAGCGCTGGTAGTGCTCCGGCCGCAGGCCGACCTGGCGCATCATCTGCTGGACCTTTTCGCGGCGTTCCTCGCGCGACAGCGCGGTGTTGATCAGCAGCGGCTCGGCCAACTGGTCGCCGATCTTCTGTCGCGGATTGAGCGAGGCGTAGGGGTTCTGGAAGACCATCTGCACGTCGCGGCGCAACTGCCGGCGCTGGTCCTTGCTGGCGCCCTTGACCTCCTGCCCGGCGATTTTCAGCGAGCCGGAGGTGGGTTCCTCGATCAGGGTCAGGGCGCGCGCCAGGGTCGACTTGCCGCAGCCGGACTCGCCGACCACGGCGAGGGTCTTGCCGGCTTCCAGTTCGAACGATACGCCGTTCAGCGCGCGCACCTGGGCGTGTCCCTTGAACAGGCCGCGGGAGACTTCGTAGTGACGGGTCAGATCACGGGCGGTCAGAACGGTTTCCATCAGGCCACCTCGTTCAGCAGGTTCAACGGATAGAAGCAGCGCACCGCGCCGCGCTCGTGCGCTTCCAGGGCCGGCCGCTCCTGGCGGCAATGCTCCTGGGCATAGGGGCAGCGTGGCGACAGCAGGCAACCGCGCGGGCGGTCGTAGCGCCCCGGAACGATGCCGGGCAGGGTGGCCAGGCGGGCTTCGCCGGCACAGTGCTCGGGGATCGCCTTGATCAGCGCCTCGGTGTAGGGATGGGTCGGGCGGTCGAACAGCGCCGGCACGCCGCCGATCTCCACCGCTTCGCCGGCGTACATCACGCAGACGCGCTGGGCGGTCTCGGCGACCACGGCGAGATCGTGGGTGATCAGGATCAGCGCCATGTCCTGGTCGCGCTGCAGGTTCAGCAGCAGCTCCATGATCTGCGCCTGGATGGTCACGTCGAGGGCGGTGGTCGGCTCGTCGGCGATCAACAGCTTGGGCTCGGCAGCGATGGCCATGGCGATCGCCACGCGCTGGCTCATGCCGCCGGAGAGCTGGTGCGGGTAGGCGTCGAGACGGCTGGCGGCGGCCGGGATCTCGACCCGTTCGAGCAGTTCCAGGGCGCGCTGGCGCAGGGCCTTGCCGCGCAGGCCGAGATGCAGGCGGAGAACCTCCTCGATCTGGTAGCCGACGGTGTAGCTGGGGTTGAGGGCAGTCATCGGGTCCTGGAAGACCATCGCCATGTCCTTGCCAACGATGCGCCGGCGCTGGCGGCCCTTGAGGGTGAGCATGTCGTGGCCGTCGAAGCGCAGGTGATCGGCGGATACCCAGCCGGGGGCGTCGATCAGGCCCATCAGGGCCATCATGGTCACCGACTTGCCGGAGCCGGACTCGCCGACGATGGCCAGCACCTCGCCCTTGTCGACGCTCAGGTCGAGGCCGTCGACCACGGGCACGGCGGTGGTGTCGCCGAAGCGTACGCTGAGGTTCTTGATATCGAGGAGGCTCATGCGGCGGTCTCCTGTGGCGCGGATACGGATGCGCTGTTCATGGTTGTGCTCCTCATGCCGCGTTCTTCAGTTTCGGATCGAGGGCGTCGCGCAGGCCGTCGCCCATCAGGTTGATCGCCAGTACGCTGAGCAGGATGGTCAGGCCGGGCAGGCTGACCACCCACCAGGCGCGCTCGATGTAGTCGCGGGCGGAGGCGAGCATGGTGCCCCACTCGGGGGTCGGCGGTTGCACGCCGAGGCCGAGGAAGCCGAGGGCGGCGGCGTCGAGGATCGCCGAAGAGAAGCTCAGGGTGGCCTGGACGATCAGCGGCGCCATGCAGTTCGGCAGCACGCAGACGAACATCAGTCGCAGGGTGCCAGCGCCGGCCAGGCGCGAGGCGGTGACGTAGTCGCGGTTTAGCTCGGTCATCACCGCGGCGCGGGTCAGGCGTACGTAGGCCGGCAGCGAGACGATGGCGATGGCGATCACGGTGTTGATCAGGCCCGGGCCGAGGATCGCCACGATGGCCACCGCCAGCAGCAGCGACGGCAGCGCCAGCATGATGTCCATCAGGCGCATGATCAGCGGCCCGGCACGGTTCGGCGAGAAGCCGGCGAGCAGGCCGAGGAGGATGCCGGGGATCAGCGAGATCACCACCGAGGACAGGCCGATCAGCAGCGACAGGCGGGCGCCGTGGATCAGCCGCGAGAGCAGGTCGCGGCCCAGCTCGTCGGTGCCGAGCAGGAAGCGCGCCTGGCCGCCTTCCAGCCAGGATGGCGGGGTCAGCAGGAAGTCGCGGAACTGCTCGCTCGGATCGTAGGGGGCGACCCAGGGGGCGAACAGCGCGCAGAACACGATCAGCAGCATGAACAGCAGGCCGCCGAGGGCGCCCTTGTTGTGCGCGAAGGCCTGCCAGAATTCCTTCAGCGGGGACGGGTAGACCAGGCTCGGGTCGCTGGCGGGAGCGTTGTGCATGGCGTTCATCGGCTGGCTCCTCAGCGTTGGTGGCGAATGCGCGGGTTGGCCAGGCCGTAGAGGATGTCCACGACGAAATTGACCAGGATGACCAGGGTGGCGACCAGCAGGATGCCGTTCTGCACCACCGGGTAGTCGCGACGGCTGATGGCGTCGATCAGCCACTTGCCGATGCCCGGCCAGGAGAAGATGGTTTCGGTCAGCACCGCGCCGGCGAGCAGCGTGCCGACCTGCAGGCCGAATACCGTCAGCACCGGAATCAGCGCGTTGCGCAGGGCGTGCACGAAGACCACCCGGGCCGGCGACAGGCCCTTGGCGCGGGCGGTGCGCACATAGTCTTCGCGCAGCACCTCGAGCATCGCCGAGCGGGTCATGCGGGCGATCACCGCCAGCGGGATGGTGCCCAGCACGATGGCCGGCAGGATCAGGTGGCGCACGGCATCGAGGAACGAGCCCTGTTCGTCGGAAAGCAGGGTGTCGATCAGCATGAAGCCGGTCTTCGGCTCGATGTCGTAGAGCAGGTCGAGACGGCCGGACACCGGCGTCCAGCCCAGCGACACGGAGAACAGCATGATCAGGATCAGGCCCCACCAGAAGATCGGCATCGAATAGCCGGCGAGGGACACCGTCATCACCCCGTGGTCGAACAACGAACCGCGTTTCAGGGCGGCAATCACCCCGGCCAGCAGGCCGAAGGTGCCGGCGAAGAGCATGGCGGCCAGGGACAGTTCCAGGGTCGCCGGGAACAGGGTGAGGAATTCGTGCCAGACGCCTTCGCGGGTGGTCAGCGATTCGCCGAGATTGCCCTGTGCCAGATTGCCCACGTAGTCCAGGTACTGCTGGTACAAGGGCTTGTCCAGGCCCAGGCGGTGCAGGGCCTCGGCATGCATCTGCGGATCGACGCGACGTTCGCCCATCATCACTTCCACCGGGTCGCCGGGAATCAGGCGGATCAGCGCGAAGGTGAGCAGCGTCACGCCGAAGAAGGTGGGGATCAGCAACCCCAATCGTCGTGCAATGAAACTAAGCATGTTGGCGGGTAACTCCTCATCGCGGACCGTGCGCCCCGCTGGCGGCAGGGCTGTGGTCCTTGTTCTTCTACGGCTTCACCGAGGTGGTGGCGAAGTTGTTGTTGCTCAACGGATTGATCACGTAGCCCTGCACCGTGTTCCGCCGGACGTTGAACAGCTTCGGGTAGGCCAGCGGTATCCATGGGGCCTGTTCGTGGAATACCACCTGGGCCTGCTCGTACAGTTTCGCCCGCTCGGCCGGATCGCTCACCTCGCGGGCCTTGCGCATCAGCGCCTCGAAGTCCTTGTCGCACCAGCGCGCCTGGTTTTCACCCGACTCGGCGGCGGCGCAGCTCAGGTTCGGGCTGAGGAAGTTGTCCGGGTCGCCGTTGTCGCCGGCCCAGCCAAGCAGCGACAGGTCGTGCTCGCCGGCCTTCGAACGCTTGAGCAGCTCGCCCCATTCCAGGGAACGGATGGTCAGCTGAATGCCGGCCTTGGCCAGGTCTGCTTGCAGCATCTGTGCCGCCAGGGCGGGGTTGGGGATGGTAGGCGAGGTGCCGTTGCGAATGAACAGGGTGATCCTGAGATTTTCCGCACCGGCTTCCTTGAGCAGCGCCCTGGCGCGTTCGGGATCGTGCGGCCAGTCCTGGATCGAATGGTTGTAGCCGAGCAGGGTCGGGGGATAGGGACCGACCGCCGGACTGGCCGCGCCGGGGCCGAACACCGCGTCGAGCATGGCCTTCTTGTCCAGAGCGAGGTTGATCGCCTGGCGCACGCGCGGGTCGTCGAGCGGCTTGTGCTGGGTGTTGATGGCAATGTAGGTGGTCAGCAGGGCATCGATCTCGTCCACCGCCAGGTTCGGGTCCTGCTTCAGGCGCGGCACGTCCTCCGGTTTCGGGTACAGCGAGACCTGGCACTCGCCGGCACGGACCTTCTGCATGCGCACGTTGGGATCGAGGGTAATGGCGAACACCAGGTTGTCGATCGGCGGCTTGCCGGCGTAGTAGTCCGGGTTCGCCGTGTAGCGGACCTGGGCGTCCTTGGCGTAGCGCTTGAAGACGAACGGCCCGGTGCCGATCGGCTGGTTGTTCAGCTGGCCCAGCTTGCCGGCGGCGAGCAACTGGTCGCCGTACTCGGCGGAATAGATGGACGCGAAGGGCATCGCCATATCGCGCAGGAACGGCGCTTCGGGACGGTTGAGGACGAAGCGCACGGTGAGCTCGTCGACCTTTTCCACCGACTTGATCAGCTCGCCCATGCCCATCGCGTCGAAGTAGGCGTAGCCGCGCAGCGCCGAGGCATGCCAGGGATGCTTCGGATCGAGGGCGCGCTGGAAGGTCCACAGCACATCATCGGCATTCAGGCTCCGGGTCGGCTTGAAGTAGTCGGTGGTATGGAATTTCACGCCGGGGCGCAGGTGGAAGGTATAGCTCAGTCCGTCGGCACTGACGTCCCAGCGCTCGGCCAGCCCCGGGATCACCTCGGTGGTGCCGGGGCGGAAGGCGAGCAGGCGGTTGAACACGGTTTCCGCGGAGGCGTCGGCGGTCACCGCGCCGGTGTACTGGACGATGTCGAAGCCTTCCGGGCTGGCCTCGGTGCAGACCACCAGGTTCTTCGCCTGGGCCGCGCCGGCGGCGCATAGCGCCAGGGCCAGGGCCAGGGGCAGGTGTCGGAGCAACGGATGGAGCATGGGGTCCTCCTCGTGGGCCCCGTCGCCGGGGCCGCCGGTTGTCGCAGGTTTACAGCAGGTTGAAGGGGAAGGTGCTGACCAGGCGCAGTTCGTTGACGCTGCCGTCGACCTGGTTCTGGCTGGCCTTGTGCATCATGTAGGTGAGCTTGAAGGTGCTGTCCTTGATCGGCCCGTTCTGCACCTTGTAGGCCGCCATCAGGCCCAGCTCGTGGTGCTTCTCGCCGTCCTGGGCGCGCACCTCGGCGTAGTTGCCGTAGGCACCGTTGCGATCGCCGTCGTAGTGGGTGCCGTCGATGTCCCAGCCCTTCACGTACCACACGCCGGTGCTCAGGCCGGGGACCCCGTAGTAGCTCCAGTCGGTCTCGTAGCGGACCTGCGCGGACTTCTCGTTGGGGCTGTTGTAGTCGGCCAGCATCGAGTTGGCCAGGAAGATCGCCGAGGTCTCGTGCACGTAGTCGAAGTATTCGTTGCCGTCGACCTGCTGGTAGGCCAGGGTCAGGGCGTGGGCGCGATGGCCGAGGGTGAAGGCCAGGCTCCAGGTGTCGTTGTCGATGTAGCCGGCCTCGCGCGCGCCGGTGTCGCCGGTGTGGTAGCCGTTGAAGGCGGTGCGCAGGGCGATGCCGTTCTCGAGGTCGCCGATGTCGTGGGTCACGCCCAGGTAGTACTGGTTCCAGACGTCCTGGAAATGCGAGCCATAGAGGGAGATCTCCAGCCCGTCGAGCGGCTTGTAGTTGCCGCCCAGGTAGTTCAGGCGGTCGCCCTTGACCTGGCGGGTGCCGTACTCGGTGGTCATGTCCTCGTCGCCGGAACCGGTTCGCGGGCTGACCTTGCGGAAGCTGCCGGCCTGCAGGCTGAGGTTGTCCAGCTCCTCGCTGGTCACGGCGAAGCCGGTGAAGCTGGAGGGCAGGGCACGGTTGTCGATATAGCTGAACACCGGAGTGTTGACCAGGAAGCGACCGGCCTTGAATTCGGTGTTCGAGGCGCGCAGGCGGATATTGGCGACGCCCAGCTTGGACCATTCGCCGATCGCCTCGCCATCGCTGTTCGCCAGGGTCCGGTTGCCGCCGCCGCCGATGCGGCCCTTGCCGCGCTCCAGGGCGATCTCGTTGAAGGCTGCGACGTCGAAGCCGAAGCCGATGCTGCCCTGGGTGTAGCCCGAGCTGTACTTGAGCACCGTGCCCTGGACCCAGGCGTTGCGCTGGTGGATGCGCTGGGAGCCGCCGCCGGCCTTGGGAATGCGGAAGGTGAAGCTGTCCTTCATGTTTTCCCGGGAATAGAAGTTGCGAGTGGTCAGGATCAGGCTCTGCCCCTCGAACAGCCCGCTGGCGCCGGCCTGGCCCTTGATCGGTTTCTCCACGCTGGGGATGCTCTGCACCTGGGCGGCGTAGCTGGGATTGTCCGGGGTCGGCGGGGTTTCCTGCTCGTCCGCCGCCCAGCCTGGCGCGGCCGATGCCATCAAGGCCAGTCCCAGCGTCGCGCCGGTCACTCGTTGGTATCTCATCACCTGATTGCTCCCTTTATTGTTGTCATGGCACCTGTTTTACCCACCAGGTTTGCGCCGGTTTCGCCCGCGCCTGGGCGCGGCGGTCGAATACGGCGAGGCGAGCGCTCCTGGCGGAACGCGCGCAGCGCCGTTCTGGAACACGGGCAGGAAAAGCAAAGAAATGAAGTACGGGTCGTGCCGTTCTTCTGCGCCCCGGTCGTTTCACGACCGGGGCGGCGTCGGCATCAGGGCTGGTTGGTTACGCCATAGAAGGCGTTCCGCGAGAAGGGGCTGATCTTGAAGTCATGCACCGACTTGTTCATCGGCTGGTACACGGTGGAGTGGGCGATCGGGGTGATCGGCACCTGCTCCTTGAGGATGTGCTGGGCCTGCTTGTACAGCTCGCTGCGCTTGTCCTGGTCGGAGACCCACTTGGCAGCCTTGACCAGCTTGTCGTAGGCCGCGTCGCACCATTTCGATACGTTGTTGCCGTTGATCGAGTCGCAGCCGTAGAGGGTCGCCAGCCAGTTGTCCGGATCGCCGTTGTCGCCGGTCCAGCCGAACAGCATGGCGTCATGCTCGCCGGCATGGGCGCGCTTGATGTACTCGCCCCATTCGTAGCTGACGATCCTGGCCTTGATGCCGATCTTCGCCCAGTCGGCCTGGATCATCTCCGCCATCAGCTTGGCGTTGGGGTTGTAGGGACGCTGCACCGGCATCGCCCACAGGGTGATCTCGGTGCCCTCGGCGACGCCGGCCTTCTTCAGCAGTTCCCGGGCCTTGGCCGGATCGAACGGGGCGTCCTTGATGGTTTCGTCATAGGACCACTGGGTCGGCGGCATGCCGTTCACCGCCAGTTGCCCGGCACCCTGGTAGACGGCGTCGATGATGGCCTGCTTGTTCACCGCCATGTCCAGCGCCTGGCGTACTTCGAGCTGGTCGAACGGCTTGTGGGTGACGTTGTAGGCGATGTAGCCGAGGTTGAAGCCTGGCTGCGAGGGCACCTTCAGGTTCGCCGCTTCCTGCAGGGCCTTGAGATCGGCGGGGCGTGGGTTGAGGGTGATCTGGCACTCGCCGGCCTTGAGCTTCTGCGCGCGCACCGCGGCGTCGGTGTTGATCGAGAAGATCAGGTTGTCGATCTTCACGTCTTCGGGTTTCCAGTAGTCCTTGTTGCCCTTGAAGCGGATCTGCGCATCCTTCTGGTAGCGGCTCAGGATGAAAGGCCCGGTGCCGATCGGCTTCTGGTTGATCTGCTGTGGCTTGCCGGCCTCGAGCAACTGCCCGGCGTACTCGGCGGACTGGATCGAGGCGACGTCCATCGCCAGGTTCTGGATGAAGGCGGCGTCGACCTCGTTGAGGGTGAACTTCACCCTGTGCTCGTCGAGCTTCTCGACCCTGGCGATGTTCTTGTCCAGGCCCATGTCGGTGAAGTAGGGAAACTCGGTGGGGTAGGCCTTGCGGAACGGATGATTCTTGTCGAGCATGCGCTGGAAGGTGAACAGCACATCGTCGGCGTTGAATTCGCGGGTCGGCTTGAAGTAGTCGGTGCTGTGGAACTTCACACCCTTGCGCAGGTGGAAGGTGTAGGTCTTGCCGTCGTCGCCGATGTCCCAGCTTTCCGCCAGGGCCGGGATCGCCCGGGTGCCGCCGCGCTCGAACTGGACGAGGCGGTTGAACAGGGTGACCGAGGTCGCGTCGTAGTCGGTGCCGGTGGTGTACTGGGCGGGATCGAAGCCGGCCGGGCTGCCCTCCGAGCAGAACACCAGGTTGCTGGCGGCGTGGGAGAACGGGGAACCGAGGATCAGACCGGCTGCCAGCCAGGCCCGAAGGGGAAGGATCTTACGCATGCAAACCTCATTTTTTCTTTTTCTAAGGGCATCGTCTGAGGATCGGCCTTATGGGCCATGGCAACTCTCGCCTTTCCATGGATGGCGGGTGACAGCCATGGACCCTGTGCGGCGACAGCGATCGTCCGTTTGTTGTTGGTCGACGATTCGCTGATGCCGAAATTAAGTCATGCTGAAATTGTGGTCAACGAAAATTAAGCACGACTAACATTTCTCTTGCGAAAACGTTTGCCTGACAGGAGGGGAAGGTACGCTGCGGACTGGCTCAGGGCGTCGGATGGTCGTCGAACAGGCCCATGGTGGTGATGGTCAGGACCTCCGCCACATCGCTGCCGACGTTGGCCAGGCAATGGGTCTTGGTCGCGTCGAAGTGCACCGAGTCGCCGGCGCCGAGGGGGTACTGGCGACCCTCGATGGTGTAGACGATCTGCCCGGACAGGACGTAGGAGAACTCGGCGCCCTCATGGGAGATCAGCTCCGACTGGTAGCCCACCGGCATGTTCATCTTGACCGCATTGATCAGGTTGCCGGGGAAGGAGCTGGACAGGCGTTCGTAGGCCAGCGGCTGGCCCTCGATGGTGTAGCGTACCCGCTCGCCTTCGTGGGAGTCGGGCTGGGGTTGTGCCGGTTGGTCGAACAGGGCATTGAGCGGGATATTCAGCGACTTGGCGATGTTGGCCAGGGAAGAGATCGATACACCGGTGAGGTTGCGCTCCGCCTGGGAGAGGAAGCTCGCGGTGAGACCGGATTCGCTGGCGACTTGGTGCAGGGTCTTCTTGGCGGCGCGGCGATAGCGACGCAGGCGTTCGCCGATGCGGTCTACGGTCATTGGGGAGACTCTTGTTGAAAGGCGCAGTATACCCAGCGCGGGGCGTCAATAAAGTCTGACAGATGAACTACCCGAACCCCTATTTTTTAAGTGTGACTGAAAATTTGTTTTGACCTGAATTTAAGCTCGACTTAAATTTCAGCCCGGTCCAGACGAGGAGAACAACAAATGACCGTGGGTGTTGGCGGGAGTACCCCTGCGCAGGCGCTGGAGCGTCTGCGGAACATGATGGACGGCGCGCAGCCGATCGGCCTGGCGTCTTACCGTGCGCGAATCGCCGCGGCCCAGGCGTGGATGGGCGAGCATGGCATCGCCGCGGCGTACCTGCATGCAGGCAGCAACCTGCGTTACTTCAGCGGCGTGCAATGGCACCCCAGTGAACGCCTGGTGGGTGCGCTGCTGCCCGCCGAGGGCGCCCTCGAATACCTTGCGCCGGCCTTCGAGGAAGGGACGGTGCGCGACTTCCAGGTGGTCGACGGCGCCATCCACACCTGGGAGGAACACCAGGATCCCTACCGCCTGCTGCTCGATCGCCTGGAGGCGCTCGGCGTGGGTGAGCGCAGCCCGGTCGCACTGTGTCCGAGCCTGCCGTTCGGCATGTTCGAGCGCTTGCGCCAACTGGCGCCGGGCAGGAACTTCGTCAGCGCCGCACCGCTGATCGACCAGGGACGGATGCGCAAGTCGGCCGAGGAGCTGGCGCTGATGCAGCGGGCCAAGGACATGACCCTGGAAGTGCAGAAGGCCGCGGCGAGCATTCTCCGTGAAGGCATCAGCACCACCGAAGTCGCCGAGTTCATCCACCAGGCGCACCGCAAGGTGGGCGCGCCCGGTTCGACCTTCTGCATCGTCCTGTTCGGTGCCGCCAGTGCCTTCCCGCATGGGGTGAAGCATGCGCAGGTGCTGAAGGATGGCGACATGGTGCTGATCGATACCGGCTGCCAGGTGCACGGCTACCAGTCGGATATCACCCGTAGCTATGTGTTCGGCACGCCCAGCGCACGCCAGCGCGAATTCTGGGGGATGGAGCGCGACGCCCAACTGGCGGCCTTCGAGGCCGCGCGTCTGGGCCAGCCCTGCGAGGCGGTGGACGCCGCCGCGCGGCGTTCGCTGGAGGCCAACGGCCTGGGGCCGGACTACCGCCTGCCTGGCCTGCCGCACCGCACCGGGCATGGCATCGGCATGGACGTCCACGAAGGCCCGTACCTGGTGCGTGGCGATCGCACGCCGCTGGATGTCGGCATGTGCTTCAGCAACGAACCGATGATCTGCGTGCCCGGCGAGTTCGGCATTCGCCTGGAGGATCACTTCTACATGACGGAGGAAGGACCGCGCTGGTTCACCCAACCGAGCCCGTCCATCGACGATCCCTTCGGCCTCGGCGGCTGAGCCGGCCGAACGATAACGCCGCACGCGGGAAGGCAAGGGCCAGGGCTTCCCGCGTGCGGCGCAGCGATCAGTCCAGCTTCACCCGCGAAAAGTCCCGCGCCGACATCGGGCTCATGCGGTAGCCGCTGACGTTCTTGCGTTGCGCGTCGAACATCAACGGATGCGCCAGCGGCAACCAGGGCATCTGCTCGTGGAAGATCCGCTGCGCTTCCTTGTACAACGCTACCCGTTGGCTCTCGTCGTTGCTCATGCGCGCCTTGCGGATGGCTTCGTCGAAGCCCTTGTCGCACCAGCGCGCGCGATTTTCCCCGGACTCCACCGAGGCGCAGCCGAGGTTGTGGGTGAGGAAGTTGTCCGGGTCGCCGTTATCGCCGATCCAGCTGTAGAGCATCATGTCGTGTTCGCCGGCCTTGGTACGCTTGACCATCTCGCCCCACTCGAACTGGCGGATGTTCACCCGGATGCCGATGGCGGCCAGGTCGGACTGGATCAGTTGCGCCACTCGCGCCGGGTTGCCGCCGGGGCCGCTGCCAGTGCTGATGTAGAGGTTCAGGGGTGTGTCCGGGGCGACGCCGGCTTCCTTCAGCAGGGCCTTGGCCCGTTCGGGGTCGTAGGGCCAGTCGCGGATGCTGTCGTCGTAGCCGAGCAGCATCGGCGGGTAGGGGCCGATGGCCGGGCGGGCCTGGTCGCCGAAGACGATCTTCAGGTAGGACGACTTGTTGAAGCCCATGGCGATCGCCCGGCGCACGCGCGGGTCGTCGAACGGTTCGTGCCGGGTGTTGATCGCGGCGTGTGAGGTGATCATCGCCGCTTCTTCCAGCACCGTCAGTTGCGGGTCCTGGCGCAACGCGGCGACGTCTTCCGGCTTGGGCGTCAGGGCGATCTGGCATTCGTTGCGACGCAGGCGCTGCACGCGCACGTTGGGATCGAGGGTGATCGCCAGCACCAGGTGGTCGATGGCCGGCTTGCCCTTCCAGTAGTCGGGGTTGGCCGCGTAGCGCACCTGGGCATCCTTGCGGTAGCGGGTGAAGACGAACGGGCCGGTGCCGATCGGCTTGCTGTTGAGTTCGTCGCCCTTGTCCCTGGCGATCAGTTGGCCGGCATATTCGGCGGAGAGGATCGAGCCGAACGGCATGGCCAGGTCGGCGAGGAACGGCGCCTCCGGGTGCTTGAGGACGAAGCGCACCTGGTGCTCGTCGATCTTCTCGATGCGCTCGATGATGTCGCGCAGTTGCATGGCGTCGGCGTAGGGGTAGCCGCTGGGCGAAAGGTCGTGGGCGGGGTGCTGCGGATCGAGCATGCGCTGGAAGCTGAACAGCACGTCGTCGGCGTTGAATTCGCGGCTTGGCTTGAAGTACTCGGTGCTGTGGAATTTCACGCCCTGGCGCAGGCGGAAGGTGTAGACGAGGCCGTCAGCGGAGACGTCCCAGCTTTCCGCCAGGGCCGGGATCACCGTGGCGCTGCCCGGAGCGAACGCGGCCAGCGCGTTGTACAGCGGATGGGCTGAGGCGTCGAAGGTGTAGCCGGAGGTATAGCGGGCCGGATCGAACCCTTCCGGCGCCGCTTCGGTGCACACCGCCAGGGTCTTCGGCTGGGCCTGGATGGCGGCGCTGGCGGCGAAGGCGAGTAGCAGCAGGCTGTAGCGCAGGGCAGAGCGTGGTCGCATGGATGACTCCTCTGGAGCGGGACGGCCGGGTCGGCCGCCCTGGGGAGAGGCGCCGCCTCGCTCGTGGCGGGGCGGCGCGGCTGGCAGGCGAAGCTACTTGCCGACGCTGACCTCGTAGAACGAGTTCAGGCCGAAGGGACTGATCCTGAAGTCGTGTACCGTCTTGCGCATCGGCTGGTACACGGTGGAGTGGGCGATCGGGGTGATCGGCACTTGTTCCTTGAGGATGTGCTGGGCCTGCTTGTACAGCTCGGTGCGCTTGCCCTGGTCGGTGGTGCGCTTGGCATCCTTGACCAGCTTGTCGTAGCCGGCGTCGCACCATTTGGAGAAGTTGTTGCCGTCCACCGCGTCGCAGCCGTAGAGGGTGCCGAGCCAGTTGTCCGGGTCGCCGTTGTCGCCGCTCCAGCCGATCAGCATGGCGTCATGCTCGCCGCCCTTGGCGCGCTTGATGTATTCGCCCCATTCGTAGGTGACGATCTTCGCCTTGATACCGATCTTCGCCCAATCGTTCTGCAGCATTTCCGCCATCAGCTTGGCGTTGGGGTTGTAGGGGCGTTGTACCGGCATGGCCCACAGGGTGATCTCGGTGCCTTCGGCGACCCCGGACTTCTTCAGCAGCTCCCTGGCCTTGGCCGGATCGTAGGGCGCGTCCTTGATGGTCTCGTCGTAGGACCACTGGGTCGGTGGCATGCCGTTGCTCGCCAACTGGCCGGCGCCCTGGTAGACGGCGTCGATGATGGCCTTCTTGTTCACCGCCATGTCCAGCGCCTGGCGTACTTCCAGCTTGTCGAACGGCTTGTGGGTGACGTTGTAGGCGATGTAGCCGAGGTTGAAGCCGGCCTGCGACGGCAGGTTCAGGTTCGGGTCCTTCTTCAGCGCGTCGAGGTCGGCGGGGCGCGGGTTGAGGGTGATCTGGCACTCGCCGGCCTTGAGCTTCTGCGCGCGCACCGAGGCGTCGGTGTTGATGGCGAAGATCAGGTTGTCGACCTTCACCTCGTCCGGCTTCCAGTAGTCCTTGTTGCCCTTGAAACGGATCTGCGCATCCTTCTGGTAGCGGCTGAACACGAACGGGCCGGTACCGATCGGCTTCTGGTTGATATCGCTGGCCTTGCCCTGCTTGAGCAGTTGCGCGGCGTATTCGGCGGACTGGATCGATGGGAAGGGCATCGCCAGGTTCTGGATGAAGGCCGCGTCGACCTCGTTGAGGGTGAATTTCACCGTGTGCTCGTCGAGCTTCTCGATCCTGGCGATGTTCTTGTCCAGGCCCATGTCGGTGAAGTAGGGAAACTCGGTGGGGTAGGCCTTGCGGAACGGATGATCCTTGTCGAGCATGCGTTCGAAGGTGAACAGCACGTCGTCGGCATTGAATTCGCGGGTCGGCTTGAAGTAGTCGGTGCTGTGGAACTTCACGCCCTTGCGCAGGTGGAAGGTATAGGTCTTGCCGTCGTCGCTGACGTCCCAGCTTTCCGCAAGGCCGGGAAGGACCTTGGTGCCGCCGCGCTCGAACTGGGTCAGGCGGTTGAAGACGGTTTCCGCCGCGGCGTCGAAATCGGTACCGGTGGTGTACTGGGCGGGATCGAAGCCGGCCGGGCTGCCTTCCGAGCAGAAGATCAGGTTGCTGGCGAAGGCCTGGGGAACGGCGGCGACCAGCGCTGCGCCGAGCAGCGAGGGCATGATCGCGGAGCGGATGACGGCGTTTCTACGCATGGAGTGACCTCTGGTTATTTTGATTGTCTGCGAGGGACAGCCTCGTGAGCTGTCTTGCGCGAAGCTATGCAGGGCGTGTGCCGGCCGCAAGCGTCGAGGTCGCTTCAGTGTAGATGTTGTTATCCGATTGAAAGGGAATGTCGCATTTTCGAATTTGCGCAAACGCGACGCAGGCCGCGTTTGCTGCGCGAGAGACAGTGGAAACGCAAGAGGCAGCCCGGAGGCTGCCTCTTGTGGTGCGCGCCGACCGGATCAGGGCATCTGCACCTCGATCACACCGTCGGCGTTGACCGTGACCTGGCTGGTCCCGGCCTCGATCTCCGGCGCCTGGGCGCCGCCGAAGCTGGCGTCGGCCTTCATCGCCGCCATCCGCATCACCGGATACGGGCGCGGCGCGCCGGCGCTGTTCACGCTCAGGCTGACCAGCTTATAGCCCTTGCCGCCGAGCGCCTCGGTGAGCAACTGGGCGCGCTCCTTGAACGCGTCCACGGCGCCTTTCATCAATTGGTCCTCGTTCTTCTTGCGGGTCGCATCGGCGATGCTGAAGTCCATGCCGCCCATTTTCAGCTTGCCCAGCAGGTCGGCGGAAAGCTGGCCGAGGGCGGCGAAGTCGGAGCTTTCCAGGCGCAGCTCGGCGCGCTCGCGCCAGCCGGTGATCTTCTGGCCCTTGTCGTCGTAGACCGGATAGCTGTTGCGACTGCCCAGGCTGATGGTCACGCCCTTGACCTTGCGCGCGTCGGCGACGGCGGCGTTGAGGACGCTGGTGGTCTCGGCGGCGAGCTTGGCCGGATCGCTGCCCTGGTTTTCGCTGTAGAGGGTGACCTGCATCAGGTCGTGGGCCACCTGCTGGCTGACTTCGGCGTGCAGCGAGACCTGGTTGTAGCGCGGCGCTTCCTCGGCGACGGCCGAGAGGCTGGCGGCGCAGAGGGTGACGGCGGCGGCCAGGCGGGAAATCGCAGACATTGGGCAACTCCTTGTACTAAGGCTGAATTCACACTGTAGAGCATCGTTCCGGCAGGCGCGGCAAACACGCCTATACGCCAGTCTTGGACCATGAGACGAAGGCTTTCCCCGGAACGGGTTAGGCGATTTCGGAAAAAACGTGAAATTTACTGATCTGAGCCCTGACAGCGCTCGGCGAAACAGGGCAGGATGGCGACCTGCGAGGTTTCTGAGTCACTTTGCCGCAGAGTTGCCGACAGCGTCTTGGCTATACTCGCGCTTATTCCGGAAGAAAACATGCGCGCACCGGTTTTCCTGCTCTCCGCCAGTCGCCAGAACCTTGGCCGTCTGCTCCTCATCCGTATTCTCGTGCTGGCCGCGCAGGCCGGCTCGGTGGGTTTCGCCTGGCTCTCCGATCTGTTGCCGCTGCCGTGGCTGGCGCTCGGCCTGACCCTTGGCCTGTCCGCCTGCCTGATCCTGTTCACCGCGCTGCGCCTGCGCGCGCCGTGGCCGGTGACCGACCAGGAGTACGCGGTACAACTGGCCTGCGACCTGATCATCCACAGCACCTTGCTGTATTACTCGGGCGGCTCGACCAACCCCTTCGTTTCCTATTACCTGGTACCGCTGACCATCGCCGCTGCGACCCTGCCCTGGATCTACTCCATGGTGCTCTCCGGCCTGGCCCTGACCGGCTACACCCTGCTGCTGATCTGGTACCACCCGCTGCACCTGCAGGCGGTTCAGCACGAGGCGATGCTGATCAACCTGCACCTGTTCGGCATGTGGCTGAACTTCGCCCTGTCGGCGGCCTTCATCACTTTCTTCGTGGTGAAGATGTCCGAGGCGCTGCGCTGGCAGGCGCACATGCAGGCCGAGCGGCGCGAGGAAAGCATGCGCGACCAGCAGTTGCTCGCGGTGGCCACCCAGGCGGCCGGTGCCGCGCACGAACTGGGTACGCCGCTGGCGACCATGAGCGTGCTGCTCAACGAACTGCGCCAGGAGCGCCCGCAGGACCCGACCCTGCAGGAAGACCTGGCATTGCTCCAGGAACAGGTCAAGCAGTGCAAGCACACCCTCCAGCAACTGGTACGGGCGGCCGAGGCCGACCGTCGCCAGGCGATCGAAGAGCAAAGCGCCGCGGAATGGCTGGAATCGGTGCTGCGCCGCTGGCACCTGATGCGTCCGGAGGCTTCCTACCGCTACCAGTGCCTGGGCCTCGGCTCCGCGCCGCGCCTGACCCCGCCGACCGACCTCAGCCAGGCTCTGCTGAACCTGCTGAACAATGCGGCGGACGCCTGTCCCGACGACCTCGACATCCGCCTGGACTGGGACAGCAGCAGTATCTGCCTGAGTATCCGCGACCACGGCGTCGGGGTGCCCCTGGCGATCGCCGAACAGATCGGCAAACCGTTCTTCACCACCAAGGGCAAGGGCTTCGGCCTCGGCCTGTTTCTCAGTCAGGCCAGCGTGACCCGCGCTGGTGGAACGGTGAAGTTGTATAACCACGAAGATGGCGGCACTCTGACCGAACTGCGCTTGCCGCGCAGCTACGGAATGGCTTGAGTGATCCGTCTGAGAGGCCCTGCCTATGTCTGAAGAGCTGCTCTTCGAAGGGGAAGAACATCCCCACCTCCTGCTGGTGGACGACGATCCCACCTTTACCCGGGTCCTGGCCCGGGCCATGAGCCGTCGCGGCCTGCGGGTCAGCACCGCCGGCTCCGCCGAGGAAGGCCTGGCGCTGGCCCAGCAGGATACGCCGGACTATGCCGTGCTCGACCTGAAGATGGAAGGCGACTCCGGCCTGGTGCTGCTGCCGAAGCTGCTGGAGCTGCACGCGGACATGCGGGTGGTGATCCTCACCGGCTATTCCAGCATCGCCACCGCGGTGGAGGCGATCAAGCGCGGCGCCTGCAACTACCTGTGCAAGCCGGCGGATGCCGATGACGTGCTGGCCGCGCTGCTCTCCGAGCACGCCGACCTGGACACCCTGGTGCCGGAAAACCCGATGTCGGTGGATCGCCTGCAATGGGAGCACATCCAGCGCGTGCTCGCCGAGCACGAGGGCAACATCTCCGCCACCGCCCGTGCCCTGGGCATGCATCGACGGACCTTGCAGCGCAAGCTGCAGAAGCGGCCGGTACGGCGCTGAAGCGTAAATGACAACGGGGCGCCGCATGGCGCCCCCTGTGCTTTCCGCTTTCCGTCGAATCGCGGTGGATTTCGCAGATTCCGCCGGTCGCCGGGGATATCCAGCGGACAGCGCAATCGTTAAGATGCAGCTTTCATGAATCGCACGACCAGGGATTGATCATGCGTATCTTCGGTTCGAGTGCCGGCTGCCTGTCGGTGCTGTTCGGACTGGCCTTCGGGCTGCCTGCACTAGCCGAGCCTTCGGTGGACCTGGATGGTCCGACGGCAGGCTGGCGCTATTCCGGCCTGCTCGAACAGCCCGATGCCCCGCGTGTCGCCTATCCGACTCCGCCCATCGATCGCGGCGGCCAGCGCGGCCGCAGCCTGATCGAAGGACACCTGCGCGAACTGGTCGGCACCGAGCGCGCCCAGCGCCTGGTGGTCAACGGCAATCCTCTCCCTCTCTATACCGACGGCGCCGGGCGCTTCGTCCGCCCCTATGCGTTCGGCCACGGCTCCAACGGGGTCCAGGTCGGCAGCGCCGACGGCAAGATCCTCAAGCGCGTGCAGTTCTACGAGGCCAATCGCTCCCAACTGCCGCCGCGCGTGCGCGTGGTGCTGGGTTGGGACGATCCGAAGGCCGAGCTTGACCTGCATATCGTCACCCCCGATGGCCAGCACGCCTACTGGGCGCATCCGCGCCTGAGCAACAGCGGCGGCCTCGATCCGGACGGCGTCGACGGGCCCGGCCCGGAGATGTTCACCATGGGCGCGCCGCTGCACGGCACCTACCTGATCTACGTGAACTACTGGGGCAACCTCAACAACCAGGGCTACAACTTCCAGGCCGGCAGCAACGTACAGGACGTGATCACCGCGCAGGTCAACCTGGTGTTCAACGAAAACAGCGTCGACGAGAAGCACGAGACCTTCGTCGTGCCCCTGCGCACCATCGGCGACCTGGTGCTGGTCAAGACCTTTACCTACTGAAGCATCCCCTCGTACGGATGACACGGGATTAGCGAACCATGAGCGAGAACAACACCCCCAGCCCTGCCAACGGAACCCCTGCGCCCGCCGCTGCGCGCACCCGAAGCGCCCTGTGGCCGGTGCTGGGGATCGTCGCCGCGCTGGCCGCCGGCGGTGTGCTGGCCTGGCAGATGGGCTGGCTGGAGCGGCTCGGCGGAGGGCGCCCGGCCGAAGAGGACCTCGGCCAGCCGATCGGCGCCCAGGCTCCCGCGGACGCCGACGCGCCGCGTGCCTACCGTGACCTGCGCAAGCCCGACGCGCTGATCGAGAGCGTGTCGCTGAGCCGCCTGCCGAAGGAAATCCTCGAGGTGCCGTTGCTGCGCGATACCCTGACCGAGGACTTCGTTTTCTATTACGAGAACAATGGCGACCGCCTTGGCCTGACCGGTACGTTGCGGCGGATCATCTACGAGCACGACCTGACCCTGAAGGACAGCCTGGTCGAGGAACTGCTCGACCAACCGGCCCAGGTCGCCCTCTGGCGCGGCGCCGACGGCCGCCTGCGCGACTTCGTGGTGGTGCTCAAGCGCGGCGGCCTGGCGCGAGTGCTCGAGCCGCTGGCCCATATCGCCGCCGACGACCAGCAGTTGCGCAAGGTCGGCGAGCTGGCGGGAACCTCGGTCTATCGCCTGCGCTACGGCAACGACAAGGCGATGCTGTTCCTGTCCAAGGGCGACCGGCTGTTGTTGCTGTCGAACCCACGGATGCTCTTCGACGATGGTGGCGAAAGCGACGACAGCCCGCTGAACGCTCCGGCCAGCGAAGACCTGGAGGCACTGCTCGACGGCGACGAACTGTTCCCCGAGCGCTTCGGCCTGCCGGGCCGCGGCGAGCTGCGCCAGCGCATCACCCTCAATGCCAGCGTCCTGGCCATGGGCTACCAGCGCTTCATCCCGAGCTTCGCCGGGGTGCGCTTCGAGAAGGGCGAGCAGGGCTGGAGCAGCTACCTGGCGCTGAACGAGGTGGAACGCCAGCCGCCGCTGGACTTCGCCCCGGTCTGGCAGGCCATGCCGATGGGCGCCAGCGCCTGCGTGGCGCTGCCGGTCACCCCCGGCCTGTACGGGGTGATGCTGGAGCGACTGGGGGCCGAGCAGAAGATGGCCCAGGCCTTCTCCGAGCATCTCAGCGGCGCCGCCGGTCTCTGCTGGTACGCCAGTTCGCGGCTGCATTCGCCGCTGCTGGTGGGCCAGTTGAGCGCGCCGGCCAGTGCCGAACTCGACGACGAGCTGGGCAAGCTGTTCGGCCGTGTGATCGGCGCGAAGGAAGCCAAGGTCGAGGGTGGCAGCTTCCCGGTGGAAGACCGGGTGGATGGCCAGACCCGCCGCTGGACCCGCCAGGTCAGCTCGAACTTCGGCGCCTATCCGGCCAGCCAGGCGGACAACCCGGACAGCATCAGCGGCCGCGCGTTCTTCCGCATCGGCATGGCGCGCCATGGCCAGACCCTGCTGTTCTCCCTCGACGACCAGTTGCTCGGCAAGGCCCTGGACACCCTCGACAAGCGCTATCCGCCGCTCGCCGAGGTGTTGCCGAAGGATGCGCTGGTACCGGCCTACCTGGCGCCGCAGCCGCTCTCCGAACTGCTGCAACGGGAAACCCTCGACAGCCTGCCGCAGGACATGGAGCCGGTATTCCGCAATGCCGCCGACACCTACCTGATGCCGCGCCTGAAAACCCTCGCCGGCAAGGGCAGCTACGCCCTTGGCCTGCCTGCCGGAAGCCAGGCCAACGCACCGTGGCAATGGCTGCCGCTGGAATGGCGGTCGCTGTGAGACGCCTGACTGCCTTCGGCCTGGCGCTGCTCCTGCTGGCCAGCGGCGTTGCCCGCGGCGAGCCCCCGGTAGCGCTCGACCCGCAGCAATCGCAGGTATTCCGCGCCTGGTTCGTGCGCATCGCCCAGGAACAGTTGCGCCAAGGGCCGAGTCCGCGCTGGCACCAGCAGGACTGCGCCGGCCTGGTGCGCTTCGCCGCCAACGAGGCGCTGAAAGTCCACGATGGCAAGTGGCTGCGCGCCAACGGCCTGTCCAACCGCTACCTGCCCCCGGAGCTGGCGCTCAGTCCCGAGCAACGGCGCCTGGCGCAGAACTGGCAGCAGGGTGGCGGCCAGGTCGGGCCCTACGTGAATGCGATCAAGCTGGTGCAGTTCAACAGTCGGCTGGTCGGCCGCGACCTCAACCAGGCGCGCCCCGGCGACCTGATGTTCTACGACCAGGGCGACGACCAGCACCTGATGATCTGGATGGGCCGCTCCATCGCCTATCACACCGGCAGCAGCACCCCGACCGACAACGGCATGCGCTCGGTCAGCCTGCAACAACTCATGACATGGAAGGACACCCGATGGATCCCCGACGAATCCAACCCCAACTTTATCGGCATCTATCGGCTGGCTTTCCTCTCTCAATGAATCGCGTCCCAGTGAAGACCACAGCAATGAGCAACCTGCGCCGTTTCAGCCGTAGCCTGGCGGTCGCCGCCCTGGTCCTGCTGCCGTTCGCCGCCGTCCAGGCGGAAGACACGGTGGAGCCGAGCGGCTACACGCCGATGGCCGGAGAATCCTTCTTCCTGCTCGCCGACAGCAGCTTCGCCACCGACGAGGAAGCGCGGGTCCGTCTCGAAGCGCCCGGCCGCGACTACCGGCGCTACCGCATGGAGCCCTATGGCGGGGTCGACGTGCGCCTGTACCGGATCGAACAGCCGCTGGAGTTCCTCAAGCGGCAGAAGAACCTGCACCGGGTCCTGGCCGAGGGACAGTTCAAGGGCGAAGGCCTGTCGAACACCCTGGCCTATCTCTGGGACAACTGGTATCGCAAGTCGCGCCGGGTGATGCAGCGCGCCTTCTCCTACGAGTCGCGGCAACAGGTCACCGAGGCGGTGCCCGAGCTGAAGATGGGCAACGCCATGACCGCGCCGACGCCCTACGACGCGCAGCCGCAATACGCGCCGATTCCCGGCCTGCCGCTGGTCAGCCAGTTCCGCTATCCGCTGTGGGACGCCAAGCCCATCGAGCCGCCGCAGGACGTCAAGCTGGCCGGTTCCTCCAGCGAGTTCATCAACGTCGTGCCGGGCAATGTCTACATCCCGCTGGGCAAGCTGAAGCCGGGCCTCTACCTGGTCGAGGCGCTGGTCGGCAAGTACCGCGCCACCACCGTGGTGTTCGTCTCCAACAGCGTGGCGGTGAGCAAGGTCGCCGGCGACGAGCTGCTGGTCTGGACCGCACGCAAGCACGAAGGCACCCCGGTGCCCGACACCAAGGTGCTGTGGACCGACGGCCTGGGCGTGATGAGCAGCGGCAATACCGACGCCGACGGCCTGCTGCGGCTCAAGCACGCCAGTCCGGAGCGCTCCTACGTGATCGGCGAGGACCGCGAGGGTGGGGTCTTCGTCTCCGAGAACTTCTATTACGACAGCGAGATCTACGACACCAAGATCTACGCCTTCACCGACCGCCCGCTGTACCGGCCGGGCGACTGGGTCTCGTTGAAGATGGTCGGCCGCGAGTTCAAGGACGCCCGTCAATCCCAGGCCGCCGCCAGCGCGCCGGTGCGCCTGAGCGTGATCGACGCCAGCGGCACGGTATTGCAAAGCCTGGACCTCCGCTTCGACGCGAAGAGCGGCGCCAATGGCCGCTTCCAACTGCCGGAGAACGCCGTCGCCGGCGGCTACGAGTTGCGCTTCGACTACCGCGGGCAGACCTACAGCAGCGCCTTCCGCGTCGCCGAATACATCAAGCCGCACTTCGAAGTCTCCCTCGACCTGGCCAAGCCGGACTTCAAGACCGCCGAGCCGGTGAAGGGCGAGATCGTCCTGCTCTATCCGGACGGCAAGCCGGTGGCCAACGCGCGCCTGCAACTGAGCCTGCGCGCCCAGCAGTTGTCGATGGTGGACAACGAACTGCAGTATCTCGGCCAGTTCCCGGTGGAACTGAGCAGCACCGAACTGACCACCGACGGCAAGGGCCGCGCCGCCATCGAATTGCCGCCGGCCGAGAAACCCAGTCGCTACATGCTGACCATCTTCGCCAGCGACGGCGCCGCCTACCGGGTCAAGACCAGCAAGGAGATCCTCATCGAGCGCGGTGCCGCGCGCTACCGCCTGAGCGCGCCGCAGCGCTTCAGCGCCGCCGGCGAGAAGGTCGAGTTCAGCTATGCCAGCGAACAGCCGACCCCGCTCAAGCCGAGCAGCTACCAGTGGATCCGCCTGGAGGACCGCGCCACCGACAGCGGTCCGGTCGCCGACGGCCGCTTCGCGCTGGCCTTCGAGCGCCCCGGTACCTATTCCGTGGAGCTGCGCGACGACAAGGGCCAGCTCCTTGGCGCTACCGGCCACTCGGTGAGCGGCGAGGGCGTGAAGTCGGTGCCGGGCACCGTCGAGGTGGTGTTCGACAAGCCCGAGTACCGCACCGGCGAGGAAGCCTCCGCACTGATCACCTTCCCCGAGCCGGTGGAGGATGCACTGTTGTCCCTGGAGCGCGACAAGGTCGAGGCCACCGCCCTGCTGTCCAAGGGCGCCGACTGGTTGCGCCTGGAAAAGCTCAATCCGACCCAGTACCGCGTGCGGATCCCGGTGCGCGAGGAGTTCTCGCCGAACCTGACCTTCTCGGTGCTCTACACCAAGGGCGGCGACTACAGCTTCCAGAACGCCGGGATCAAGGTCGGCATGCCCCAGGTGGAGATCGACATCGCCACCGACAAGGAGCGCTACGAACCGGGCGAGACGGTGACCGTGACCCTGGCCACGCGCTTCGCCGGCAAACCGGTTTCCAGCCACCTGACCGTCAGCGTGGTGGATGAGATGGTCTATGCCCTGCAGGCGGAGATCGCCCCCGGCATCGACCAGTTCTTCTACCATCCGCGGCGCAACAACGTGCGCACCAGCGCCAGCCTGGCCTTCATCAGCTACGACGTGGCGTTGCCCGGCAGCACCAGTGCACCCGGACGGGCGAACCGCAGCGAGCGCGGCGTCAAGGTACTGGAGCGGCCGCGCCGCGAGGACGTCGACACCGCCGCCTGGCAGCCGGAGCTGGTCACCGACGCCCAGGGCAAGGCCAGCTTCAGCTTCCGCATGCCCGACTCGCTGACCCGCTGGCGGATCACCGCACGGGCCATCGACGACAACGGCCAGGTCGGCCAGAAGAAGCAGTTCCTTCGCTCGGAGAAGCCGCTGTACCTGAAATGGAGCGGGCCGACCCGCTTCCGCCAGGGTGACCAGCCCGACCTCGGCCTGTTCGTCTTCAACCATGGCGAACAGCCGGTCAAGGCCGAGCTGCTCAGCGGGCCGCCTGGCAGCCAGCGCAGCCAGCCCCTGGAGCTGGCCAAGGGAGTCAACTACATTCCGCTGGCGCAACAGCCGCTCAGCGATGGCGACTGGAGCGCCGAGCTGCGCCAGGACGGGCAGGTCCGCGACCGCCTGGCGGTGCGCTTCAACCTGCTGGCCGACGGCTGGCAGGTGGAGCAGGCGCAGAACCTCAGCCTGGCGGCGGCGAGCAACCCGCTGCAACTGCCGGCGGACGCCCGCGACGTACGCCTGCGCCTGGCCGATGGCCCGGCCGCGGCCTACCTGGGCAATCTCGATGATCTGCTGGAGTATCCCTACGGCGGCGTCGAGCAGACCGCCAGCCAACTGCTGCCGCTGAGCATCGCCTATCCGGCGCTGGCCGGCGGCGAGCCGCGGATTCGCGACCGCCTGCGCCTGATCATGCAGAACAGTCGCCTGCGCCTGGTGCAGATGGCCGGCCCGGACGCCTGGTTCGCCTGGTGGGGCGGCGACGTCGATGGCGACGCTTTCCTCACCGCCTACGCCTACTACGCCGATTGGTACGCCAGCCGCGCACTGGAGATCCAACTGCCGGCCGAACACTGGCAGCGCATCCTCGAGCCCTACGCCAAGCAGGCGACGCAGACCCCGCTGCTGCAGCGCGCGCTGATCCTGGCTTTCGCCCGCGACATGCAGTTGCCGGTGAACACCCTGCTCGGCGGCCTGCTCAACGATCTGGCCAACGCCGGCGAAGGGCAGGCGCGCGCGGAGCCGCTGGAGGCCGACGACGGCCTGGTGCTGGGCGACCCGGACTCGGCCGTCGGCCTGGCCGCGGCGCGAGTGCTGGCGGTGGACCTGGCACGGCAACTGCGGGTTGCGGTGCCCGCGCCGCTGGCCGCCCAGGCCGAGACGGCGACGCAGCGCCTGCGTGAGGCCGGCTTGCCGTTCACCGATGCCTTGCTGGCCTCTCGCTCGGCCGTGGACGGCCAGCAGGCCAGCGCTCTGCTGCAACGCCTGGCGCCGGCGCAATCGACCCTGGAACGCGCCCTGGCCCTGACCTGGCTGCAGGGCGCCCTGGCCCAGGCGCCGCAGGGCAAGCTGCCGCAGCCGCCGAAGGACTGGCAGGCGCAGCGCGGCGCCACCGGCGAAACCTACTGGCAATGGCGCGGCCGCGGCATTCCGAGCTGGGTCGACCTGGACGAGGCGCCGGCCCGGCCGTTGCCGGTTGCGCTCAGCTACCGCAGCGCCCAGGCGCCGAGCGGGCAACTGCCGGTGCAGATCAGCCGTCGCCTGCTGCGCCTGGTGCCCGGCGAGGGGGCGTTCGAGTTCAAGGTCGAGGAGGTCGGCGACAAGCCGCTTTCCAGCGACGAACTGTATCTCGACGAAGTGACCCTGACCGTTCCGGAAGACACCGCTCTACGCTACGGCATGCTGGAACTGCCGCTGCCGCCCGGTGCGGATGTCGAGCGCACCACCTGGGGCATCAAGATCAGCGGCCTGGCCGGCGACGAGGCGACCACCCTGGAGCGCGCGCGCAACGAACCGGGCGAGCTGTTCTACGGAGTGCCGGTGGACAGCCTGAGTGGCGAGCAGCGTTTCCGTCACCTGGTGCGTTTCTCCCAGAAAGGCAGCTTCAACCTGCCACCGGCCCGCTACCTGCGTCTCTACGCGCCGGAACAGCAGGCCCTGGAAGCCAAGCCGGCGCTGGCCAAGGTCAAGGTCGAGTGATTGCGTTGCGCGCCTGGCTGGTCCTGCTGTGCGCCGTGCCGTTGCTGCTTCGCGCAGCGGAGGCGCCGGTCCAGCTGGCCTGGCGCACGACCCAGGGCTACGAACTGGTGAGCCTGGATCACCAGCGGGTGCTCGAGCGCCGGCCGTTGCCGGCCGATTTGCAGGCTCCGCTGGGCAGCCTGTGGAAACTGTTCGTCTTCGCCTGGCTGAGCGACACCGGCCAGGCCGAGCCGCCCTATGCCTGCCAGGGGCGCAGCCGTGAGGAGGTCTACTGCTGCGAGAATGGCCAGACGATCGGTCGTGACCGCGCCCTGGTGCGCTCCTGCGGGCTGTATTTCGAGCCGCAGCGCCTCGCCTTGCGGCCGGAGGCCTGGCGCGGCTACTGGCAGGCGCGCCAGGCACCGGCCTGGTTGCTCGATCTGGAACGGCTGCAACCGCAGACGCGGGTGCCGGTTAAGGAGCTTCTGGAACAGTTGCAGCGACTACCGGCCCAGGGCGAGGCGCGGCGGGTACTGCTCGACGTGGCGTTGCAGGCCGGCGACGGCCATGCCGTGGCCAGCCTTGGCGGCCGCCTGCGGGTGAAGACCTGGAGCTGGCTCGACGACCATGACCCGCAGGCGCGCCAGGGCGGTTTCGCTGGCTGGCTGGTCGATGGAACGCCGCTCTGGCTCGGCGGCCCGGGAACCAGCAAGGTGATCCTGGACCGCTACGCCGAGGTGCTCGGGCGCTTCCTGCCGAGTCCGTGGCCGGCCGATCCGGGCCGTTGCGTGGAAGTGAACCTGTTCAGCCGCTATCCACTGCGCTCGGTCAGCGATCCTGCCGGCCACCCGGCCGCCGAAGGCCTGCTGCATGGTCCGCAGCAAGTGCTCTTCACCAACGGCAATCGCCTGGATATCGCCAGCGCCGGCGACCTGTTCCTGCAGCGGGTGGATGGCGTGCCGCGCCTGGTCGCGCGGGTTTCGCGCGAAGAGTACGTGGCGCGGGTGCTGGAGCGCGAAGCCTCGGCGCAGCCGAAGGAAGCCGCTCGCGCGCTGGCGGTGACCATTCGCACCTATCTGTTGCAAAACGCCGCGCCGCGCGGCGAATGCCTGGCCATCGATGACAGCAGCCAGCGCCAGCGCGTGGCGCCGCGCCCGGCCAGCGCGCAGACGCGGCGGATCGCCGCCTGGAGCGCCGACCTGGTGCTGGCCGGGGCGACCGTCAACTATCACTCCGACCAGCCTGGCCCGGCGCGTCTGTCCTGGAAGCACGCGGTGGAGCAAGCCGGGCAGGGACTGGGCTACGACAGCATCCTCGCCCAGGCTTTCCCGCGCAGCAGCCTGAGCCGCTGGGACAACCCGGTGGCCGCCTGCCAGCCGTTGCCGGCCGCCGAAGACTGGCTGCGCAAGCAGCGCCGGCAGTGGCGCGAGCGCCTCGACCGCGAGCCCGGCTACGAGGAGATTCCGAGTTTTTCCGTGTGCCGCCTGGCTTCCGGGCGGCCCTATGTCGATCGCGAGCGCGAACGCATCTTCGTCCGCGGCCTGTATTCCCTACAGGAACGCCTGGACCTCACCCACGAATACCTGCACCTGGCCTTCCGCGCCCATCCCAGCGGCCAGGACGAAAACTATGTCGAAAGCCTGGCCCGGTGCCTGCTACTGGAATGACTCCATGAACCGAATGTCCCTTGCCGCCCTGCTCAGTTGCCTTCCCCTCGTCGCCTGGGCGGACAACCCCGTGAAACTGGATACGCCGGTCTCCGGCTGGCGTGCCGGCGACGGTTCCGCCGCCAATTACCGGCAGGTGGTGAACTACCCGGCGTCCTCGGTCAACGTCGCCGCCGACCAGGCGACCACCGCGCGCATTCGCGGCGCGATCGAGAGCCAGCCCAAGGACCGCCCGGCGACGCTGGTGGTGAACGGTGTGAGCATGCCGCTGAAGGTGGACGCCGATGGCAGCTTCGACCGCCCGTTCGCCTTCCCGTCCGGCAGCAACAGCGTCGAGGTGCGCAACGCCGCCGGGCAGTCGCGACGGGTCCAGTTCTATCACGGTGGCGGCGGCGGGGAAGTGCCGGCCAAGCTGCGCGTGCTGCTGTCCTGGGACAGCGACAACACCGACCTCGACCTGCACCTGGTGACCCCGGACGGCGACCATGTCTGGTATGGCAATCGTTCGCTGGCCAACGGCGCGACCCTGGATGTCGACGTCACCACCGGCTACGGCCCGGAAATCATCGCCACGCCGACGCCACAGAAGGGGCCCTACCTGGTCTACGTCAACTACTTCGGCGGTGGCTACGGCAGCAGCGAGGATGGCGCCGAACAGGCCGCCCAGGACCTGACCACGGCGCGCATCACCCTGGTCACCGAAGAGGGCACGCCGAACGAGAAACAGGAAACCTTCCTGGTGCCGATGCGCAAGCCTGGCGAGCTGACGCTGGTGAAGCGCTTCAGTTATCCGTAGGCGCCTGCGCTGGCGGATAACGCCTCTGGCGTTATTCGCCGTCGTTCAGGCATCGGCGTTACCAACCGCGTGGCCTGACGGCGGCGCTCATGCCGCTGCGAATGGCTCCTGGGCTCAGGCGGGCTGTTCGCCCTGCCAGGTATCGATCGCTTCCTGGGCCGCACGGAACGCATCGATCGCCGCCGGCACCCCGGCATAGACCGCGCAGTGCAGCAGTGCCTCGCGGATTTCCTCCACCGTGCAGCCGTTGTTCAGCGCGCCGCGCACGTGCCCCTTGAGTTCCTGCGGGCATTTCAGGGCGGTCAGGGCGGCCAGGGTGATCAGGCTGCGGGTCTTGCGCGGCAGCGCCTCGCGGGCCCAGACCGAGCCCCAGGCATGCTCGTTGACGAAGTCCTGCAATGGCTGGGTGAAGGCGGTGGCGTTGCCCATGGCGCGCTCGACGAAGGCGTCGCCCATGACTTCACGTCGGATCTCCAGGCCGGTCTTGCCTTGTTCGCTCATCGGAAGGTTCCTGTCGTGGGTAGAAGGTGGCTCAATCCAGCGACTCTATCCGAACCGGCGCCACGCCGCTGCGGATCATACCCAGGCCTTCGGCGGCCTTGCGCGATACATCGATGATCCGCCCGCGGCGGAACGGCCCGCGATCGTTGATCCGCACCACCACGCTGCGGCGGTTGTCGAGGTTGGTTACCCGCACGCGGGTACCGAACGGCAACGTGCGGTGGGCAGCGGTCATTGCGTTGGGGTTGTAGCGCTCGCCGCTGGCGGTACGCAGGCCTGCGTGGCGGCTGCCATAGTAGGAGGCTTCGCCGGTATTCGCGGAACCGCTGCCGGCGAGGCTGGAGCAGCCGGCGAGGAACAGGGGCAGGACGGCGAGGGCGAGGCGCGCGGCGGCGGATGGGTTGGGCATGGACAACAGCTCCTGGCGGACAAGAAGACGCCGGGCGAACCCGGCGTCTGGCTTTGACTCACGCTTCGAGCTTTTTCTTCAGCAACTCGTTCACCTGCTGCGGGTTGGCCTTGCCTTTCGAGGCCTTCATCGCCTGGCCGACGAAGAAGCCGAACATCTTGCCGCGCTTGGCCTCGTCGGCGGCGCGGTACTGCTCGACCTGCTCGGCGTTGGCCGCCAGCACCTCGTCGAGCATCTTCTCGATGGCGCCACTGTCGGTGACCTGCTTCAGGCCCTTGGCCTCGATGATCTGGTCGGCGGAACCCTCGCCGTTGGCCATGGCTTCGAAGACCATCTTGGCGATCTTGCCGGAGATGGTGTTGTCCTTGATGCGCAGGATCATGCCGCCCAGTTGCTCGGCGGACACCGGAGACTGCTCGATCTCCAGGCCGTCCTTGTTGAGCAGGCTGCCCAGCTCGACCATCACCCAGTTGGCCGCCAGCTTGGCGTCGCCGCAGATACCCTGGACCTTCTCGAAGTAGTCGGCCATCTCGCGGCTGGCGGACAGCACGCTGGCATCGTAGGCGGACAGGCCGTACTGGCTCTCGAAGCGTTCGCGCTTCTGCACCGGCAGTTCCGGCAGTTGCTCGCGCAGCTTCGCCAGGTACTCGGGTTCGATGACCACCGGCAGCAGGTCGGGACAGGGGAAGTAACGGTAGTCGTTGGCTTCTTCCTTGCCGCGCATGGAGCGGGTCTCGTCCTTGTTCGGGTCGTACAGGCGGGTTTCCTGGACCACCTTGCCGCCGTCCTCGATCAGCTCGATCTGGCGCTGGATCTCGTGGTTGATCGCCTTCTCGATGAAGCGGAAGGAGTTGACGTTCTTGATCTCGGCGCGGGTGCCGAATTCGGCCTGGCCCTTCGGTCGCACCGAGACGTTGCAGTCGCAGCGCAGCGAGCCCTCGGCCATGTTGCCGTCGCAGATGCCCAGGTAGCGCACCAGGGCGTGGATCGCCTTGACGTAGGCCACGGCTTCCTTGGCGCTGCGGATGTCCGGCTCGGAAACGATCTCCAGCAGCGGTGTTCCGGCGCGGTTCAGGTCGATGCCGCTCATGCCCTGGAAGTCTTCGTGCAGGCTCTTGCCGGCGTCCTCCTCCAGGTGCGCGCGGGTGATGCCGATGCGCTTGGTGGTGCCGTCTTCCAGGGTGATGTCGAGGTGGCCCTTGCCGACGATGGGATGGTCCATCTGGCTGGTCTGGTAGCCCTTCGGCAGGTCAGGGTAGAAGTAGTTCTTGCGGGCGAACACGTTCTGCCGGTCGATCCGTGCGTCGATCGCCAGGCCGAACAGGCAGGCCATGCGTACGGCCTCCTCGTTGAGCACCGGCAGGGTGCCCGGCATGGCCAGGTCGACCAGGCTGGCCTGGGTATTCGGCGCGGCGCCGAAGGCGGTCGAGCTGCCGGAGAAGATCTTCGATTGGGTGGCGAGCTGTGCGTGGATTTCCAGCCCGATCACGGTTTCCCATTGCATGTGGTGTTCCTCAATCCTTCTGTGCCTGCGCAGTCCCGCTGCCGACCCTGCGGGTCGCCCTCTCCGCGCCGGGAGAGGGGAGGGGACTGCGTGGCGTTGCCATGGCTTAGAAGCCGGCCGGGGTGCGGGTGTGCCAGTCGCTGACCTGCTGGTACTGGTGCGCGACGTTGAGCAGGCGACCTTCCTGGAAGTAGGGCGCGAGCAACTGGACACCCACCGGCAGGCCGTCGACGAAGCCGGCGGGCATGGACAGCCCCGGCAGGCCGGCGAGGTTGGCGGTGATGGTGTAGATGTCTTCCAGGTACTGGGAAACCGGGTCGTCGTTCTTCTCGCCGATCTTCCAGGCCGGGTTCGGCGTGGTCGGGCCGAGGATCACGTCCACTTCGGCAAAGGCGCTGACGAAGTCGTTCTTGATCAGCCGGCGAATCTTCTGAGCCTGCAGGTAATAGGCATCGTAGTAGCCGGCCGACAGTGCGTAGGTGCCGACCATGATGCGGTTCTTCACTTCGCTGCCGAAGCCTTCCGCGCGCGAGCGCTTGTACAGGTCTTCCAGGTTCTGCGGGGCGTCGCAACGATAGCCATAGCGCACGCCGTCGAAGCGCGACAGGTTGGAGGACGCCTCGGCCGGCGCGATCACGTAGTAGGCCGGGATGGCGTGCTGCATGTTCGGCAGGGAAATGTCCTTCACCGTGGCGCCGAGCGTCTTCAGCTCCTCGACCACGGCCAGCACCGCGTCGGCGATGCGGCTGTCGAGGCCGGCGCCGAAGTATTCCCGCGGCAGGCCGATGCGCAGGCCGCTCAGCGGCTTCTGCAGGGCGGCCAGGTAGTCGTCCACCGGCTGTTCGACGCTGGTCGAGTCCTTCGGATCGAATCCGGCCATCACCCCCAGCATCAGCGCGCAGTCCTCGGCGGTGCGCGCCAGCGGGCCGCCCTGGTCGAGGCTGGAGGCGTAGGCGATCATGCCCCAGCGGGAAACCCGGCCGTAGGTCGGCTTGATCCCGGTGAGGTTGGTCAGCGCCGCCGGCTGGCGGATCGAGCCGCCGGTATCGGTGCCGGTGGCGGCCGGCAGCAGGCGCGCGGCGACTGCCGCGGCGGAGCCGCCGGAGGAGCCGCCAGGCACACGGTCGAGGCTCCAGGGGTTGTTCACCGCGCCGTAGTGGCTGGACTGGTTCGACGAGCCCATGGCGAATTCGTCCATGTTCAGCTTGCCGAGGGTAACGGCGCCGGCGGCGGCGAGCTTCTCGACCACGGTGGCGTCGTAGGGCGAGACGAAGTTGTCGAGCATCTTCGAACCGCAGCTGGTGCGTACGCCCTGGGTGCAGAACAGGTCCTTGTGGGCGATCGGCGCGCCGAGCAGGGCGCCGTTCTCGCCGTTGGCGCGCCGTTCGTCGGCTGCCTTGGCCTGGGCGATGGCCAGGTCGTCGGTGATGCTGATGAAGCTGTTGAGCTGGGGATCCAGCTGCCGGATGCGACCGAGCAGGGTGCGGGTCAGCTCTTCGGCGGAAAATTGCTTGTCGGCGAGGGCGCGGGCGATCTCGGCGAGGGTCAATTGATGCAGCATGTGTCCGCGTCCTTATTACTCGATGACTTTCGGAACCAGGTACAGACCTTCTTCCACGGCGGGGGCGATGGTCTGGTAGGCGTCGCGGTGATCGGTCTCGGTGACCGCGTCCGGACGCAGGCGCTGGGTGGCTTCCAGCGGGTGGGCAAGCGGTTCGACGCCGCTGGTGTCGACCGCCTGCATCTGGTCGATCAGGCCGAGGATGTTGTTCAGGGTCTCGGTGGTGCGCGGAAGATCGGCCTCGCTCAGGCCCAGGCGGGCGAGATGGGCGATTTTTTCCACGTCGGAGCGTTCAAGCGCCATCGGGAGTCTCCAGCAAAAGCGGCCTTGGAAGGGCGGCGGGGCGCCATGCGTTATATAAGGCAGGGAACGGATGCCGCGGTCGGCGGTCTAATTCCGCCTGGACGGGCCTTGTGGGGCCGGGAAAAGCCTGCAATTTAGCATATTGCCCGCCTTGCCCAAAATCCCCGTCGTTGTTAGAGTTTGCCGCACTTTTTTACCCGCGTATTTTTCACCCACGCTTCGCCTAGGGTTTCTTTCCCATGTTCAAAAAATTGCGTGGCATGTTTTCCAGCGATCTGTCGATCGACCTGGGTACTGCCAATACCCTTATTTATGTGCGCGAGCGCGGCATCGTCCTGAACGAACCGTCCGTGGTCGCCATTCGCAGCCATGGCAGCCAGAAGAGCGTCGTCGCCGTGGGCACCGAGGCCAAGCGCATGCTCGGCCGTACCCCGGGCAACATCGCCGCCATCCGTCCGATGAAAGACGGCGTGATCGCGGATTTCAGCGTCTGCGAGAAGATGCTGCAGTACTTCATCAACAAGGTCCACGAAAACAGCTTCCTGCAGCCCAGCCCGCGCGTGCTGATCTGCGTACCGTGCAAGTCCACCCAGGTTGAGCGCCGGGCCATCCGCGAATCGGCCCTGGGCGCCGGCGCCCGCGAGGTGTTCCTGATCGAAGAGCCGATGGCTGCCGCCATCGGCGCCGGCCTGCCGGTCGAGGAGGCCCGCGGCTCGATGGTCGTAGACATCGGCGGCGGCACTACCGAGATCGCCCTGATTTCCCTCAACGGCGTGGTCTACGCCGAATCCGTCCGCGTCGGCGGCGACCGCTTCGACGAAGCCATCGTCACCTACGTGCGCCGCAACTACGGCAGCCTGATCGGCGAATCCACCGCCGAGCGCATCAAGCAGGAGATCGGCACCGCCTTCCCGGGCGGCGACGTTCGCGAAGTCGACGTCCGCGGCCGCAACCTGGCCGAAGGCGTACCGCGCAGCTTCACCCTGAACTCCAACGAGGTCCTCGAGGCCCTGCAGGAGTCCCTGGCGACCATCGTCCAGGCGGTCAAGAGCGCCCTCGAGCAATCGCCGCCGGAGCTGGCCTCGGATATCGCCGAGCGCGGCCTGGTGCTGACCGGCGGTGGCGCGCTGCTGCGCGACCTGGACAAGCTGCTGGCACAGGAAACCGGCCTGCCGGTGATCGTCGCCGAGGAGCCGCTCACCTGCGTGGCTCGCGGCGGTGGCCGTGCGCTGGAGATGATGGACCGCCACTCCATGGACCTGCTCTCCACCGAGTAAGGTGGCGAGCATCGTCGCCTAGGAGCGGATCATCAAACCGCTATTCTCCAAAGGCCCGTCGCTGGGCGTTCGCCTGTTGGTGCTGGCCGTGCTGTCGGTCAGCCTGATGGTGGTGGACGCCCGGTTCGACTATCTGGAGCCCGTCCGCAGCAAGCTGGGGATGGTGCTCACGCCTTTCTACGGCCTGGCGGAAATGCCGGTGCGCGCCTGGGAAGGTGTGCGCGACCAGTTCAGCAGCCGTAGCGAGCTGATCGCCGAGAACGAACGCCTCAAGGCCGAGTCCCTGCTGATGCAGCGCCGGGTGCAGAAACTCGCCGCGCTCACCGAGCAGAACGTGCGCCTGCGCGAGCTGCTCAATTCCGCCGCGCTGGTCGACGACAAGGTACTGGTCAGCGAGCTGATCGGCGTCGATCCGAACCCCTTCACCCAACGCATCATGATCGACAAGGGCGAGAACGACGGCGTCTTCGTCGGCCAGCCGGTGCTCGATGCCAGCGGCCTGATGGGCCAGGTGGTCGAGGTGATGCCCTATACCGCGCGGGTCCTGCTGCTCACCGACACCACCCACAGTATCCCGGTGCAGGTCAATCGCAACGGCCTGCGCGCCATCGCCGTCGGTACCGGCAATCCCGAGCGCCTGGAATTGCGCTACGTCGCCGACACCGCCGACATCAAGGAAGGCGACCTACTGGTCAGCTCCGGCCTGGGGCAACGCTTCCCCGCCGGCTATCCGGTGGCCACGGTCAAGGAAGTGATCCACGATTCCGGCCAGCCATTCGCCGTGGTGCGCGCGGTGCCGACCGCGAAGATGAACCGTAGCCGCTACGTGCTGCTGGTGTTCAGCGACAGCCGCACCCCGGAACAGCGCGCCAACGACGCCGCCGAGGCCCAGGAAGAGGCGGACAAGAAAGCCGCCGCCGGCGCCCAGGCGCCCCAGCCTGCCGCGCAACCGGCCGCCGCGCCGTCGCCGGCCACCCCGGCAGCCCAGGGTGCTGCGCAGCAGCCCGCCGCCGCGCCCGCGCCAGCTCCCACGCAGCCTGCCGCTCCGGCGGCCAACGGGGGACGCCGCTGATGGCTCGCGCGACTCAAGGTTCGAACAATGTCTGGGTGATCTGGCTGAGCCTGCTGGTCGGGCTGGTGCTGGCCGTAGCGCCGATGCCTACCTTCACCGAGATCGGCCGCCCGCTGTGGCTGGCGATGCTGCTGACCTACTGGGTGTTGCTGCTGCCCGAGCGCGTCGGGATGGTCACCGCCTGGCTGCTCGGCCTGGCCCAGGACGTGCTCTACGGCAACCTGCTCGGGCAGAACGCGCTGATCCTCGGCCTGATCACCTTCCTCGTGCTGTCCCTGCACCAGCGCCTGCGCATGTTCCCGGCCTGGCAGCAGTGCCTGGTGCTGGTGGTGGTCTACGGCCTGGCGCAGCTGCTCCAGCTCTGGCTCAACGCCCTGACCGGCAATCGCCCGCCGACCCTGACCTTCCTGCTCCCGGCCCTGGTCAGCGCGCTGCTCTGGCCCTGGGTGTACGCCCTGCTGCAGTTCGTCCGCCTGCGTCTCAACGTGAGGTAGGTCCGCTTCGCAGCTATGCTGCGGCGGATATCGTCATTCTTCGAAACGGGTGATCGGCGCATCGCCCGACGCGTTTCCCGGGAGCCTCCATGCCGTCGCTGTATCTCGCCTCCGCCTCGCCCCGTCGCCGTGAACTGCTGACCCAGATCGGTGTGCCGCTGTCCGTGCTCGCCACCGCTATCGACGAGTCCCCCTTGCCGAACGAAGCGCCCGCCGCCTACGTCGAGCGCCTGGCGCGCGGCAAGGCGGCCGCCGGGCTGGCTATGCTGGAAGGGCGCGGCGAGGACGGTTGTGTCCTGGGCGCGGATACTTCGGTGGTGATCGACGGGCGAATTCTCGGCAAGCCCGTGGACCAGGCCGAGGGGCTGGCCATGCTGGCTGCGCTGTCCGGGCGCGAACACCAGGTTCTCACCGCCGTGGCCCTGGCCGCCACTGGTGGCGTCGAGGCGCGGGTGGTGGAGTGCCGGGTGCGCTTCCGCCAGGTCGCTCCGGAAGAAGCGCTGCGCTACTGGCAGAGCGGCGAGCCGGCGGACAAGGCGGGCGGATATGCGATCCAGGGCCTCGGGGCGATATTCGTCAGTCGCATCGAAGGCAGTTACAGTGCGGTGGTCGGGCTGCCTTTGTGTGAAACTGCGGAACTGTTGAGGGAATTCGGCATCCCTTGCTGGCAGCCCGTGGGTGGCAACCCGCCGTAACGCCTAACGCGCCGAAATAAGGACAGTGGACGCATGAGCGAAGAGATCCTGATCAATATCACGCCGATGGAGTCGCGCGTGGCGGTGGTGGAAAACGGCGTCCTGCAGGAAGTGCATGTCGAACGCACCCAGCGGCGCGGCATCGTCGGCAATATCTACAAGGGGCGGGTGGTACGGGTACTGCCGGGGATGCAGGCGGCGTTCGTCGACATCGGCCTGGAACGTGCGGCGTTCATCCATGCCGCCGAGATATCCAATCGCGAAGGCAGCGCCGTGGAAAGCATCAGTGCCCTGGTCCATGAGGGGCAGGCGCTGGTGGTGCAGGTGACCAAGGATCCGATCGGCACCAAGGGCGCACGGCTGACCACCCACCTGTCGATTCCTTCGCGCTATCTGGTGTACATGCCGCGCACCAGTCATGTCGGGATATCCCTGCGGATCGAGGACGAAGTCGAGCGCGAGCGCCTGAAGAAGGTGGTGGCCGACTGCGTGGCGGCGGAAGGCATCGAGGGGCAGGGCGGCTTCATCCTGCGCACCGCCGCGGAAGGCGCGGGCGAGGACGAGATTCTCGCCGACATCCGCTACCTTCGCCGGCTATGGGACCAGATCGCCGCGCAGATCCAGACCGTCGGCGCGCCTTCGGTGATCTACGAAGACCTGTCCCTGGCGATCCGTACCCTGCGCGACCTGGTGAACCCGCGGATCGAGAAGATCCGCATCGACTCGCGAGAGAACTTCCAGAAGATCACTTCCTTCGTCGAAGAATTGATGCCGGAGATTTCCGATCGCCTCGAACATTACCCGGGCGAGCGACCGATCTTCGATCTTTACGGCGTCGAGGACGAAATCCAGAAAGCCCTGGAGCGCAAGGTGCTGCTGAAGTCCGGCGGCTACCTGATCGTCGATCCGACCGAGGCGATGACCACCATCGACGTGAACACCGGCGCCTTCGTCGGCCATCGCAACCTCGAGGAAACCATCTTCAAGACCAACCTCGAGGCGGCCACCGCGATCGCCCGCCAACTGCGCCTGCGCAACCTGGGCGGGATCATCATCATCGACTTCATCGACATGGAGGACGAGGAGCATCGCCGGCAGGTCCTGCGCACCCTGGAGAAGCAACTGGAGCGCGACCACGCGAAGACCAACATCATCGGCATCACCGAGTTGGGCCTGGTGCAGATGACCCGCAAGCGCACCCGCGAAAGCCTGGTGCAGATCCTCTGCGAGCCGTGCCCCTGCTGCCAGGGACGCGGCATGCTGAAGACTGCGGAAACCACCTGCTACGAGATTTTCCGCGAGATTCTCCGCGAGGCGCGTGCCTACCAGGCCGACTCCTACCTGGTGCTGGCCAACCAGAAGGTGGTGGACCGGCTGCTCGACGAGGAGTCGGGTAACGTCGCCGATCTCGAGGCGTTCATCGGCCGCACCATCAAGTTCCAGGTCGAGGCGATGTACTCGCAGGAGCAATATGACGTGGTCCTGCTCTGAGGCGTATGGCTGAAATGGCGGATGTGGGAAGCCTCGGAACGCGACTGCTACGGATCGTCCTGGGTCTGTGCGCCCTGGTACTGGTGCTGCTGGCGCTGTACGTCAGCCTTGGCCGGCAACTGGTGCCGCTGGTGGCCGAATACCGTCAGCAACTGGAGGACGAAGCTGGCAAGCAGCTCGGCATACCGGTGCGGATTGCCGAGCTGACGGGCTCCTGGCGCGGCTTCGAGCCTCTGGTGGTGGCGCGCGACATCCAGGTCGGTGACGGCGAACAGAGTCTGCGCCTGGCGCGGGTGCGGCTGGCGCCGGACCTGCTCGGCAGCCTGCTGGCGCGCCAGGTGCGGATCGGCAGCCTGGAGCTGGAGGGACTCAAGCTGACCCTGCGCGAAGGCGAGGATGGCCAGTGGAGCCTGGATGGCCTGCCGCACAGCGACAAGCCCAGCGATCCCCGGAAACTCCTGCAATTCCTGCTGCAGACCCAACGCATCTCGCTGCTGGACAGCCAACTGGAGGTGGCACCGCGGGGAAGCGCAGCGCTGTCGCTCAGCGCGGTCGGCGCGACCCTGCGCAGTTCATCGGTCGGTGGGCAGAGTCTCGATGCCCGCCTGCAACTGCCGGATGGCCAACCCCTGGCGCTGCACGCCGAAGGGCGGATCGACAGCGAGGACTGGCCGCGCAGCAGCGCCAGGGTCTATCTCAGCCTGCCGCAGAGCGACTGGGCGCAATGGTTGCCGGCCGGTCTGACCCAGGAATGGAAGATCGTTCGGGCCAAGGCCGGCGGCGACTTCTGGTTCGACTGGCGCGACGGCAAGGCGCAACGGCTGGTGGCACGGCTGCTGGCGCCGCAGTTGAAGGCGTCGTATGCCGCGCGCAAGCCGGTGGAAATCAACGACCTGGGCATGAACCTGTTCTTCGATCGCGAAGCGCAGGGCTGGAAGGTTCGGGTCGGCGACCTGGCGGCGAATTTCGGCGAGCAGCGCTGGGGCGAGGTGGAGCTGCTGTTGCGTCGCGACCAGCAGAACAACGAGCCACACTGGAAGCTGCAGGCCGACCGCGTCGACCTGACGCCCCTGGTGCCGGCGATAGAAGCGTTGGCGCCGCTGCCGGACGCGGCGGCGGAGTGGGTGGCGGGCCTGAAGCCGAAGGGCATCCTGCACAACCTGAACGCCGATTTCTGGCCGCAGCGGGAGGTGCCCGAGCGGGTCAGCTACGCGACCAACCTGGAAAAGGTCGGTATCTCGGCGTTCCATGAGGTCCCGGCAGTGGAAAATGTCAGTGGCACCTTGACCGGCACCCTGGCTGGAGGCCAGCTCGACGCATCGGCGCAGGATTTCATGCTGCACCTGGCCAAGGTGTTTCCCGAGCCGTGGCGCTACCGCGAGGCTCGCACGCGGATGTTCTGGAGCCTGGACGACCGCGCCTTCACCCTCGGCAGCCACCTGATGCGGGTCGAGGGCGAGGAGGGCCGCCTGGCCGGCGACATGCTGATCCGCCTGATGCGCGATCCCGGCGCTGAAGACTACATGGACCTCCAGGTCGGCCTCAGCGACGGCGACGCGCGCTTCACCGCCAAGTACCTGCCGACCCAGTTGCCGGGAATGAACAAAAGCCTGGCGAACTGGTTGAAGACGGCGATCCGCAGTGGCCATGTCGAGCAGGGCTACTTCCAGTGGCAGGGCTCGCTGAACCGCGGCGCGGCGGCCGAAGCCCACGTCATGAACCTCTACTTCAAGGTTCGCGACGGCGAGCTGGCCTACCAGCCCGGCTGGCCCGCCCTGAGCAAAACGGTCGGCGAGGTGTTCGTCGAGGATTCCGGAGTCCGCGTGCTGGCCTCCAGCGGGAATCTGCTGAATTCCCGGGTCAGCGACGTCAAGGTCGACATACCTCTCGGCCGGCCGGGACAGACGCCGCACCTGTATGTGGATGGCGCCGTCGACAGTAACCTGAAGGACGGCATCAAGCTGCTCCAGGAAGCGCCGATCCCGACCCGCAAGATCTTCGCCGGCTGGGAGGGCGACGGGCCCTTGCAGGGCCACCTGAAGCTGGATATTCCACTGGACCACGACGAGGCCGGCAAGACCGGGGTGGTCGTGGATTTCTCCACCATGGGCGCGACCCTGAAGATGCCCAGTCCGAAGCTGGATATGAGCGAAGTGAAGGGCGACTTCCGTTTCGACCTGGCCAAGGGCCTGAGCGCCCCGGCGGTGCAGGCCCGGGTGCTGGGCAGCGAGGTACGCGGGCGGGTCGTCGCCGAGGGGCGCGGCGATGCGCGCACGCGCTTGCTGCTCAACGGCCAGGTGGCGGTCAAGTCGCTGAGCGACTGGCTCGGCGCTGGCCAGCGTCCGTTGCCGGTCTCGGGACGCCTGCCGTTCCAGCTCAACCTGCTGCTGGATGGCAAGGACAGCCAGTTGCAGATCGATTCGGATCTCAAGGGCGCCGTCGTCGACCTGCCGGCGCCGTTCGGCAAGACGGCCGCCCAGGCGCGGCCGACCCAATGGAGGATGACCCTGGATGGCGCCGAACGGCGTTACTGGGCGCGTTACGACGGCCTCGCCAGCCTGGCCTATGCGGCCCCGGCGGACAAGCCGCTGAACGGACGCGGCGCCCTGCGCCTGGGCGGTGACCCGGCGCTGCTGCCCTCGGCACAGGGGCTGCGGGTGCGCGGGCGTCTGGCGGAACTGGACTGGGACGCCTGGCAGGCCACCCTGAAGCGCTACGGCAATGGCGACCAGGCTGCCAGTAGCGCTGCGGGCCTGCTGCGCGGCGCCGACCTGCGCATCGACAGCTTCAAGGGCTTCGGCCAGGAGCTGAAGAACCTGACCGTCGACCTGGCCCGCCAGGAGCGGGCCTGGCAACTGGTGCTGGTCAGCGACCTCGCATCGGGGCGTCTGGTCTTGCCGGATGCCAGGGGCGCGCCGATCGTGGTCGATCTGGACCGCCTGAACCTGCCGAAGTCGACCCTTCCCGACGAGAACAAGGTGGAGGATTCGGACCCGCTGGCCGCCGTCGATCCGCGCAGCCTGCCGGCGGTAGACGTGAAGATCGGCCAGGTCGCCCTCGGCGGCCAGCCGCTGGGCGCCTGGAGCCTGAAGGTACGGCCGGGCAGCAACGGCGTGGCGTTCAACGACCTGGACCTCGACCTGCGTGGCCTGCACGTCAATGGCAGCCTGCGCTGGGACGGCAGTCCGGGCAATACCCGCAGCACCTACCAGGGACGGATCGAGGGCAAGAACCTGGCGGATGTGCTCAAGGCCTGGAATTTCGCGCCGAGCGCCACCAGCGAACGTTTCCGCATGGATATCAACGGCCAGTGGCCGGGATCGCCGGCCTACATGGCTCTGAAGCGCTTCAGCGGCAGCATGGATGCATCGCTGCGCAAGGGGCAGTTCGTCGAGGTCGAAGGCAGCGCCCAGGCGCTGCGAGTGTTCGGCCTGCTCAATTTCAACGCGATCAACCGCCGGCTGCGCCTGGACTTCTCGGACATCCTCGGCAAGGGACTGAGCTATGACCGGGTGAAGGGGGTTCTCTCCGCCACCGACGGCGTCTACATCACCCGCGAGCCGCTGAAGCTGGAAGGGCCGTCGAGCAACCTGGAGTTGAACGGTACCCTGGACCTGGCTCACGATCGGGTCGACGCCAAGCTGCTGGTGACCTTGCCATTGACCAACAACCTGACCCTGGCGGCACTGATAGTCGGCGGTCCGGCGGTCGGTGGCGCGGTCTTCGTCGTCGACAAGCTGCTCGGCGACCGGGTCTCGCGCTTCGCCAGCGTGCAATACAGCGTCAAGGGCCCCTGGCAGGATCCGAAGATCAGCTTCGACAAGCCATTCGAGAAGCCCCGCTGAGCGGCGCCCGGTGCCGCGACGCGGCGCTTTCGTCCGCGAGGAGGAAATCATGTCCATTGCCGTGATCCAGATGGTCAGCCAGGACGACGTGACGGCCAACCTGGCCGCCGCCCGTCGCCTGCTGGAACAGGCCGCCGAGGGTGGGGCGCGGCTCGCCGTGTTGCCGGAAAACTTCGCCGCCATGGGCCGGCGCGACCTGGCCGAACTGGGGCGCGCCGAGGCGCGGGGGAACGGGCCGATCCTGTCGTGGTTGAATTCCGCCGCTCGCGACCTCAGGTTGTGGATAGTCGCTGGAACGCTGCCGCTGCCGCCGGATGGGCAACCCGAGGCGAAGGCGAATGCCTGTTCGCTGCTGATCGACGAGCATGGAGAACGGGTTGCCCGCTACGACAAGCTGCACCTGTTCGATGTGGACGTAGCCGATGCGCGGGGCCGCTATCGTGAATCCGACGACTATGCTTTCGGTCAGAAGATCGTGGTGGCGGATACGCCGGTCGGTCGCCTCGGCCTGACGGTCTGCTACGACCTGCGTTTTCCGGAACTCTATACCGCGCTGCGCGAGGCCGGCGCAGAGCTGATCACGGCGCCGTCGGCGTTCACCGCGGTGACTGGCGCGGCGCACTGGCAGGTGCTGGTCCGCGCCCGCGCCATCGAGACCCAGTGCTACCTGCTGGCGGCCGGACAGGGTGGCGTCCACCCACGGGGCCGGGAGACGTTCGGCCATTCGGCCATCGTCGATCCCTGGGGCCGGGTCCTGGCCGAGCGGCCGCAGGGCGAAGCGGTGCTGCTGGCGGCGCGCGACGCCGCAGAACAGGCGGATATCCGCCGGCGCATGCCGGTGGTGGCGCACAGACGATTTTTCCCGCCGGCCGAACCGCGGCCGGCGCGTACGGAGTGAATATGAGCGAGTTGTTGTCATCCGTCAGCCAGCAGTTGCTGGCCCCCGGTGGTCTGGAGCTGGACAGCCTGCCCGGCATTCTTCATGAACTGAACGGCCCGGGCATCGATGCCGCCGACCTGTATTTCCAGAGCCAGGTCTCCGAGTCGTGGATGCTCGAGGACGGCATCGTCAAGGAAGGCAGCTTCAATCTCGACCAGGGCGTCGGGGTACGCGCGCAGTCGGGCGAGAAGACCGGCTTCGCCTATAGCAATGCGATCACCGCCGAGGCGTTGAAACAGGCCGCGGTGGCGGCCCGTTCGATTTCCCGTGCGGGACAGAACGGCAGTGTGCAGGCGTTCAAGGCCGTGGTGCCGGCTCGCCTGTACGCCGGCGAGAACCCGCTGGACGTGCTCAGCCGTGCCGAGAAGGTCGAGTTGCTGAAGCAGATCGACGCCGCTACCCGTGCGCTCGATCCCCGCATCCAGCAGGTCACGGTGAGCATGGCCGGCGTCTGGGAGCAGATCCTGGTAGCGGCCAGCGACGGTTCGCTGGCCGCCGACATTCGTCCGCTGGTGCGTTTCAACGTCAGCGTGATCGTCGAACAGAACGGCCGACGCGAACGCGGCGGCCACGGCGGCGGCGGTCGCACCGACTATCGCTATTTCCTCCAGGAAGATCGTGCCATGGGCTACGCCCGCGAGGCCCTGCGTCAGGCGCTGGTCAACCTCGAGGCGATTCCCGCGCCGGCCGGCACCCTGCCGGTGGTGATGGGCGCGGGTTGGTCCGGGGTCCTGCTCCACGAAGCGGTCGGCCACGGCCTGGAGGGCGACTTCAACCGCAAGGGCAGCTCCGCCTACAGCGGCCGGATCGGCGAAAAGGTCGCCTCGAGCCTGTGCACCATCGTCGACGACGGCACCCTGGCCGGGCGTCGCGGCTCGCTGAGCGTGGATGACGAAGGCACGCCGAGCAACTGCAACGTGCTGATCGAGAACGGCGTGCTCAAGGGCTACATGCAGGACAAGCTCAACGCCCGCCTGATGGGCGTGGCGCGCACCGGTAACGGCCGCCGCGAGTCCTACGCGCACCTGCCGATGCCACGCATGACCAACACCTACATGCTGGCCGGCGAGAGCGATCCGCAGGAAATCATCGCCTCGGTGGAGAAGGGTATCTACTGCGCCAACCTCGGCGGTGGCCAGGTCGATATCACCAGCGGCAAGTTCGTGTTCTCCACCAGCGAGGCCTACCTGATCGAGAACGGCAGGATCACCACCCCGGTGAAAGGCGCCACTCTGATCGGCAACGGTCCGGAAGCGATGAGCCGGGTATCCATGGTCGGCAACGACCTGGCCCTGGACAGTGGCGTGGGAACCTGCGGGAAGGACGGTCAGTCGGTGCCGGTCGGCGTCGGCCAGCCGACCCTGAAGATCGATGCGATCACCGTCGGCGGCACCGGCGCCTGAGGCATGGCCCGGGCGCCGGCGCGGCGAAACCTAGCGCAGGCCGCGCTTGGTTTCGTCCAGTTCGCGGATGTACTTGAACACTTTGCGTGCGGCGGCCGGCGGTTTGTTGTGCGCGGCCTCGTGCTGGGCGTGGCGGACCAGCCCGCGCAGGTGCTGGCGATCGCACTCGGGGAACTCCCCGACGAAGGCGTCGAGCGCTGCGTCGCCGCCGGCGATCAACTGGTCGCGCCAACGTTCGAGGGCATGGAAACGTTCGTTGTACTGGCGGGTGGAGGAGTCCACCTGGTCGATGAGGGCGACGATGGCGTCCACGTCCTGGTCGCGCATCAGTTTGCCGATGTACTGGATATGCCGTTTGCGGGCGATGTGCGCCTTGTGCTTCGGCGCCTCGAGCAGCGCCTTGCGTAGCGGGTCGGTGAGCGGCAGGCGCTCCAGCAACTGCGGTTGCAGGGTGGTCAGGCGCTCGCCGAGGTCCTGCAGGGCATGCAGCTCGCGTTTGATCTGCGACTTGCTCTTCTCTTCGAATTGCGAGTCGTCGTCGTGAAATTCAGCCATGGTGGTGGTCCAGTGGAAAACGCCGCCATGATAACGAGTCAGGGGCCGCTTGTCCGGCCCGGCCGCGTGGGCGGCCACGTCAACAGGAGAGTCAACAGATGAGTCTACATGCCGCGGCAGTCGGTCCCTCCGTGCTTCCGGACCTTCGCGAGCAGGTCGAGCAGATCATCGCCGAGGCTCGCCGCCAGGGCGCCAGTGCCTGCGAAGTGGCGGTGTCGCTGGAGCAGGGCCTGTCCACCAGCGTGCGCCAGGGCGAGGTGGAAACCGTCGAGTTCAACCGTGACCAAGGTTTCGGCATCACCCTCTACGCAGGCCAGCGCAAGGGCTCGGCGAGCACCTCGGCGACCGGCGAGGCGGCCATCCGCGAGACGGTGGCGGCGGCGCTGGCGATCGCCCGCCATACCTCCGAGGACGAATGCGCCGGTCTCGCCGATGCCGCGTTGATGGCCCGCGAGTTGCCCGAGCTGGACCTCTATCATCCATGGAGCCTGAGTCCCGAGCAGGCCGTGGAACGTGCCCTGGCTTGCGAGGCAGCGGCGTTCGCCGCCGACAAGCGGGTGACCAAGGCCGACGGCACCACCCTGAATACCCACCAGGGCTGCCGGGTATACGGTAATAGCCACGGTTTCATCGGTGGTTACGCCAGCACCCGGCACAGCCTCAGCTGCGTGATGATCGCCGAGGGCGAAGGACAGATGCAGCGTGACTATTGGTATGACGTCAACCGCCGTGGCGAGGCCTTGGCCAGCGCCGAGTCGATCGGCCGGCGCGCCGCCGAGCGCGCCGCCAGCCGACTGGGCGCGCGGCCGGTGCAGACCGCCGAAGTGCCGGTGCTGTTCGCTCCGGAAATCGCTGTTGGCCTGTTCGGCCATTTCCTCGGGGCGATCTCAGGCGGCAGCCTGTATCGCAAGTCATCCTTCCTCGAAGGCGCGCTGGGCCAGCGCCTGTTTCCCGAGTGGTTGAGCATCGACGAGCGGCCGCACCTGGTCGGCGCGCTCGGCAGCGCCAGCTTCGATAGCGACGGCCTGGCGACCTACGCCAAGCCATTCGTCGAGAACGGCGAGCTGGTGTCCTATGTCCTGGGCACCTATTCCGGGCGCAAGCTCGGTCTGCCGAGCACGGCCAACGCCGGCGGCGTGCATAACCTGTTCGTCAGCCATGGCGACGAGGACCAGGCCGCTCTCATACGCCGGATGGGGCGTGGCCTGCTGGTCACCGAGTTGATGGGGCAGGGCGTCAACCTGGTGACCGGCGATTATTCCCGCGGCGCCGCCGGCTACTGGGTCGAGAACGGCGAGATCCAGTTCCCGGTCCAGGAAGTCACCATCGCCGCCAACCTGCGCGACCTGTTCCGCCGTATCGTCGCGGTCGGCAAGGACATCGAACGGCGCGGCAACCTGCATACCGGTTCTGTACTGGTCGAGTCGATGATGGTGGCCGGGCGCTGAGGCCGGGTTTCCCTCTGTAGAACGCCAGCGCTCGTCGCTGGCGTTTTCGTTTCCGCCTGTTCGATTGTCCGCCTCTATGGGGACCATGCTTGTCTTTTGCCAAGAAGAAAACAATAATCAATCTCATTATCGTCTGGTGAGGTTGCCATGTCCTTCGAGGCGCACGACCCGCAAGCATTGGATCACTGGTACTGGCTGGGCACGCAGATCCGCTGCGCGCTCGATCCCGACGAACCGCGCCTGCTCGACCAGTACCTCGGCGAGGCGCGCTATCTCGCCGGTTGGGAAGGTGTGGCCGCCTGGCCGCTGTTCGAGAAAGCCTACAACCTCCTGCTCGATACCGGTCGCGATCCGATATTGCCCTGGCACTGGCGCAGCCTCTGCCTCGACTACGCCTACCGGCCCCTCTGCGAACTTCAGCGATTGACCACCAACGGCAGCCAGCGGCGACGGCTGCGCCAGCTCTCCGTACGAATGGCCAGGCAGGACCTGGCGCCGTCGATGAGCTTCGATCACCCGCAACAAGGAAACCAAGATGACTGACACCCGCATCGAACGCGACAGCATGGGCGAACTGGCGGTCCCGGCGACCGCCCTCTATGGCGCCCAGACCCAGCGCGCGGTGAACAACTTCCCGGTCAGCGGCCAGCGCATGCCCCAGGCCTTCGTCCGCGCCCTGCTGCTGGCCAAGGCCGCGGCGGCGCGGGCGAACGTCTCCCTGCAGCAACTGGATGCACCGATGGGCGAGGCGATCGCCGAGACCTGCCTGGAGTTGCTGCAAGAGGATTTCATGCAGCATTTCCCGGTGGATGTGTTCCAGACCGGCTCCGGCACCAGTTCCAACATGAACGCCAACGAAGTGGTGGCGACCCTGGCCAGTCGCCGCCTGGGCGGCAAGGTCAATCCGAACGACCATGTGAACTGCGGGCAGAGCAGCAACGACATCATCCCCTCGACCATCCACATCAGTGCCGCCCTCGAGATCAGCGAACGCCTGCTGCCGGCGCTGCGCCACCTGGAGCAGACTATCCAGAGCAAGGCCGGCGAAGTGCATGCCTATGTGAAGACCGGCCGCACCCACCTGATGGATGCGATGCCGGTACGCATGAGCCAGGTGCTCGGTGGCTGGGCGCAGCAGGTGCGACAGGCCGGCGTGCACATCGAGAGCGTACTTCCTGCCTTGCAGCAGTTGGCACAGGGCGGCACCGCGGTGGGCACCGGGATCAACGCCCATCCGCGGTTCGCCGAACGTTTCAGCCAGGAGCTGAACGACCTGACCGGGTTGGCGTTCCGCCCCGGCGACGACTTCTTCGCCCTGATCGGTTCGCAGGACACGGCGGTCGCTGCGTCCGGCCAGTTGAAGACCCTGGCCGTGACCCTGATGAAGCTGGCCAACGACCTGCGCTGGATGAACTCCGGGCCGCTTGCCGGGCTCGGCGAGATCGAGCTGGAAGCGCTGCAACCAGGCTCCTCGATCATGCCCGGCAAGGTCAACCCGGTGATCCCGGAGGCCACCGCGATGGTCGCCGCCCAGGTGATCGGCAATGACGCCGCCATTGCCGTCGCCGGCCAATCGGGCAACTTCGAACTGAACGTGATGCTGCCGCTGGTGGCGGACAACCTGTTGCACAGCATCCAGTTGCTGGCCAACGTCAGCCGGCTGCTGGCGGACAAGGCCATCGCCAGCTTCAAGGTCAACCAGGGCAAGCTCAGCGAGGCGTTGGCGCGCAACCCGATCCTGGTCACTGCGCTGAACCCGATCATCGGCTACCAGAAGGCTGCGGAAATCGCCAAGCAGGCCTATCGCGAGGGACGGCCGATCATCGATGTGGCGCTGGAAAACACCGATCTGGACCGTGCGCGCCTGGAGGTGTTGCTGGATCCGGAAAAACTCACGGCTGGCGGCCTCTGAGGCCGCCCCACCACTGGAGGTACCGCCATGCGTCATTGGCAACGAACGATCGAACAGGGCAACCGCTGTTTCGTCACCGGCGCATTGATCGATGCGCGTGAGCACTACCTCCATGCCCTGGCCCTGGCCCAGGTGCTGCTGGAACGCTGGGGCGACGTCGACGAGGCGGTGATGGCGTTCGTCATTTCCCATCACAACCTGGCCGACTTGCACCTGCAACTGGAGCAACCGGAGGAAACCGCCGAATACCTCTGCGCCTGCCACGAGCGCCTGTTGCGGGTCAGCGCCGACCAGAAGCTGCCGCTGGCCCTGCGCCAGGCGGCCCAGCATCACAGCCGGCGCACCTATGTCGAACTGCTGTCGTTCATCGGCGAACACGGTGCCTATCCGCGCACCGAACGCCTGCTCAAGGGACCGCCGAACGCGGAGGTCCGACCCGAGTTCCTCGCTCCGCCCCCCTCACTTCGCTATCACTGACGGAGAGTTTCCATGCCCCACGCCTTGCCGCCCTTGCCCTACGCCTACGATGCCCTGGAACCGCACATCGATGCGCTGACCATGGAGATCCACCACAGCAAGCACCACCAGACCTATGTGAACAACCTGAACGCCGCGCTGGAAGGCACGCCCTATGCCGAGCAGCCGGTGGAAAGCCTGCTGCGGCAACTGGCTGGTCTGCCGGAGAAGCTGCGCACCCCGGTTGTCAACAATGGCGGTGGGCATGCCAACCACTCGCTGTTCTGGACCGTGATGTCGCCCCAGGGCGGTGGCCGTCCCGATGGCGACCTGGGGCGGGCCATCGATGAGCAGCTCGGGGGCTTCGAGGCGTTCAAGGATGCGTTCACCAAGGCCGCGCTGACCCGCTTCGGCAGCGGCTGGGCCTGGCTCAGCGTGACTCCCCAGGGCAGCTTGCTGGTGGAGAGCAGCGGCAACCAGGACAGCCCGCTGATGAACGGCAATACGCCGATCCTCGGCCTGGACGTATGGGAGCACGCCTATTACCTGAAGTACCAGAACCGCCGCCCGGAATACATCGGCGCTTTCTACAACGTGATCGACTGGCGGGAGGTCGCGCGTCGCTATGCGCAAGCCCTGGCCTAATGCTACCCGTGATGCGAGATGGCTGGCCGGCAGCCTGGCGGTGCAGCGATGAAGGCATTGCTCCATGGCATCGCCGAAGGTAACGGGCGGACGCTGCGCAACCTGCTGGGCCTGCTGATCTTCATCGGCGGCGGCTACCTGCTCGGCCGCCACGCGCTGTTGCTGGCCGAACTCAACCTGCCGGCGCCCATCGTGCTGGCGTTGAAAGGCGGCCTGCTCTGCGCCTTCGGTACCGCTCTCGGGGCGATGCCGGTGCTGGTGGTGAAGACCATGCCGGCGCGCCTGTCGGATGCGCTGCTGGGCTTCGGTGCCGGCGTGATGCTCTCGGCGACGGCCTTCTCGTTGATCATGCCGGCGCTATCCGCGGCCGGCGACCTCGGCTACTCGAAGTTCGGCGCGGGGTTCCTGGTCAGCTTCGGCCTGGCGGTCGGCGTGATGGGGCTGTTCATCCTCGGCCGGCTGATGCCGGACGTCCATCCCGGTTGCGAGGGTGCGCCACTGTCCGGTGGCATTCCCCCGCGCATCCTGCTGTTCGTCACGGCCATCGTCCTGCACAACATCCCCGAAGGCATGGCGGTTGGCGTGTCGGCCGGTGCCGGCCTGGACGAGGCCAACGGCCTCGCCCTGGGCATCGCTCTGCAGGATGTGCCGGAAGGGCTGGTGGTGGCGCTGGTGCTGGCCGGAGTCGGTATGTCGCGTTTCAAGGCGATGCTGGTCGGTGCCGCGTCGGGCCTGGTCGAGCCGCTGTTCGCGGTGCTCTGCGCCTGGCTGGTCGGCCTCTCCGCGCTGCTCCTGCCCTGGGGGCTGGCCGCCGCCGCGGGAGCGATGCTCTTCGTGGTCACCCACGAGATCATTCCCGAGTCCCACCGCCAGGGACATGCCGCCGAGGCTACGCTGGGCCTGGTGTTCGGCTTCTGCCTGATGATGGTGCTGGATACCGCGTTGGGCTAGGGGACTCATCCGACCCGCGCTGAATTGACGCCGGCCGCAATCGCCGGAAAGGAAAAGCCGCCAGTTGGCGGCTTTTTCGTTGTCTCTGGGAAGAGGCTACTCGCCTTCGTCGAAACGGTTGTTGATCAGTTCGACCAGCGCGTTCAACGCCTCGTCTTCCTGTTCGCCTTCGGTATGCAGGTGCAGGTTGGTGCCCTTGCCGGCAGCCAGCATCATCACGGCCATGATGCTCTTGCCGTCGACGCAGCTTTCAGGATTGCGGCCGACCCGGACCTGGCAAGGGTAGCGCCCCGCGACGCCGACGAACTTGGCCGCCGCGCGGGCGTGCAGACCGAGCTTGTTGATGATGGTGATCTCGAGGGCGGGCATCTTGGGGAGTCTGTCCTTCTTGTTATGGGCTAGCTGCTGAGATCGCGGTGGCGAATCTGCACGTTCTTCAGGGAATCCCTGAGTGCAGCGCCAATCCGCTCGGCGAGGTAGACCGAACGATGGTGCCCGCCGGTACAGCCTATCGCAACTGTTACATATGAGCGGTTACTGGCGGCGAAGCGCGGCAGCCATTTGTTCAGGTAGCCGACGATGTCCTGGTACATTTCCTCGACGTCCGGCTGGGCGGCCAGATACTCGCGGACTTCCGGCTCCAGCCCCGAATGATCGCGCAACTCGGGCTTCCAGTAGGGGTTCGGCAGGCAGCGCACATCGAACACCAGGTCGGCGTCGACTGGCATGCCGCGCTTGAAGCCAAAGGATTCGACGAGGAACGCAGTGCCGGGTTCCGGCTTGTTCAACAGGCGCAGTTTGATGGTGTCGCGCAGCTGATAGAGGTTGAGGCTGGTGGTGTCCAGCTTCAGGTCGGCGAGGTCGGCGATCGGTCCGAGCAATTGGCTCTCGTCGCCAATCGCCTCCGCCAGCGAACGGGTGTCGGTGGTCAGCGGGTGGCGCCGGCGGGTTTCCGAGAATCGTTTGAGCAGCGTCTCGTCGTCGGCGTCGAGATACAGCACATCGCAGTTGATGTGGTTGTCCCGCACTTCCTGCAACAGTTCGGGGAAGCGCTGCAACTGGCTGGGCAGGTTGCGGGCGTCGATCGACACCGCCACCTGTGGCTGCAGTAGCTCCGTGTGCAACAGGGCGCGCTGCGCCAGGTCGGGAAGCAGGCTGGCGGGAAGGTTGTCGATGCAATAGAAACCGTTGTCTTCGAGGACGTTCAGGGCGGTGCTCTTGCCCGAGCCCGAGCGGCCGCTGACGATGATCAGGCGCATGTCATTGCCCGTTCTGTACGTCTACCACGATCTGATAAAGCGCCTCGGCAGTGGGAGCGCTGCGCAGGCGGTCGCGTACGTCGGCACGGTCGAGCATGGCGGCGATCTGCCGGAGCAGTTCGAGATGTTCTTCGGTCGCGGCCTCCGGTACCAGCAGGACGAAGAGCAGGTCGACCGGCGCGCCGTCCAGCGCGTCGAAGTCCACGGGAGCATCCAGGTGCAGCACGGCGCTGATGGGGCTCTGGCAGCCAGACAGGCGGCAGTGCGGAATGGCGATGCCATTGCCGAAGCCGGTGGAGCCGAGTTTTTCCCGGGCCACCAGGTTTTCGAAGATGGTCTGGGCGTCGAACTCCGGCAGCTCCCTGGCTACCAGGTTGGCGATTTGTTCGAGTACGCGTTTCTTGCTGCCACCCGGCACGTTCACGAGGGAACGGCCGGGGGTCAGGATTTGCTCAAGTCGGATCATAGGGGAGGGGAGATCAGCGGGCGCCTACGCCTTGCTGCCGTTCGAGATACTTCTCTTTGTGTTTGATCAGTTGACGGTCGAGTTTGTCGATCAGCAGGTCGATGGCCGCGTACATGTCCTCATGTTCCGCATTGGCTACGATCTCGCCACCGGCGATGCGCAGGGTAGCTTCGATCTTCTGCTTCAGTTTCTCGACCTCCATGATCACCTGAACATTGGTGATCTTGTCGAAATGGCGCTCCAGACGGCTCAGTTTCTCGCCGACATAGTCGCGCAGGGCGTCGGTCACATCCAGTTGATGGCCACTGATGTTGACTTGCATACCGCGTTCTCCTTGTTGCCCGTGTGTAAGTGGCAGGTTAGCAACCTGCCTCCGGAACACCTTGGCGTGGATCAACGTCACACCAGTCGCTTGCGCTCGCTCGAAGGGGCTATGCCCAGGGATTCGCGGTATTTGGCGACGGTGCGGCGAGCCACTTGAATGCCCTGTGCCTCCAGTAAACCAGCGATCTTGCTGTCGCTCAATGGCTTTTTCGCATTTTCCGCGGCCACCAGTTTCTTGATGATCGCGCGGATCGCGGTGGACGAGCATTCCCCGCCTTCAGCGGTACTGACGTGACTTGAAAAGAAATATTTCAGCTCGAAAATGCCACGCGGCGTATGCATGTATTTCTGCGTGGTGACCCGCGAAATGGTCGATTCGTGCATGCCCACCGCTTCGGCGATGTCATGCAGGACCAGCGGCTTCATGGCTTCTTCGCCGTAGTCGAGGAAACCGCGCTGGTGCTCGACGATCTGGGTGGCGACCTTCATCAGCGTTTCGTTGCGGCTCTGCAGGCTCTTGATGAACCAGCGGGCTTCCTGCAACTGGTTGCGCATGAAGGTATTGTCGGCGCTGCTATCGGCGCGGCGGACCATGCCGGCGTAGGTGGCGTTGACGCGCAGGCGCGGCATCGCCTCCTGGTTCAGCTCGACCAGCCAGCGCTCGTTGTCCTTGCGCACGATGACGTCGGGGACGATGTATTCGGCTTCGCTCGATTCGATCTGCGAACCGGGCCGGGGATGCAGGCACTGGATCAGCTCGATGACCTGGCGCAGTTCGTCTTCCTTGAGCTTCATGCGCCGCATCAATTGGCTGTAGTCGCGGCCGCCGAGCAGGTCGAGGTAGTCGGATACCAGGCGCAGCGCTTCGTTCAGCCAGGGCGTGGTGGACGGCAACTGGCGCAGTTGCAGCAGCAGGCACTCGCGCAGGTTGCGGGCGCCGATGCCGGCGGGTTCCAGTTGCTGGATGCGGCGCAGCACGACTTCCACTTCGTCGAGCTCGACGTCCAGTTCCGGATCGATGGCGGCGAGGATTTCTTCGAGGGACTCTTCGAGGTAGCCATCGTTGTTGATGCTATCGATGATGGTCACCGCGATCATCCGATCGGTGTCCGACATCGGTGCCAGGTTGACCTGCCACAGCAGGTGGCTGTGCAGGCTCTCGCCGCTGCTGGTGCGCGCGGTGAAGTCCCATTCGTCATCGTCATTGCTGGGCAGGCTGCTGGCGCTGGTCTGGTAGATGTCTTCCCAGGCGGTATCCACCGGCAACTCGCTGGGTATGCGTTCGCTCCACTGGTCGTCGTCGAGGCTTTCGACGCTGGGCGTGGTGCTTTCCTGGAGAGGGCTCTCCTGGGGCGCGCTGGCCGCCTGTTCGGCGCCATCGGCGAGGGGGTCGCTGTTGTCGAAATCGTCGCCGTCTTCCTGGCGTTCGAGCATGGGATTGGATTCCAGCGCTTCCTGGATTTCCTGCTGGAGGTCCAGGGTGGATAGCTGGAGGAGGCGTATGGCCTGTTGCAGCTGCGGCGTCATCGTCAGCTGCTGGCCCATCTTGAGGACTAGCGATGGTTTCATGGCTGAGGGCTTAGTACCTTATTCGCTGGTACCGGATGGCACCATCCACTACTACGGGTGCCGAGGTGGCGGCACCGCCAGGAAGCAAATTATATGCCTGAATTTTCGTACTTTGCCTAGGGTTGCTCTGAATAAATCATCCGCTCCAGGCGGCACTCGTGGTTGCGAAACCGCGGGCGAGCGGAACCGCTCCGGCGAGGCCGGAGGGCGCGCTAGGAGATTTCTTCAGAGGCGGAACTCGTGCCCCAGGTAGACTTCCTTGACCAGGTCGTTGGCGAGGATGCTCTCGGCATCCCCCTCCGCGATCAACTGCCCATCATTGACGATATACGCCGTTTCACAGATGTCCAGGGTCTCGCGGACGTTGTGGTCGGTGATGAGGATGCCGATACCCTTCGCCTTGAGGTGATGGATGATCTGCTTGATGTCGCCGACCGAGATCGGGTCCACGCCGGCGAAGGGCTCGTCGAGGAGGATGAATTTCGGCGCGCTGGCCAGGGCGCGGGCGATTTCCACCCGGCGTCGTTCGCCGCCGGACAGGCTCATGCCGAGGTTGTCGCGGATGTGGTGGATGTGGAATTCCTGCAGCAGGCCTTCCAGGGCTTCCTTGCGACCGTTGCGATCGAGGTCGCTGCGGGTCTCGAGGATCGCCATGATGTTGTCGGATACCGACAACTTGCGGAAGATCGAGGCTTCCTGCGGCAGGTAGCCGATGCCGGCCCGGGCGCGCCCGTGCATCGGCAGGTGGGTGACGTTCTGCTCGTCGATGCGGACCACGCCCTGGTCGGCCTGGACCAGGCCGACGATCATGTAGAAGCAGGTGGTCTTGCCGGCACCGTTCGGACCGAGCAGGCCGACGATCTGCCCGCTATCGATGGACATGCTGACGTCGCGGACGACTTGCCGGCCTTTATAGCTTTTGGCCAGGTGCTGGGCTTTGAGCGTTGCCATTACTGGGCCTTTTTCTTCGGCTGGATGACCATGTCGATGCGCGGGCGCGGGCTGGTCACCTGGGAGCCGGTGGCACGACCCGCGTTGACGATCTGGCGCTGGGTGTCATAGACGATCTTCTCGCCTTCGAAGGTGTTGCCTTCCTGGATCACCTTGGCCTGGTCGATCAGCACGACCCGGTTCTGCGTGACGAAGTACTGGATGGTCAGGCCATAGGCCTTGGTCACGTCCTTGTCCGGAGCGGGTTTCTGCTCATAGTAGGCAGGCTTGCCGACCGAGGTCACGACCTCGATGTCGCCGTTCTTGTCCTGCTTCAGGGTCACGGTGTTGCCGGTCAGCTTGGTGCTGCCCTGGGTCACCACGACGTCGCCGCGGTAGACCGCGACGCCCTGCTTGTCGTCCAGTTCGGCGCTGTCGGCCTGGACGCGGATCGGTTGTTCGCGGTCCGAAGGCAGGGCCAAGGCCATGGAGCTGCCGAGGGCGGCAGTCAGACCGAAAATAAGGGGGAGGGTATTAACGAACCTCATGCTGACCTCTTACGTTGGACAGCAGGTGCATCCGGCTGTCTTTCAGATACGCTTTCATTCCAACAGCCGTCGTCACTCCATTGGCCGCGTCGATTTTAACGGCTTGCTCGGTCTGTGCATAATTCTTGTCGGGGAATACGGTCAGCCGAGTGGTGGTCAGGATGCTTGGTTGGCCCTTGGCATCGGTACGTGCGACGCGCACGTCGTCGATGAGTTCGACCTCCTTGCCTTTCGGTCCGACTTCGGCGCGGGCGCTCTGGATGTGCCAGGGTTGCACGTTGCCACGGAAGAGCAGCAGGTCGGGGGTGGTGACGAAAGTGATGTCCGTGGCTTTCTGGTGCTCCAGCTTCACTGCGGTCATCTCGTAGTCGAGGCTGCCGTCCTCCTGGTACTGGAGGCTATGGGCATTCTCGGCATAGTAGTCGATGGTGTTGTCCTGGCCGGGGCGGGTCGGCTGTTCGTTGAACAGCTCGAGCCCGACGTTCCAGTAGTAGCCCGCGACGATCAGCAACAGGGCGATCAGGGCGAGCAGCAGTTTCTGGCGTAGTGTCTTCGGCATGGTCGGCTCTACAGATAGGCGCCCTGGGCGGCTTCGAGCGTACCCTGGGCGCGCATGATCAGTTCGCAGAACTCGCGGGCGGCGCCTTCGCCGCCGCGGGCCGCGGTGACGCCATGGGCATGCTGGCGCACGAACGGGTCGGCACTGGCTACCGCCATGCCCAGGCCGACGCGGCGGATCACCGGCAGATCGGGCAGGTCGTCGCCAAGGTAGGCGACTTGCTCATAGCCTAGTCCGAGTTCGCCGAGAAGTTCGTCGAGGACGGCGAGCTTGTCTTCCCGGCCCTGATAGAGGTGCTGGATGCCCAGGTTGCGCGCGCGCCGTTCGACCACCGGAGTGTCGCGGCCGGTGATGATGGCGGTGCGCACGCCGGAGGCGATGAGCATCTTGATGCCATGTCCGTCCAGGGTGTTGAAGGTCTTGAACTCGCTGCCGTCGACGAGGAAATACAGCTTGCCGTCGGTCAGCACGCCGTCGACGTCGAAGATCGCCAGGCGTATCCGGCGGGCCCGAACCGGGAGTTCCGCGGCCGAATGGGTATCGCTCATTACATCACTCCTGCGCGCAACAGGTCGTGCATGTTCAGGGCGCCGACCGGACGGTCGTCCGCGTCGACCACCACCAGTGCGCCGATCTTGTTGTCTTCCATGATCTTCAGGGCTTCCGCGGCGAGAATCTCGGCGCGGACGGTCTTGCCGTGGACGGTCATCACCTGGTCGATGGTGACCTGGCGGACGTCGATGCCCCGATCCAGGGCGCGACGCAGGTCGCCATCGGTGAAAATGCCGGCAAGCTTGCCGTGTTCGTCGAGCACTACGGTCATGCCCAGGCCCTTGCGGGTCATTTCCATCAGCGCGCCGGTCAGCGAGGTGCCGAGCAGCACCTGCGGCAGCCCTTCGCCGACGTGCATGACGTCTTCCACCTTCAGCAGCAGTCGGCGGCCCAGCGCACCGCCCGGGTGCGAGAAGGCGAAGTCTTCCGCGGTAAAGCCGCGGGCTTCGAGCAGGGCGATCGCCAGGGCGTCGCCGAGGACCAGGGTTACGGTGGTGGAGGAGGTCGGGGCCAGGTTCAGTGGACAGGCTTCCTGGCCGACACTGGCGTCCAGGTTCACTTCCGCAGCCTTGGCCAGGGGCGACTCGGGGTTGCCGGTCATGCTGATCAGGGTGATGCCCAGGCGCTTGATCAGAGGCAACAGGGTGACGATTTCGGCAGTCGAGCCGGAGTTGGACAGGGCGAGGACCACGTCGTCCTTGGTGATCATGCCCATGTCGCCGTGGCTGGCCTCGGCCGGATGCACGAAGAAGGAGGGGGTGCCGGTGCTGGCCAGGGTAGCGGCGATCTTCTTGCCGATGTGACCGGACTTGCCCATGCCGACGACGACGACCCGGCCCTTGCCGGCCAGCAGCAGTTCGCAGGCCTTGACGAAATCGTCGCCAATCCGCGCCAGCAGGCTGTCTACCGCGTCGCGCTCGAGGCCGATGGTGCGCTGGGCGGAATGGATGAAATCGAGGTTCTGGCTCATGTTCAACGAATGTGGCGCCTGGATTAAAGGCGGGATTATAACGGGAAAGCGTGTCCCGCTTACACCAGCCATGCTGTGAAGTCGGTCCGCATCCCCCGCGGCGCAATGTTGTATGGACTGCAATGCTCTGTTACGCCGCCGTTATCTGCACTCCGCGCTATGACTGCATAAATGTCGATATATTCGACGTCGACGCGATTTTTTTCTGTCCGTAGTGAACCTGAAGTGTGCGATATGTCCTAAAGGGCTGAGAGAACGCTCCGAACAAGCTGAATCCAAGCTGAACGGCACGGTGCCAGGCCTTGGGCCAGAACCCGCCGCAGTGCTATAGTCCGCGCCCATTCGACCCCTCCCGGATGCGTGCCTTTGCAACGGGGCAAGGCGTCCAGCATGGACGGGTCGCATCGCAAGGAGTCCTGATGAGCACCGATAGTGCCTACGCGGTCGAGTTGAAGGGCCTGACCTTCAAGCGCGGATCGCGGGCGATTTTCGACAACATCGATGTGCGTATCCCGCGCGGAAAGGTGACCGGCATCATGGGCCCGTCCGGTTGCGGCAAGACCACGTTGCTGCGGCTGATCGCCTCCCAGTTGCGTCCTTCGAAGGGGGAGGTCTGGGTCAACGGGCAGAACCTGCCGCAGCTTTCGCGCGGCGACCTGTTCGACATGCGCAAGCAGTTCGGCGTGCTGTTCCAGAGCGGGGCGCTGTTCACCGATCTCGACGTCTTCGAGAACGTCGCGTTTCCGCTGCGCGTGCATACCCAGCTGCCGGAAGAGATGATCCGCGACATCGTCCTGATGAAGCTTCAGGCCGTCGGCCTGCGCGGCGCCGTGGAACTGATGCCGGACGAGCTTTCCGGCGGCATGAAGCGCCGCGTCGCCCTGGCCCGGGCGATCGCCCTGGACCCGCAGATCCTGCTCTACGACGAGCCGTTCGTGGGGCAGGATCCGATCGCCATGGGCGTCCTGGTGCGCCTGATCCGCCTGCTCAACGATGCCCTCGGCATCACCAGCATCGTGGTTTCCCATGACCTGGCCGAGACCGCCAGCATCGCCGACTACATCTATATCGTCGGCGACGGCCGGGTACTTGGCCACGGGACGCCGGACGTCCTCAAGGAGACCGACGATCCTCGTATCCGCCAGTTCGTCAAGGGAATCCCGGATGGTCCCGTTCCGTTCCATTATCCGGCCCGCGACTACCGGGCCGACCTGCTGGGAGAGCGCTGATGCGTAGAGTCTCTCCCCTCGAACGTATCCGCCTGTTCGGCCGCGCCGGCCTGGACGTGGTCGCTGCGCTCGGCCGCTCGACCCTGTTCCTCGGCCACGCCCTGCTCGGCCGGCGCACGCCAGGCACCGGTTTGCACCTGCTGGTGAAGCAACTCTACTCGGTAGGCGTGCTGTCGCTGGCGATCATCGTCGTCTCGGGCCTGTTCATTGGCATGGTGCTGGCCCTGCAGGGCTACAACATCCTGATTTCCTATGGTTCCGAGCAGGCGGTCGGGCAGATGGTGGCCCTGACCCTGCTGCGCGAGCTGGGGCCGGTGGTGACCGGCCTGCTGTTCGCCGGCCGTGCCGGCTCTGCGCTTACCGCGGAAATCGGCAACATGAAGGCCACCGAACAGCTTTCCAGCCTGGAAATGATCGGTGTCGACCCGCTCAAGTACATCGTCGCGCCGCGCCTGTGGGCCGGTTTCATCTCCATGCCGCTGCTCGCCGCGATCTTCAGCGTGGTCGGCATCTGGGGCGGGGCGATGGTCGCGGTCGACTGGCTGGGCGTATACGAGGGGTCGTTCTGGGCGAACATGCAGAACAGCGTGCAGTTCACCGAGGATGTGCTCAACGGCGTGATCAAAAGTATCGTATTCGCCTTCGTGGTGACCTGGATCGCGGTCTACCAAGGCTACGACTGTGAGCCGACCTCGGAAGGAATCAGCCGGGCGACGACTCGGACCGTGGTCTATGCCTCCCTGGCGGTGCTGGGGCTCGACTTCATTCTGACTGCTTTGATGTTTGGAGATTTCTGAATGCAAACCCGCACCCTGGAAATCGGTGTCGGCCTGTTCCTCCTGGCCGGCCTGCTGGCCCTGTTGCTGCTGGCCCTGCGGGTCAGTGGCCTGAGCGTGGGCAACGCCGGCGACACCTACAAGGTCTATGCCTACTTCGACAACATCGCCGGTGTTACCGTGCGCGGCAAGGTCACCCTGGCCGGCGTGACGATCGGCAAGGTGACGGCGGTCGACCTGGATCGCGACAGCTACACTGGTCGCGTGACCATGGAGATCAACCAGAACGTGAACAACCTGCCGGTCGACTCCACGGCGTCGATCCTGACCGCCGGCCTGCTGGGCGAGAAATACATCGGCATCAGCGTCGGCGGCGACGAGGACGTTCTGAAGGACGGCAGTACCATCCACGACACCCAGTCGGCGCTGGTGCTGGAAGACCTGATCGGCAAGTTCCTGCTGAACTCGGTTAACAAAGACGAAGCCAAAAAGTGAGGTTTTCTTCCATGCTGACTCTTCTGCGTCGCGGCCTGCTGGTGTTCCTGGCGGCTTTCCCGCTGCTTTCCATGGCGGCGCCGACCCCGCAACAGGTGGTGCAGGGCACGGTCGACGAACTGCTTTCCGACATCAAGGCCAACAAGGCCGCCTACAAGGCCGATCCGCAAAAGCTCTACGCCACTCTCGACCGTATCCTCGGGCCGGTGGTCGATGCCGAGGGCATCGCCAAGAGCGTGATGACCGTCAAGTACTCGCGCCAAGCCTCGCCCGAGCAGATCAAGCGCTTCGAGGAAGTGTTCAAGAACAGCCTGATGCAGTTCTACGGTAACGCGCTGCTCGAATACGACAACCAGGACATCCGCGTGCTGCCTAGCTCGGCCAAGCCGAGCGACGATCGCGCCAGCGTCAACATGGAGATCCGTGACAGCAAGGGCACGGTCTATCCGGTCTCCTACACCATGACCAACCTGGCCGGTGGCTGGAAGGTCCGCAACGTGATCATCAACGGCATCAACATCGGCAAGCTGTTCCGCGACCAGTTCGCCGACACCATGCAGAAGAACCGCAACGACCTCGAGAAGACCATCGCCGGCTGGGGCGAGGTGGTCGCCAAGGCCAAGGAAACCGCGAAAGCGGAAGAGGCCGGGGCGAAATGAGCCAGGCCAGCCTGCGCGAAGGCGCGGCCGGCGAACTGCAACTCGCCGGCGTGCTCGACTACAGCAGCGGGCCGGCGTTGCGCGAGCAGGGCGGTCGGCTGATCCGCGCCAGCCAGGCGGCGGAACTGGTTGTCGACTGCTCGGCGGTGGAGCGCTCCAGCAGCGTGGGCATTTCCCTGTTGCTGGCCTTCATGCGCGACGCACGCAAGGCCGGCAAGGTCCTGAGCGTCAGGGCGTTGCCGGACGACATGCGGGAGATTGCCAAGGTCAGCAGCCTTCTGGAGATCCTGCCTTTGCAGGAATGACCGGCCGGCGGAACGAGTGGCCCTCCGTCTGCGCGTCCCTTCCTGGGGTTCGCAGGCGGAGGGCTTTTTTGTATGATGGCCGACCGTGCGCGTAGGGCGCCCGATTGAGGTTGAGCATGCAGGCCGAAGACGTTAAGAGCCTTCTCCAGGAAAAACTCCCCGGCACCCAGGTGGAAGTCGAGGGCGAAGGGTGCAATTTCCAACTGAATCTGATCAGCGACGAACTGGCCGGCCAGAGCCCGGTCAAGCGTCAGCAGCAGGTCTACGCCCATTTGAACGCCTGGATCGCCGATGGCAGCATCCATGCCGTCACCATGAAATTCTTCAGCCGCGCCGCCTGGGCCGAGCGTTCCTGAGCCCACGGGGGATCATTGCAATGGATAAACTGATTATTACCGGCGGTAACCGCCTCGATGGCGAAATCCGCATTTCCGGCGCGAAGAACTCGGCGCTGCCGATCCTGGCCGCGACCCTGCTGGCCGATACTCCGGTCACCGTCTGCAACCTGCCGCACCTGCACGACATTACCACTATGATCGAACTGTTCGGCCGCATGGGCGTGCAGCCGATCATCGACGAGAAGCTCAACGTCGAAGTCGATGCCAGCAGCATCAAGACCCTGGTCGCGCCGTACGAACTGGTGAAGACCATGCGTGCCTCGATCCTGGTGCTGGGCCCGATGCTGGCGCGCTTCGGCGAGGCCGAAGTGGCCCTGCCGGGCGGTTGCGCGATCGGTTCGCGTCCGGTCGACCTGCATATCCGCGGTCTCGAGGCCATGGGCGCGCAGATCGAGGTCGAAGGCGGCTACATCAAGGCCAAGGCGCCGGCCGGCGGCCTGCGTGGCGGTCACTTCTTCTTCGATACCGTCAGCGTGACCGGCACCGAGAACCTGATGATGGCCGCCGCGCTGGCCAACGGCCGCACCGTGCTGCAGAACGCCGCTCGCGAGCCGGAGGTGGTCGACCTGGCCAACTGCCTGAACGCCATGGGCGCCAACGTCCAGGGCGCTGGCTCCGATACCATCGTCATCGAAGGCGTGAAGCGCCTCGGCGGCGCTCGCTACGACGTACTGCCCGACCGTATCGAGACCGGCACCTACCTGGTGGCCGCGGCCGCGACCGGCGGCCGGGTGAAGCTGAAGGATACCGACCCGACCATCCTCGAGGCGGTCCTGCAGAAGCTGGAAGAGGCCGGTGCACACATCAGCACCGGCAGCAACTGGATCGAGCTGGACATGAAGGGCAACCGGCCGAAGGCGGTCAACGTGCGTACCGCGCCGTACCCGGCGTTCCCCACCGACATGCAGGCCCAGTTCATCTCCATGAACGCGGTTGCCGAAGGCACCGGCGCGGTCATCGAGACGGTCTTCGAGAACCGCTTCATGCATGTCTACGAAATGAACCGCATGGGTGCGCAGATCCTCGTCGAAGGCAACACCGCCATCGTCACCGGCGTACCCAAGCTCAAGGGCGCTCCGGTCATGGCGACCGACCTGCGCGCATCCGCGAGCCTGGTGATCGCCGGCCTGGTAGCCGAGGGCGACACCCTGATCGATCGCATCTACCACATCGACCGTGGCTACGAGTGCATCGAAGAGAAACTCCAGCTGCTCGGCGCCAAGATCCGCCGCGTACCGGGCTAGCGGAGGCTGTCGCGCAAATGCTGACCATCGCCTTGTCCAAGGGCCGGATTCTCGACGATACCCTGCCGCTGCTCGCAGCGGCGGGCATCGTGCCGTCGGAGAACCCGGACAAGAGCCGCAAGCTGATCATCCCGACGTCCCTGTCCGATGTGCGCCTGCTCATCGTGCGCGCCACCGACGTGCCGACCTATGTCGAGCATGGCGCCGCCGATCTCGGCGTGGCCGGCAAGGACGTGCTGATGGAGTACGGCGGCCAGGGACTCTACGAACCGCTGGACCTGCGTATCGCCAACTGCAAGCTGATGACCGCCGGCGCCATTGGCGCGCCTGAACCCAAGGGACGCCTGCGGGTGGCCACCAAGTTCGTCAATGTCGCCAAGCGCTACTACGCCGAGCAGGGCCGCCAGGTCGACGTGATCAAGCTGTACGGCTCGATGGAGCTGGCGCCCCTGGTCGGTCTCGCCGACAAGATCATCGACGTCGTGGATACCGGCAACACCCTGCGCGCCAACGGCCTGGAGCCCCAGGAACTGATCGCCACGATCAGCTCGCGCCTGGTGGTCAACAAGGCCTCGATGAAGATGCAGCACGGTCGCATCCAGTCGCTGATCGATACCCTGCGCGACGCCGTCGAGGCGCGACACCGTCACTGATACCCGTGCGGCTCCGCGCCGCACCTGCCTATCCGTGTCATAGCCAAATTTTCTCGGGTGCCCGCACGGTGGGCTTGGTAGTCTAGCGGCGCCCGAGACAACGCCATCCATAAAAGAGGCTCGCTATGACCGCTCCCTTCGCTATCCGTCGACTCAATGCCGCTGATCCGGACTTCGGGCGTCATCTGGATCATCTGCTGAGCTGGGAAAGTGTCTCCGACGATTCGGTCAACCAGCGCGTCCTCGACATCATCGCCGCCGTACGCAGCCGTGGCGACGCCGCCGTGGTCGAGTTCACCCAGCGCTTCGACGGTCTCCAGGCCGCCTCGATGGCTGACCTGATCCTGCCGCGCGAGCGCCTGGAGCTGGCTCTCACCCGCATCACCGTAGCCCAGCGCGAAGCCCTGGAAGTCGCCGCCGAGCGCGTGCGCAGCTACCACGAGAAGCAGAAGCAGGGTTCCTGGCGCTACACCGAGGCCGACGGCACTGTGCTCGGCCAGCAGGTCACCCCGCTGGACCGCGCCGGGCTCTATGTGCCGGGCGGCAAGGCGTCCTACCCGTCCTCGGTGCTGATGAACGCGATCCCGGCCAAGGTCGCCGGGGTGTCCGAAGTGGTCATGGTCGTACCGACCCCGCGCGGCGAGATCAACGAGATCGTCCTCGCCGCCGCCTGCATCGCCGGTGTCGACCGTGTCTTCACCATCGGCGGGGCACAGGCCGTGGCCGCGTTGGCCTACGGCACCGAAAGCGTGCCGCGGGTGGACAAGATCGTCGGCCCCGGCAACATCTACGTGGCCACCGCCAAGCGTCACGTGTTCGGCCAGGTCGGCATCGACATGATCGCCGGTCCCTCGGAAATCCTCGTGGTCTGCGATGGCCAGACCGATCCCGACTGGATCGCCATGGACCTGTTCTCCCAGGCCGAACACGACGAAGACGCCCAGTCGATCCTGGTCAGTCCGGACGCGGCGTTCCTGGACCGCGTCGCGGACAGCATCGCTCGCCTGCTGCCGACCATGGAGCGCGCCGAGATCATCCGCACCTCCCTGGAGGGGCGGGGCGCGCTGATCCAGGTCGCCGACCAGGCCCAGGCCTGTGCGGTGGCCAACCGCATCGCCCCGGAACACCTGGAGCTGTCGGTGGCCGATCCGGAAAGCTGGCTGCCGGAGATCCGCCATGCCGGCGCGATCTTCATGGGCCGCTACACTGCCGAGGCCCTGGGCGACTACTGCGCCGGCCCGAACCACGTGCTGCCGACCTCCGGTACCGCGCGTTTCTCTTCGCCGCTGGGGGTATATGACTTCCAGAAGCGTTCGTCGATCATCAACTGCTCGGCCGAGGGCGCTTCGGTCCTCGGTCGCACCGCCTCGGTGCTGGCTCGCGGCGAGTCGTTGACCGCCCACGCGCGCAGCGCCGAATACCGCATCCTCGACGAGAAGGAGGCCTGAGCATGAGCAAATTCTGGAGTCCCTTCGTCAAGGACCTGGTGCCTTATGTGCCGGGCGAGCAGCCGAAGCTGTCGCGGCTGGTCAAGCTGAACACCAACGAGAATCCCTACGGTCCGTCGCCACAGGCGCTCGCCGCGATGCAGGCGGAACTCAACGATGACCTGCGCCTGTATCCCGATCCCAACGGCGAGCGGTTGAAGCAGGCGGTCGCCGCGCACTACGGCGTACAGGCCAACCAGGTGTTCGTCGGCAACGGCTCCGACGAGGTGCTCGCGCACATTTTCCATGGCCTGTTCCAACACGACCTGCCGCTGCTGTTCCCGGACGTGACCTACAGCTTCTACCCGGTCTATTGCGGCCTGTACGGGATCGCGCACGAGAAGATCGCGTTGGATGAAAGGTTCCGCATCCGCGTCGAAGACTACGCGCGGCCCAACGGCGGAATCATCTTCCCCAATCCGAACGCGCCGACCGGCTGCCTGCTGCCGCTGGACGCCATCGAAGCGATGCTGAAGGCGTCGCCGGATTCGGTGGTGGTGGTCGACGAGGCCTATGTCGACTTCGGTGGCGAGAGCGCCATCGCCCTGGTCGATCGCTACCCGAACCTGCTGGTCACCCAGACGCTGTCCAAGTCGCGCTCCCTGGCCGGCCTGCGGGTCGGCCTGGCGGTCGGCCATGCCGATCTGGTCGAGGCGCTGGAGCGGATCAAGAACAGCTTCAATTCCTACCCGCTGGATCGCCTGGCGATCGCCGGCGCGGCGGCGGCTTTCGAGGACGACGCCTATTTCCGTCGGACCTGCCAGGCAGTGATCGATAGCCGCGAGGCGTTGAGCGCCTCTTTGCAGGCGCTGGGCTTCGAGGTACTACCGTCGGCCGCCAACTTCGTCTTCGCCCGTCATCCGCGGCACGATGCCGGGCAGATTGCCTCGACCCTGCGCGAGCAGGGAGTGATCGTCCGCCATTTCAAGCAGGCGCGGATCGACCAGTTCCTGCGTATCACCATCGGCAGTCCGGAGCAGAACCAGGCGCTACTGGACGCCCTGCACTTCCTCAAGTGATACGAAAACGGCGCCCGAGGGCGCCGTTTTCAATGGCGGGGATCACTCGCCGCCGTTCTGTTTCTGCTGTGGAGCCGGTGCCGGCGGCGGACGCAGGCCGACCTCGGCGGTCAGGTTGACCTTCTGTCCGTTGCGCAGCACCACGATGCTGATCTTCTGTCCCGGACGGGTGCGCGCCACCTGGTTCATCGAGCGGCGGCCGTCGCTGGCTTCCTGCTTGTCGATGGTCAGGATCACGTCGCCCGGCAGCAGGCCGCCGCGCGCCGCCGGACCGTCGCGATAGACGCCGGCGACGACGATCCCGGCGGTTTCGCCGAGGCCCAGCGACTCCGCCAGTTCCGGGGTCAGCGCCTTGACCTCGACGCCGAGCCAGCCGCGGATCACCTGGCCGTGCTCGATGATCGACTGCATGACCTCCAGGGCCAGCTTGGTCGGGATGGCGAAGCCGATACCCTGGGAGCCGCCGGACTTGGAGAAGATCGCCGTGTTGATGCCGATCAGGTTGCCGGCAGCGTCCACCAGCGCGCCGCCGGAGTTACCGGGGTTGATCGCCGCGTCGGTCTGGATGAAGTCTTCGTAGGTGTTCAGGCCGAGCTGGTTGCGTCCGGTGGCGCTGATGATGCCCATGGTCACGGTCTGGCCGACGCCGAACGGGTTGCCGATGGCGAGGCAGACGTCGCCGGTGCGAATGCCGTCGGAGCGGCCGAGGGTCATCGCCGGCAGGTTCTTAAGGTCGATCTTCAGCACGGCCAGGTCGGTTTCCGGGTCGCTGCCGACCAACTGGGCGATGGTCTCGCGGCCGTCGCGCAAGGCCACGATGATCTGGTCGGCGCCAGCGGTCACGTGGTTGTTAGTCAGCAGGTAGCCTTCCGCGCTCATGATCACCGCCGAGCCGAGGCTCGATTCCATGCGCTTCTGTTGCGGCAGGTTGTCGCCGAAGAAGCGGCGGAACATCGGGTCGTCGAACAATGGGTGGGAGGGCTTGCTGACCATCTTGGTGGTGTACAGGTTGGCCACTGCCGGAGCCGCCCGGCTCACCGCATTGGCATAGGACACCGGGCCTTCCTGCAGACGGCTGAGCAGAGGCGCCTGCTCGACGTGCACCTCCTGGCGTGGCAGGCCGACCAGCTCGGGGTTGCGCTGGATGATCAGCAGGGCCAGCAGCACGCCGACCAGCACGGGCCAGCCGAGGAAACGCAGGGCCTTGGGCATCGGGACAATCCTTGGGGTTGCGAGGCCGAAAAGCGGCCGATAAGGTGGCGCCCATTATAGGGGGAAGCCGTCCATTAGAGGAGCGGCGCGCCCTGCCTGAATGAAGAGGAATTTGCATGGCTATCGCCCTGAGCACCCTGGTCGAAGAGGCCGACCGTTATCTGGATGCCGCGCGCATCCAGGACTACTGCCCGAACGGCCTGCAGGTCGAGGGCCGGCCGCAGGTGCGGCGGATCGTCAGCGGGGTCACTGCCAGCCAGGCGCTGCTGGATGCCGCCGTGGAGGCCGACGCCGACGTGGTGCTGGTGCATCACGGCTACTTCTGGAAGGGTGAGAATCCCTGCGTGGTCGGCATGAAGCAACGGCGCCTGAAGACCCTGCTGAACAACGATATCAGTCTGCTCGCTTACCACCTGCCGCTGGATCTGCATCCGGAGGTGGGCAACAACGTGCAGCTCGCCCGGCAGCTCGGCTTCGAAGTGGAAGGGCCGTTGGAGCCGGGCAACCCGCGTTCCATCGTCCTCCTCGGTTCGCTTGCCGAGCCGATGCAGCCTGCCGATTTCGCTCGGCATGTGCGCGATGCGCTGGGGCGCGAGCCGCTGCTGGTCGACGCCGGCCAGCCGATCCGACGCATCGCCTGGTGCACCGGCGGCGCCCAGGGTTATATCGACCAGGCGATCGCCGCCGGCGTCGATGCCTACCTGACCGGCGAGGTTTCCGAGCAGACCGTGCACAGCGCGCGGGAGAACGGCATCAGCTTCATCGCCGCCGGACACCACGCCACCGAGCGCTACGGGGTGCAGGCGCTGGGCGACTACCTGGGCAAGCGCTTCGCCATCGAGCACCTGTTCATCGACTGTCCTAATCCTGCCTGACGACGGAGCGGTGACGCACCCGGTCGACCTCCTTGCCCAGTTCCCAGACAGCCATCGCGTAGTGGGTGCTGTGGTTGTAGCGGGTGATCACGTAGAAGTTCGGCAAGCCGTACCAGTACTGGTAGTTCCTGCCCATGTCCAGGCGCAGCAGGCTGGCTTGCCGGTGCCCGCCGAGCGGACCCTGCGGGCGTAGTCCGGCGGAAGCGAGCACGTCCAGCGGGTACAGCGTCTTGAAGCCATCCTCCAGCGAGGGCGCCCGGCCGCTGGCGGGAACCGCCACGCGATCGCCGTTGATCCAGCCGTGCTGCTTGAAATAGTTGGCGACGCTGCCGATCGCGTCACGCGGATTCCACAGGTCGATATGCCCATCGCCGTCGAAGTCCACTGCGTACTTGGTGAATGAAGACGGCATGAACTGGCCGTAGCCCATGGCGCCGGCATAGGAACCGCGCAGGGCCAGCGGGTCGGTGCCTTCCTTGCGCGCCTGGAGGAGGAATTGTTCCAGCTCGCCGCTGAAGAACTCCGCGCGGCGAGGGTAGGAGAAGGACAGGGTGGACAGCGCATCGATGATCCGCGTCTTGCCCATCACCCGCCCCCAGCGGGTTTCCACGCCGATGATGCCGACGATGATCTCCGGCGGCACGCCGTAGACGCGCGATGCCCGTTGCAGGTCGGTTTCGTATTGGTCCCAGAACAGCACGCCGTTCTGTACGTTGCCTGGCGTGACGAACTTCTTCCGGTAGCGCAGCCAGGCGCCGTTCGGTCCGCTGGGTGGGGTATAGGTCGGGGCTTGCCGGTCCATCAGGCGGATCACCCAGTCCAGGCGCTGGGTCTGGGCGAACAGGTCGTGCAGTTGCTGGCGGTTGAAGCCGTGCTGGCTGACCATCCTGTCGATGAAGCGCTGTGCCGCCGGATTGTTCGCGTAATCGCCGCGCAGCGGCAGTATCGGTTGCACCGACTGGCGTACGGGGCGGGGGGAAATGACGGTGCGGGCCTGGGGTTTGGCGGCGGGTTTCGGTGGTGGCGTCGGTTCGCTGCTGCATGCTGAGACCAGAAGGAACAGGGGCAGGGCGAGGGCGGTACGGCGCATCTGGGGTCTTCTTGGCGGAATGACGATGCCCGCTATGCTAGCGCAGTGCCGCTGGCGTACAAGTCGAGCCGCCGAAAGGGGGGCGGACCGTCTGCTCACTGTCGCGGCGACGGCTTTGTCCGGTCCGGGACGATGCCGTCTCAGCTTTGTCCGCCCGGTCTGCGAAACGCCCCTGGAAAACCTCTCGACGCCAGTGTTTTCGCCGGCTGCGAGGCTGAGCGCTGATGGCTATATGGGTATATTTTTTCGGTATAAATGGCGAATCTTTTAGAGCCTTGCGCTGTGATAGAGTGCGCGTTCGTCTACGGCCCGACGGCCGTCCATAAGCAATTCCGTGAGTAGCCATGGTCGACAAACTGACGCACCTGAAACAGCTGGAGGCGGAAAGCATCCACATCATCCGCGAGGTGGCCGCCGAGTTCGATAACCCGGTGATGCTGTACTCGATCGGCAAGGATTCCGCGGTCATGCTGCACCTGGCCCGCAAGGCCTTCTTCCCCGGCAAGCTGCCCTTCCCGGTGATGCACGTGGACACCCGCTGGAAATTCCAGGAGATGTACAGGTTCCGTGATCGGATGGTCGAGGAAATGGGCCTGGACCTGATCACCCACGTCAACCCGGACGGCGTCGCCCAGGGCATCAACCCGTTCACCCACGGCAGCGCCAAGCACACCGACGTGATGAAGACCGAGGGACTCAAGCAGGCCCTGGACAAGTACGGTTTCGACGCTGCCTTCGGCGGTGCGCGCCGCGACGAGGAGAAGTCGCGGGCCAAGGAACGGGTCTATTCGTTCCGCGACAGCAAGCACCGCTGGGACCCGAAGAACCAGCGTCCCGAGCTGTGGAACATCTACAACGGCAAGGTGAAGAAGGGCGAGTCGATCCGCGTCTTCCCGCTGTCCAACTGGACCGAGCTGGACATCTGGCAATACATCTACCTGGAAGGCATCCCGATCGTCCCGCTGTACTTCGCCGCCGAGCGCGAGGTTATCGAGAAGAACGGCACGCTGATCATGATCGACGACGAGCGCATCCTCGAGCATCTCTCTGACGAAGAGAAAGCCCGCATCGAGAAGCGCATGGTGCGCTTCCGTACCCTCGGCTGCTACCCGCTCACCGGCGCGGTCGAGTCCAGCGCCACCACGCTGCCGGAAATCATCCAGGAAATGCTCCTGACGCGTACTTCCGAACGCCAGGGCCGGGTCATCGACCATGACCAGGCCGGTTCGATGGAAGAAAAGAAACGTCAGGGCTATTTCTGAGGGTACGCAGCATGTCTCATCAATCCGATCTGATCAGCGAGGACATCCTCGCCTACCTGGGGCAGCACGAACGCAAGGAACTGCTGCGCTTCCTTACCTGCGGCAACGTCGATGACGGCAAGAGCACCCTGATCGGGCGCCTGCTGCATGACTCCAAGATGATCTACGAGGATCACCTCGAGGCCATCACCCGCGACTCGAAGAAAGTCGGCACCACGGGCGACGACGTCGACCTGGCGCTGCTGGTCGACGGCCTGCAGGCCGAGCGTGAGCAGGGCATCACCATCGACGTGGCGTACCGCTACTTCAGCACCGCCAAGCGCAAGTTCATCATCGCCGACACGCCCGGTCATGAGCAGTACACCCGCAACATGGCCACCGGTGCCTCGACCTGCGACCTGGCGATCATCCTGATCGATGCCCGCTACGGCGTGCAGACCCAGACCCGCCGGCACAGTTTTATCGCGTCCCTGCTGGGCATCCGGCATATCGTGGTCGCCATCAACAAGATGGACCTGAAGGACTTCGACCAGGGTGTCTTCGAACAGATCAAGGCCGACTACCTGGCCTTTGCCGAGAAGATCGGTCTGAAGACCAGTTCGCTGCACTTCGTGCCGATGTCGGCGCTCAAGGGCGACAACGTGGTCAACAAGTCCGAGCGTTCGCCCTGGTACGCCGGCCAGTCGCTGATGGAAATCCTCGAAACCGTCGAGATCGCCGCCGACCGCAACCTCGATGACATGCGCTTCCCGGTGCAGTACGTGAACCGGCCGAACCTGAACTTCCGTGGTTTCGCCGGCACCCTGGCCAGCGGCGTAGTGCGCAAGGGCGACGAAGTGGTGGCGTTGCCGTCGGGCAAGGGCAGCAAGGTGAAATCCATCGTCACCTTCGAGGGCGAACTGGAGCAGGCCGGTCCCGGCCAGGCCGTCACCCTGACCCTGGAAGACGAGATCGACGTTTCCCGCGGCGACATGCTGGTGCATGCCGACAATCGCCCGCTGGTCACCGACGGCTTCGATGCCATGCTGGTGTGGATGGCCGAGGAGCCGATGCTTCCGGGCAAGAAGTACGATATCAAGCGCGCTACCAGCTATGTGCCGGGTTCGATTCCGAGCATCGTCCACAAGGTGGACGTGAATACCCTGGAGCGGACCCCGGGCAGCGAGCTGAAGCTGAACGAGATCGCCAGGGTCAAGGTCAGCCTGGACGCGCCCATCGCGCTCGATGGCTATGAGCAGAACCGCACCACCGGCGCCTTCATCGTCATCGATCGCCTGACCAACGGCACCGTTGGCGCCGGCATGATCGTCTCCGCTCCGCCGGCGGCCCATGGCAGCAGCGCGCATCACGGTTCGAATGCCCATGTGACGCGCGAGGAGCGTGCCGGCCGCTTCGGCCAGCAGCCGGCGACCGTACTGTTCAGCGGCCTCTCCGGCGCCGGCAAGAGCACCCTGGCCTACGCCGTGGAGCGCAAGCTGTTCGATATGGGCCGCGCGGTCTACGTGCTGGACGGGCAGAACCTGCGCCACGACCTGAACAAGGGGTTGCCGCAGGACCGCGCCGGGCGCACCGAGAACTGGCTGCGTACCGCCCATGTCGCCAAGCAGTTCAACGAGGCCGGGTTGATCAGCCTCTGCGCCTTCGTCGCGCCGAGCGCGGAAGGGCGCGAGCAGGCCAGGGCGCTGATCGGCGCCGAGCGCCTGATCACCGTCTATGTGCAGGCGTCGCCGCAGGTCTGCCGCGAGCGCGATCCCCAGGGGCTGTATGCGGCGGGCGAGGACAATATCCCCGGCGAGTCCTTCCCCTATGACGTGCCGCTGGATGCCGACCTGGTGATCGATACCCAGGCGCTGAGCGTCGAGGACGGCGTGAAGCAGGTGCTCGACCTGTTGCGCGAACGCCAGGCGATCTGATCGTCTCGCAGCCATGAAAAAGCCCCGCTGATGCGGGGCTTTTTCATGGGCGTCGGCAGGTTCGCGCAGCGCGTCAGTACTTGCCTTTCAGGCCGTAGGTGGCGTCGAGGGTGCCGGGGCTGTCCGGGCTCTTCGGCGCATAGTCCTTCGGCACTTCACCGGAGGCCGGCGGAGTCAGGCGCTCGCGGCGCTCGGCCGGGTAGGCCTCGTCGGCATGCAGCGCGGCCAGCAGGCGCTGGCGGGTCTGTTCGTCCAGGGCCAGACGCTGGGCGCCGTCGGAGAGGTGCTCCTGCACGTCCTGGTAGCTCTGGGTCAGCTTCTTCACGAGGCTGGCGGTGGTGTTGAAATGGGTCACGACTTCGCGCTGATAGCTGTCGAAGCGGTCCTGCAGGTCGTCCATCTGGCGTTGCACCTTGTTCGGCGCGGCGTTGGGCAGCAGGCGGGCGATCAGAAAACCGATGGCGACCCCGGCGACCAGGGCGAGGGCCGGCAGCAGCCAGGCGGTGAGCGACTGTTCCACGCGAATCCTTCCTCTATAGACGGCTTTGCTTTACGTTAACGGCTTGAGTCCGAGCTGTATACCACGGCACGCGAGTAAGTGCCTGTGTCGCTTGGAGTAATCTGCTAGACGAGTCGACCCGAGCCGGGGTCACGGAGTTCCTGTTTGTCTACCCGCGAAATCCCTGTATCCATCGATGGCCCCTGCGGGCCGCTGGAAGCCCTGCACCTCGATCTGCCCGATGCCCGCGGCATCGCCCTGGTTTGCCATCCGCACCCGCTGTTCGCCGGCACCATGCAGAACAAGGTGGTCGCCACTCTGCAACGCAGCGCCCGCGATGCCGGCCTGGCGACCCTGCGTTTCAACTTCCGTGGCGTTGGCCAGAGCGCCGGCAGCTATGGCGAGGGGATCGGCGAGATCGACGACGCCGAGGCCGCTGCGCGCTGGTTGCTGGCACGCCATCCGGGGCTGCCGCTGACACTGATGGGCTTTTCCTTCGGCTCCTGCGTTGCCGGCAATCTGGCGGGTCGCCTGGAGGCGGAGGGCGTCGGGCTGGCGCGGCTGTTCATGATCGCGCCGCCGGTGGAGCGCTTCGCGGTCAGCCTGCCTGCGCGCTGCCCGCTGACCGTGGTGCAGCCGGAGGACGACGACGTGGTCACGCCGGCCGCGGTATATGCCTGGAGCGAGTCCCTGGCACGACCGCACGAGCTGTTGCGGGTGGCAGAAAGCGGACATTTCTTCCATGGCAAGCTGATCGATCTGAAGGACCTGTTGCTGCCACGCCTGCAGGACTGACGTCGTCGCGCCGGCCCTGCTACCATCCGGCGCGCCATTCTTTTCTTTGCCTGACATCTGGTATCGCATGACTACTCGTATCCTGACCGGCATCACTCCTACCGGCACTCCGCACCTGGGCAACTACGCCGGCGCCATCCGCCCGGCGATCCTCGCCAGCCGTCGGAGCGACGTGGATTCGTTCTACTTCCTGGCGGACTACCACGCCTTGATCAAGTGCGACGATCCCGCTCGTATTCAGCGCTCGCGCCTGGAAATCGCCGCGACCTGGCTGGCCGGCGGCCTGGACGTCGAGCGTGCGACCTTCTACCGGCAGTCGGACATCCCCGAGATTCCCGAGCTGACCTGGTTGCTCACCTGCGTCAGTGCCAAGGGCCTGCTCAACCGCGCGCATGCCTATAAGGCCGCGGTGGACCGCAATGTCGAGGCCGGCGAAGACCCGGACGCCGGCGTGACCATGGGCCTCTACAGCTATCCGGTGCTGATGGCCGCGGACATCCTGATGTTCAACGCGCACAAGATCCCGGTCGGCCGCGACCAGGTGCAGCACGTGGAGATGGCCCGCGACATCGGCCAGCGTTTCAACCACCTGTTCGGCAACGGCCGCGAGTTCTTCGTCCTGCCCGAAGCGGTGATCGAGGAAAACGTCGCCACCCTGCCGGGCCTGGACGGGCGCAAGATGTCCAAGAGCTACGACAACACCATCCCGCTGTTCAGCCCGTCCAGGCAGCTCAAGGACGCCATCGCACGCATCGTCACCGACTCGCGCGCGCCGGGTGAGCCGAAGGACCCGGACAGTTCGCACCTGTTCCTTCTTTACTCGGCCTTCGCCAGCGCCGAACAGGTCGCCGCGTTCCGCCAGGAACTGCTCGACGGCCTGGCCTGGGGCGAAGCCAAGCAGCGCCTGTTCCAGTTGCTCGACAACGAACTGGGCGAGGCTCGCGAGCGTTACCAGGCGCTGATCGCCAAGCCCGACGATATCGAGGACATTCTCCTCGCCGGCGCCGCCAAGGCGCGCCGCATCGCCACCCCATTCATCGCCGAGTTGCGCGAGGCAGTCGGCCTGCGCTCCCTGCGCGAGCCGCTGAAAAGTACCGAGAGCGGCAAGAAGAAGGCCGCCAAGGCTGCGCGCCTGGTCAGCTTCCGCGACGACGACGGCAGCTTCCGCTTCCGCCTGCTGGACGCCGCCGGCGAACAGCTACTGCTGTCCCGCGCCTTCGCCGACGGCAAGGCCGCCGGTGCGGTGAGCAAGCGCCTGCTGGCTGGCGAGACTGCTGACCTGCGGGCTGAGGGCAATGCCTTTGGCCTGTGGCTGGATGGCGAGGCGGTGGCGCAGAGCCCGGCCTTCGCCGACGCCGCCGCCCGTGACGCCGCCATCGAGCGCACCCGCGAAGCGCTGGCGCCGCAGGAGTAGGCAGCCCCGGTGCATCCTCGACGGATGGCCGATTGCCAAGAGACGGGGTCGTCGCTAAAGTGACGGCCCCGTTTTCGTTGCATTGCTACCGATCATGACGCCCCTCGAGCGCTACCAGGCCGATCTCCAACGCCCCGATTTCTTCCACGATGCCGCACAGGCGAATGCCGTGAAGCATCTGCAACGCCTCTACGATGACCTGGTCGCCGCCGACCACGCCAAGCCCGGCCTGTTCGGCAAGCTGCTCGGCAGGAAGTCCGGCGGGCCGGTGAAGGGCCTGTATTTCTGGGGCGGCGTCGGCCGTGGCAAGACCTACCTGGTGGACACTTTCTTCGAGTCGCTGCCGTTCGAGCAGAAGGTGCGCACGCACTTCCACCGCTTCATGAAGCGGGTGCACGAAGAGCTGAAGACCCTCAAGGGCGAGAAGAACCCGCTGACCATCATCGGCAAGCGCTTCGCCGACGAGGCGCGGGTGATCTGCTTCGACGAGTTCTTCGTCTCCGACATCACCGATGCGATGATCCTCGCCACCCTGCTGGAAGAGCTGTTCAAGAACGGCGTGAGCCTGGTGGCGACCTCCAACATCGTGCCGGACGGCCTGTACAAGGACGGCCTGCAACGCGCCCGTTTCCTGCCGGCGATCGCCCTGCTCAAGGAGCATACCGAGATCGTCAACGTCGATAGCGGCGTCGACTATCGCCTGCGCGCGCTGGAGCAGGCCGAGCTGTTCCACTGGCCGCTCAGCGAACAGGTCGAGGAGGAGATGGCGCGCAGCTTCAAGGCCCTGACCCCGGACTGCGCCAAGGCCCAGCGCGACGAGGCGCTGATGATCGAGAACCGCGAGATCCGCGCGCGCCTGACCTGCGACGACGTGGCCTGGTTCGAATTCCGTGAGCTGTGCGACGGCCCGCGCAGCCAGAACGACTACATCGAGCTGGCGAAGATTTTCCACGCCGTGCTGATCTCCAACGTCGAGCAGATGGGCGTCACCAAGGACGACATGGCGCGGCGTTTCATCAACCTGGTGGATGAGTTCTACGACCGCAGCGTCAAGCTGATCATCTCCGCCGAGGTCGAGCTAAAGGATCTCTACAGCGGCGGCCGGCTGGAGTTCGAATTCCAGCGCACCCTCAGTCGTCTGCTGGAAATGCAGTCCCACGAATACCTCACGCGTCCGCACCGGCCCTGATCCGGGGCGGAAACGAGAAAGGGGTTGCCGATGGCAACCCCTTTTTTCATGGACGCGCGGCGTTTCAGCGCTGCGCGGTGTTCTGCTCGAAGCCGGCGAGGAGCTTCTTCGCATGGGCCACTTCGAGGGCTTCCATGGCGTTGATCGGCTTGATCGCCACGGCCTGCTTCAGTTGGGCGATGGCCTTCTCCCGCTCGTCGTCGCCGTATACGTAGGTCAGCGCGTTGGCGTACTCGTAGTGGCCGATCGGCAGGTCGTTGGCCTGGCGGAAGGAGCGGGCGAAGTACTGTTCCATCTTGTCGGCGCTGACCCCGTAGGTCATCTTGCCGACCAGCTTGCCGACCTTGCGGATCACTCCCGCCTCGTAGCCGCCGTAGAGCGCCAGGGCGAACGGCTGGTTGGGTTGCCTGGCCAGGAGGGCGTCCAGTTCCTTGGGGATTTCGCTGGTATAGCCGCGCTTGAGCACTACCGGTACCGATAGCTCCTCGGCCAGGCGCGCCTTGGCGTAGACGCTGCCGAACTGGGCGACGATATCGGCTTTGACCAGCGGGCCGGCCTGTTCGGTGTAGTCGATGACCTCTTCGAGCAGGCGCTGTTTCTCCGCCTGGTCGGGAGCCAGGAACATGGCGTAGAGCACCTGGGCGAACATCGCCGGTACCTGGCCGCCGACTCCCAGGGCCAGTCCCTGCTCCTTGGCCTTGGCGTAGTCGCCGCGGAACAGCAGGCGCCAGACATCCTGCAGGCGCGCCGCATATTGCGCGGCCTCTTCCGGCTTGCCGGTGAAGCCGGTGCCGGCCTTCACGGTCTTTTCCAGGGCATCCGGATGGGCGGTCGCCATGTTCACCACCCAGTCGGCGTCCGGATAGGGATAGTCGCCGAAGCCGCGGGTCAGGCGCGGCCAGGCTTCCTTCAACTTGTCGCCTGGATAGTCATAGGCGCTCTGGTCGTAGGGGAAGGCTTTCCAGTTGTCGGCGGCCATAGCATTCATACCGAAGAGGGCCAGGAAGGCGAGCAGATAAAGGCGCATGGCAAAGGTCCGTTCTTGTCGTTGTTCGGAACGCCCGCGTCTGCGGCGGGCCTGCGGGTTCATGAGAACCCGCGAAGGCCGACCTGGCTACCTATCCTAGGTTCTGTAGGGAAAGCGCCGGCGCCGATGCCGTTCGGGCAGGCCCGGCGATGTCCGGCTCAGCTTTCCTTCTGCATGAACTGGCGACGGTAATGGTGGGGAGAGAGTTCGGTGTGCTGGCGGAACAGGCGGGCGAAGAAGCTGGCGTCGTCGTAGCCGACCTCGTAGCTGATCGTCTTGATGCTCTTGCGCGTGCTCGAGAGCATGCCCTTGGCGGTCTCGATCCGCAGTCGCTGCAGGTAGTGCAGCGGCTTGTCGCCGGTAGCGGCCTGGAAGCGCCGCATGAAGTTGCGGATGCTCATGCCGTGGTCGCGGGCGACGTCCTCGAAACGGAACTTGTCGGCGAAGTGGTCTTCCAGCCATTGCTGGATCTGCAGGATCGTCGGGTCATGGTGCAGCTTCTGTCCGCCGAAGCCGATACGCCCTGGGGTGTAGCTGCGCTGTACTTCGTAGAGGGTATCCCGGGCCACCGCCTGGGCCACCGATCCGCCGCAGAAACGCTCGATCAGATAGATGTAGAGGTCGCAGGCGGAGGTGACGCCGCTGGCGCAGAACAGGTCGTCGGCATCGGTCAGGTGCTTCTCCTGGTTGAGCAGCACGTTCGGGAAGCGTTCGGCGAATTCCCGATAGAAGCGCCAGTAGGTGGTCGCTTCCTTGCCATCCAGCAGGCCTGCCTGGGCCAGCCAGAAGACCCCGGTCGCCTCGCCGCAGAGGGCGGTTCCCTCGGCATGGCTGCGGCGCAACCAGGGAACGATTTGCGGATAGCGCCGTTCGAGCGCGTCGAAGTCGCCCCAGAAGGCGGGCAGGACCACGATATCGCAGGCGGCGAGGGGACCGTCGACGGCGATGCTGTCGCCGCTGAAGCTGCGTACCGGCTGGCCGTCGGGGCTGAGGATGCGGGTGCGGAAGGCCGGCTGGAGACCGAGGCCCTGCTGCTTGCCGTGGCGCAGGCTGGCCATGTGGAAGAAGTCCTTGGCCTGCATCAGGGTCGAGGCGAAGACGCCGTCGATGGCGACGATGCCGACATGTTTCAGCACCGGAGCGGATTGAGCGCGCATGGATTTTTATCGTTGTTGTGAGTAAGGGAAAGCGGTCAAAAGGCGGCTGGATCGTCTTATTTTTTGGCGCAACTGTCCAGTGCGTCGGTCGGGGCATTTCCCTACAGTCGAAGACCTGCCGCGTGCAGCCAACCCGATCCCAGACCGTTTCCAGGTGACCACGATGATACCGAGAACCCTGTTCAGCTCCGACCACGAACTGTTTCGCGACAGCGTGCGCAAGTTCCTCGAACAGGAAGCCGTGCCTTTCCATCACCAATGGGAAAAGGATGGGCATGTCGACCGCGCGCTCTGGAACAAGGCCGGCGAGGCCGGAATGCTCTGTTCGCACCTGCCGGAAGAGTATGGCGGGATGGGCGCGGACTTCCTCTACAGCGCCGTGGTCATCGAAGAGATCGGTCGGGCCGGCCTGACCGGGATCGGTTTCTCCCTGCATTCGGACATCGCTGCGCCCTACATCCTCCACTACGGCAGCGAGGCGCTGAAGCGCAAGTACCTGCCGAAGCTGGTATCCGGCGAGATGGTCGCGGCCATCGCCATGACCGAGCCGGGGGCCGGTTCCGACCTGCAAGGGGTGAAGACCACGGCGGTACTGGATGGCGACGAGTACGTCATCAATGGCTCGAAGACCTTCATCACCAACGGCTTCCTCGCCGACCTGGTGATCGTGGTGGCGAAGACCGATCCGAAGGCTGGCGCCAAGGGCATAAGCCTGTTCGTGGTCGAGGCGGGTACGCCGGGCTTCAGCAAGGGCAAGCGCCTGGAGAAGGTCGGGATGAAGGCCCAGGACACCTCCGAGCTGTTCTTCCAGGATGTGCGGATTCCCCGGGAGAACCTGCTCGGCAAGGACGGCCAGGGATTCATCTACCTGATGCAGGAGCTGCCGCAGGAGCGCCTGACCGTCGGTATCGGCGCGCTGGCGTCGGCCGAGGCGGCCCTGCAATGGACGCTCGACTACACTCGCGAGCGCAAGGCGTTCGGCAAGTCGGTGGCGGACTTCCAGAATACCCGCTTCAAGCTTGCCGAGATGGCTACCGAGATCCAGGTCGGCCGGGTCTTCGTCGATCGCTGCATGGAGCTGCATCTCCAGGGCAAGCTGGACGTACCCACCGCCGCCATGTGCAAGTACTGGACGACAGACCTGCAATGCAAGGTGCTCGACGAATGCGTGCAGTTGCACGGCGGCTACGGCTTCATGTGGGAATATCCGGTGGCGCGGGCCTGGGCCGATGCCCGGGTACAGCGGATCTACGCCGGTACCAACGAGATCATGAAGGAGATCATCGCGCGGGCCCTGTGAGGCGCTCCTGGCCACCGGGAGGGGCGAACGAGCGCATCGCGCGGTTGTCCGCCGAACCCGCGGCAGCGCCAGGCCCCTGGAGCCTCAGGGAGCCGGGTTCGGTTGCTCCCGGTGGATCGCATCGATACCGGCGAGCACCTCCTCGTCCAGCCTCAGGTCGACGCTGCCGAGATTGGTTTCCAGCTGTTCCAGCGAGGTCGCGCCGATGATGTTGCTGGTCACGAACGGCCGCGAAGTGACGTAGGCCAGTGCCATCTGCGCCGGTTCCAGTCCATGTTCGCGGGCCAGCGCCACGTAGCGCGCGCAGGCCGCTTCCGCCTGCGGGTTGGTGTAGCGGGTGAAGCGACTGTAGAGACTGATGCGCGCGTTGGCCGGGCGGGCGCCGTCCGCGTACTTGCCGGAAAGCATGCCGAAGGCCATCGGCGAGTAGGCCAACAGGCCGCACTGCTCGCGGATGGCGATTTCCGCCAGGCCCACCTCGAAGCTGCGGTTGAGCAGGTTGTAGGGGTTCTGGATCGATACCGCGCGCGGCCAGCCGCGCTCCTCGGCGAGCCTGAGGAAGGTCATGGTGCCCCAGGGTGTCTCGTTGGACAGGCCGATGTGGCGGATCTTGCCGGCGCGCACCTGCTCGTCGAGCACTTCCAGGGTTTCCTCCAGCGGTGTGAAGCTCTCTTCCTGGTGCTGGTAGCCGAGCTGGCCGAAGAAGTTGGTCCGCCGCTCCGGCCAGTGCAACTGGTAGAGGTCCAGCCAGTCTGTCTGCAGGCGCTCCAGGCTGGCATCGAGGGCGGCGACGATGTGCTGGCGGTTGAACTTGAGGTTGCCGTCGCGCACATGGCTGATGCCGTTGCCGGGGCCGGCGATCTTGCTGGCGAGGATCCAGTCGGCGCGGTCGCCGCTGCGGCGGAACCAGTTGCCGATGATGCGCTCGGTGCTGGCGTAGGTCTCGGCGCGGGGCGGCACCGGATACATTTCGGCGGTATCCATGAAATTGATCCCGGCGGCCTTGGCCCTGGCGATCTGGGCGAAGGCGTCCTGCTCGCTGTTCTGCTCGCCCCAGGTCATGGTGCCGAGGCAGAGGGCGCTGACTTTCAGATCGGTGCGGCCGAGCGGGCGATACTCCATGCGGGTGTCCTCGTGAAATTAAGTGGTTAATGCGGTTGTAAATTCTGGCGAAATCTGCATAATTCCGCAGCCTTTCATCGGTGGGGGATGCCAAGCCTGCCGATCGATGTATCTAGTCGTTACGGACGCACACCGACCCGAGCCCCAATTCGTGTCTGTTTTCGGCTGTCCTTGACTTGTCAAGGCAACCACTGTCCAGTAAGATTCGCCGTCTTATTTTCAGGCGGCCCCTGAGGCTATAACGAATGAAAACCTATACCGCGAAACCGGAAACTGTACAGCGCGACTGGTTCGTCGTCGACGCTGCCGGCCAGACCCTGGGTCGTCTGGCGACCGAAATTGCCCGCCGCCTGCGTGGCAAGCACAAGCCTGAGTACACTCCGCACGTTGACACCGGCGACTACATCGTCGTCATCAACGCCGAGCAGGTGCGTGTGACCGGTGCCAAGACCACCGACAAGATGTACTACCACCACTCCGGCTTCCCGGGCGGCATCAAGTCGATCAACTTCGAGAAGCTGATCGCCAAGGCCCCTGAGCGCGTCATCGAGACCGCTGTAAAAGGCATGCTGCCGAAGAACCCTCTGGGTCGCGATATGTATCGCAAGCTGAAGGTGTACAAGGGTGCCAGCCACCCGCACACCGCTCAGCAGCCCCAAGAACTGAAGATTTAACGGGATAGCTCATTATGTCGGCGACTCAAAATTACGGCACTGGCCGTCGTAAGACCGCTACCGCTCGCGTCTTCCTGCGTCCGGGTACTGGCAAGATTTCCATCAACAACCGTGGTCTCGATCAGTTCTTCGGTCGTGAAACCGCTCGCATGGTCGTGCGTCAGCCGCTCGAGCTGACCGAGACCGTCGAGAAGTTCGACATCTTCGTTACCGTCGTTGGCGGTGGCGTAAGCGGTCAGGCCGGTGCGATCCGTCACGGCATCACCCGTGCCCTGATCGAGTACGACGAAACCCTGCGTAGCTCGCTGCGCAAGGCCGGCTACGTGACTCGCGATGCCCGTGAAGTCGAGCGTAAGAAAGTCGGTCTGCGTAAAGCGCGTAAGCGTCCGCAGTACTCCAAGCGTTAATTCGACGCTTGCTGAAAAACGCCCACCTCTTCGGAGCTGGGCGTTTTTTTATGTCTACGCTTTAACTCTGCGGCAAGGTGTCGCATGGCCGAAGGGCGCGCCCTACAAGGGTTTCGGGCGTTTTGTGTCAGGCTATTACCTTGTCATCAAAGGGGGTTTTCTTTACCATTTGGCGAATTTTTTGCGCGGCTCGAATTTTTACTTAAAGGCCTGATTAGAACAGGTCTGAAGCTGATGGGAGACGACTGAATGAGTAATGACGGCGTGAATGCAGGCCGGCGTCGCTTCCTCGTCGCGGCCACCTCTGTGGTTGGCGCGGCGGGAGCGGTGGGTGCTGCGGTCCCGTTCGTAGGGTCATGGTTCCCCAGTGCCAAAGCCAAGGCTGCTGGCGCGCCGGTGCAGGTGAACGTGGGCAAGATCGATCCAGGTCAGCAGATCATCGCTGAATGGCGCGGCAAGCCTGTATTCATCGTGCACCGCACGAAGGAGATGCTGGACGCCCTGCCGAGCCTCGAAGGACAACTGGCCGACCCGGACTCCAAGGCCTCGGAGCAGCCGGAGTACGTCGATCCCAAGCTTCGCTCGATCAAGCCGGAACTGGCGGTGATCGTCGGCATCTGCACCCACCTGGGCTGCTCGCCGACCTTCCGTCCCGAAGTCGCCCCCGCCGACCTCGGTCCGGACTGGAAGGGCGGCTACTTCTGCCCTTGCCACGGCTCCCACTACGACCTCGCCGGTCGTGTCTACAAAGGCCAGCCAGCGCCGCTGAACCTGCCGATTCCGCCTTATACGTTCGATGCTGACGACGTCATCACCATCGGCGTGGACCAGGAGAAAGCCTGATGAACAAGTTCATGGCTTGGGTCGATGCGCGTTTTCCCGCGACCAAGATGTGGGAAGACCATCTGAGCAAGTACTACGCACCGAAGAACTTCAACTTCTGGTATTTCTTCGGTTCCCTGGCGCTGCTGGTGCTGGTCAACCAGATCCTCACCGGCATCTGGCTGACCATGAGCTTCACGCCGTCGGCCGAAGAGGCGTTCGCTTCCGTCGAATACATCATGCGCGATGTCGACTACGGCTGGATCATTCGCTACATGCACTCCACCGGTGCATCGGCGTTCTTCATCGTGGTCTACCTGCACATGTTCCGCGGCCTGCTCTACGGCTCCTATCAGAAGCCGCGCGAGCTGGTGTGGATCTTCGGCATGCTGATCTACCTGGCGCTGATGGCCGAGGCCTTCATGGGCTACCTGCTGCCTTGGGGTCAGATGTCCTACTGGGGCGCCCAGGTGATCATTTCCCTGTTCGGCGCGATTCCGGTGGTCGGCGAAGACCTGGCCCAGTGGATCCGCGGTGACTTCCTGATCTCCGGCATCACCCTGAACCGCTTCTTCGCCCTGCATGTGATCGCCCTGCCGATCGTCCTGCTCGGCCTGGTCGTGCTGCACATCCTGGCGCTGCACGAAGTCGGTTCGAACAACCCGGACGGCGTTGACATCAAGAAGAAGAAGGACGAGAACGGCGTACCGCTGGACGGCATCGCGTTCCATCCGTACTACACCGTGAAGGATATCGTCGGTGTGGTGGTGTTCCTGTTCATCTTCTGCACCGTGATCTTCTTCTTCCCGGAAATGGGCGGCTACTTCCTCGAGAAGCCCAACTTCGAGATGGCCAACCAGTTCAAGACCCCCGAGCACATCGCTCCGGTCTGGTACTTCACCCCGTTCTACGCGATCCTCCGCGCGGTTCCGGACAAGCTGATGGGTGTGGTGGCGATGGGTGCGGCGATCGCCGTGCTGTTCGTCCTGCCGTGGCTGGATCGCAGCCCGGTTCGCTCGATCCGCTACAAGGGCTGGCTGAGCAAGCTGTGGCTGGTGATCTTCGCGGTGTCCTTCGTGATCCTCGGCTACTACGGCGCCCAGGCTCCGAGCCCGCTGGGTACTACCCTGTCGCGCGTTTGCACCGTCCTGTATTTCGCCTTCTTCATCCTGATGCCGTTCTACACCCGGATGGAGAAGACCAAACCGGTTCCGGAAAGGGTGACTGGCTGATGAAAAAGCAATTCGCTGCACTGATTCTGGCGATACTGCCAGTCCTGGGTTTCGCCGCTGGCGGCCATGGGCCGCAACTGGATCATGTCGACATCGACCTGACCGACAAGGCGGCCATGCAGGATGGCGCGCGTACCTTCGCCAACTACTGCATGGGCTGCCATAGCGCCAAGTTCCAGCGTTACGAGCGTGTCGCCACCGACCTGGGCATTCCTACCGATCTGATGATGGAGAAGCTGGTGTTCACCGGCGCCAAGATCGGCGACCACATGGACATCGGCATGAAGCCGGCCGACGCCAAGACCTGGTTCGGCGCCGCTCCGCCGGACCTGACCCTGGTTGCCCGCGTACGCGGCACCGACTGGCTGTACAGCTACCTGCGCTCGTTCTACGAGGATCCCAAGCGTCCGTGGGGCGTGAACAACGTGATCTTCCCCAACGTCGGCATGCCGAACGTCCTGGCGCCCCTGCAGGGACGCCAGGTGATCGGCTGCAAGCAGGTACAGGTGGTCGAGGATGGCAAGAAGCAGTTCGATCCGTTGACCGGTACCCCGCTGACTCACGAAGCTTGTGACCAGTTGACCGTGGTGCCGAAGACCGGCGAGCTGAACGAAGCCCAGTTCGACGAGAAGGTCAAGAACCTGGTGACCTTCCTGGCCTATTCGGCCAACCCGAACAAGCTGGCCTCCGAGCGTATCGGTACCTACGTCCTGCTCTACCTGGCCTTCTTCTTCGTATTCGCCTATCTCCTCAAGCGCGAGTACTGGAAGGACGTGCACTAACCCGCACGTTGGTCTTCGAAGCGCGCGCCCTACGGGGCGCGCGCGTCTTTTCACCTCCCACAAGTCGACCTGCGAGGAGGGCTCCATGGCTTCAATCAACAAGCTGACCTGCTATTCCGACCCTGCCGATCATTACTGCCATCGCATCCGCCTGGTCCTGGCTGAGAAGAACGTGGCGGTAGAGGTGATCGATATCGAGGCGGGCCGCTGTCCGCCGATGCTGGCGGAGGTCAACCCCTACGGCAGCGTACCGACCCTGGTCGATCGCGACCTGGCGCTGTACGAGCCGACGGTGGTCATGGAATACCTCGATGAACGCTATCCGCATCCGCCGCTGCTGCCCGATTATCCGGTGAAGCGTGCCAACAGCCGCCTGTTGATCCATCGTATCCAGCGGGACTGGTGTTCCCTGGTGGACCGGATCCTGGATGCGCGCAGCAAGGAGGCCGAGCGGGTCCAGGCGCGCAAGGAGTTGCGCGAGAGCCTGACCGGGGTTTCCCCGCTGTTCGCCGACAAGGCATATTTCCTCAGCGAGGATTTCAGCCTGGTGGATTGCTGCCTGTTGCCGATCCTCTGGCGTCTGCCGCTGCTGGGCATCGAGTTGCCGCGGCAGGCCAAGCCGTTGCTCGACTATATGGAGCGCGGATTCGCCCGGGAAAGCTTCCGGGCCAGCCTGTCTTCCGTTGAACGAGATATGCGTTAAGGAACATGAAGATGAATTCCAGCCGTCCCTATCTGGTCCGCGCGCTCTATGAATGGATCGTCGACAACGATTGCACGCCGCATATCCTGGTGAACGCAGAGTTCGCCGGGGTAAAGGTGCCTCCGGGCTATGCCAGCGATGGGCAGATCGTGCTCAATGTCTCGCCCTCTGCCGTGCGGCATCTGCACATGGACAACGAGGCGGTCAGCTTCGAGGGGCGTTTCGGCGGCGTGGCGCAGAGCCTGTACATTCCAGCGCTGGCGGTAATGGCCATCTACGCCCGGGAAAACGGCCAGGGCATGGTCTTCGATCTGGAGCAGCCGGGTCCGGTGGACGACGAGCCGGGCGATGACGATGGCGGACCGTCCGATGAGCCGCCGCGTCCCAGTGGCAGGCCATCCCTGAAGGTGGTCAAGTAAACGGCGAGCAATGAAAAAGGCGATCGAAGGATCGCCTTTTTTTCGTTCGCTGTTCTTCAGTTTATGTATTCGAACAGCTTGACGATCTTCTGCACCCCGTCGACGCCCTGGGCGACGCGGACAGCCTGGGCGGCTTCCTGCTGGTTGACCAGGCCCATCATGTAGACGATGCCGTTCTCGGTGACCACCTTGATCCGCGACGAGGGCACGTTGGGATCGCTGAGCATCTGGGTCTTCAGCTTGGTGGTGATCCAGGCGTCGTTGTTGCGGGCGAGCAGGGAGGAGGGCGAGGTCACCTGCAGTTCGTTATGCACGTTCTTGACCTTCTGCACCGTGCGTGCGGCCTGCTCGGCCTTGCTCTTGAGGTCGGCGCGCGGGGTCTGGCCGGCGATCAGCACGATGCCGTTGTAGCTGACCACGACGATGTGAGAGTCCTTGTCCAGGGCCGGATCGGCCTTGGCGATGTTCACCGCGGCCTTGGTCTCGATCAGCGAGTCGTCGATCTTGCTGCCGATGGTTCGGGTCCCGCGATCGTCGTCGATCGGTTTGTCCCGGGTGGCGCTGAGGAAACTGCTGCAGCCTCCCAGGGCCAGGCTCAGGGCCAGGGTGGCGGCGACGAAGGCGGTACGGCTCATTCTTCACTCCCGAACAGTTGGCGGTCGATCAGGTCGCAGAGGCAGTGGATGGCCAGCAGGTGGACTTCCTGGATGCGTGCGGTGATCTTGGAAGGAACGCGAATCTCCACGTCTTCCGGCAGCAGCAGCGAAGCCATGCCGCCACCGTCGCGGCCGGTCAGGGCGACCACCAGCATCTCGCGGTCGTGGGCAGCCTGGATGGCCTGGATCACGTTGGCCGAATTGCCGCTGGTGGAAATCGCCAGCAGGACGTCGCCCGGCTGGCCCAGGGCGCGAATCTGCTTGGAGAAGACTTCGTTGTAGCTGTAGTCGTTGGCGATCGAGGTGATGGTCGAGCTGTCGGTGGTCAGGGCCACGGCCGGCAGGCTCGGACGTTCGCGCTCGAAGCGGTTGAGCAGTTCGGAGGAGAAGTGCTGGGCATCGCCGGCCGAGCCGCCATTGCCGCAGGAGAGGATCTTGCCCTCGTTGAGCAGCGCATTGACCATCACCAGGCTGGCTTGCTCGATATAGGGAGGCAGTACTTCCAGCGCCTGCTGCTTGGTCTCGATGCTGGCCTGGAAGAGCTGGCGGATACGGTGTTGCATGTCCATCGGTAATGACCTTCGGTGGGGCGGCTGATCAGGCGTCGAATGCGTTCTGAATCCAGTCCAGTCGCGGTGGTGATTGTCCGTCGCTGGTATCGACGGTGACCACATCGAAGCGACAGGGGCGTTTGGCCCAGCGCGCCTCCTGTTGCAGAAAAAGTTCGGCGGAGAGAATCAGGCGTTGCCGCTTGCGCGCGTCGATGCTCTCCAGGGCTCCGCCCCAGGCGCGATGCCGGCGGGAGCGGACTTCGACGAATACTACTGTATCGCCGTCGAGCATGACCAGATCGAGCTCTCCGCGGCGACAGGTCCAATTCTTGCCAAGTGTGGCAAGGCCCTGTCGCCGTAGATGGGCGCAGGCCAGTTCCTCGGCCTGGCGCCCCTTGTCCCGGGAGCTTTCCCTATCGCTCAAAAGCTGGTGGTCCCCAGCGGCTGGACCTGGCCATTGCGGAATTCGGCCCATTGCAACTGGCGTTCGATGCGCTGGGTCGGATTCAGGCTCAGGGTACCGGTCAGGCCGTCGATCTGCAGGCTCGGCACGGCCTTCAGTTCAGGCAGACGCGGAGCGAGGCGGTAGGCGTCGACGCCCATGGCGTAGAGGCGGCCCATGCTGCCGTTGGCCTGGGGCCATTGGGCGGCGACCTGCTGGCGGGTCGGGTCGCTGGGGTTGAGCAGCCACGGGGTCTCGCAGAAGCGGATGCCGTTGAGGTCCTGGTCCTGGGTCGGGTTGTTGGTCCCGGTGTAGAGGTGCGAAGTGGCGTAGACCGGAAGGTCGCCGGCGTACTGGAAGGCCAGGGTCGGCTTGATCTGGCGGGCCTGCTGCGGGGTGGCGGCGAGGAACACGAAGTCGATGTCCTGGCGGCGCGACGGCTGGGTGGCGATCTGGCTGCCGAGGGCGCCCTGCAGGCGCTGGGCGCGGCCTTCGCTCTGGCGCAGTTGCAGCAGGTCGGCGATCTGTTGCGCCAGTTGTACCGGCTGGTCGACATGCTCGGCGGCGATCAGGCTGCCGCCCGCGGACTGCCAGCTCTGGCTGAAGGCGGCCAGCACGCGGTCGCCCCATTCGCCGCGCGGCACCAGCGCCACGGCCCGGCGCATGCCGTCGCCCCAGGCCCGGCTGGCCACCGCGCGCGCTTCGTCCTCGGCGGCGAGGCCGAACTGGAACAGCTGCGCCGGGCCTTCCTGGCTGTTGTCGCTGTAGTTGAGTGCGAGGGTGGTGATCGGTAGTTGCTCGCGGCTGGCGAGTTGCTTGACCAGCGGCTTCTCCAGTGGACCGACGACCAGTTCGACGCCATCGGCCTGGGCCTGGCGGTAGAAGTCATCTAGCGAGCGCACCTGGGTACTGTCGTAGAGTTTGATCGAAGGAGGGTTCTGGCCGGCCTGCTGGGCCTGGAAGTGGGCGGCGAGGAAGCCGTCCTGCAGGGCCCGGGCGACGTTGGCCAACTGCCCCTGCTGGGGTAGCAGGAGGGCGATGCGGGTCAGCGGCTGCTGGGACAGCGTCTTGAGTTTCTCCAGCGCCGCCGGCAAGTGCTTGGCCGCCGGGTGCTCGGGGTTCTGCTGTTGCCAGCTCTCGATGCTGGCCTGCTGTTGCTGCAGGGTCGGCGAGGTCTTGGTGATGCGTGCCAGGGCCAGCCAGCCACTGAGGTCGCCTTCGTTGGCGCTCGGTTGCAACTGGTCGACCGGCAGGCTGCTGACCAGGGTCCAGATCTTTTCCTGGTTCTCGATCACCGCCGGGCCCTCGAGCAGCGGGGCGAAGTAGATGCGCTCCTTGGCTGCGGCAAGGACCTGGCCGTCGGCGGCGAGGGCCTGGGCCTTGGCGCGCTGGGTACGAACCTGCTGGGTCACCGGCAGCTCGCTGAGATGCTGCATGCTCGGATGCTGCAATGCCTGCAGGGCGGCCTTGGGCTTGCTGCGGGCGAGGGCCAGTTCGGCGTTCAGGGTGCTGGCGAAGACCTGCTGGGCCGGCTTCAGGCTTTCCAGCGGGATCTGTCCCAGGATGGCGGTGGACCTGGCGAGGTCCTTCTGCTGGTAGGCAAGGTCCGCTGCCGAGAGGCGCAGCAGCGCCGCTTCCTCGGGCTTGCTCTGGCTGGCCTGTTGCAACAACTGCTCGATGCTGGCATTCGGCGTACGGGGAAGTTCGCCCAGTCCGGAATTGGACGAGGTCGCGCAGGCGGTCAGCAGACCGGCCAGGATCAGAGCAGAAAGCGGACGCAGGCAAGCGATCATATAGGGCTTCTCATGGCGCATTCACGAAGAGTCGCCGATTGTACCGGAGGCCCGCCTCGGGTGCGATGGCGGCACCCTGAATCGCGATACAATGCCGCCTTTTCAGATAGCTCCCGAGGTATTTTCGTGTCAGCAGGCACTCTGTTCGTAGTGGCGACCCCGATCGGCAATCTCGACGACATCACCCCGCGCGCCCTGCGGGTGCTGCGGGAGGTGGCCCTGGTGGCTGCGGAGGATACCCGCCATTCGATCCGGCTGTTCCAGCACTTCGGCATCGAGACGCCATTGGCGGCCTGCCACGAGCACAACGAACGCGAGGAGGGCGGGCGCTTCATCTCCCGGCTGCAGGGGGGGGAGGACGTCGCGCTGATCTCGGACGCCGGTACCCCGCTGATTTCCGATCCCGGCTTCCACCTGGTGCGCCAGGCACAGGCGCTGGGTATCCGGGTGGTCCCGGTGCCGGGCTCCTGCGCGCTGATCGCGGCGCTGTCGGCGGCGGGATTGCCGTCGGACCGGTTCATCTTCGAAGGTTTCCTGCCCGCCAAGGCTGCGGGACGACGCAGCCGCCTCCAGGCGGTACAGGAAGAGCCACGCACGCTGATTTTCTACGAGGCGCCCCATCGTCTGCTGGAAAGCCTGGCGGACATGCGCGACGTGTTCGGCGGGGAGCGCCGTGCGGTGCTGGCGCGGGAGCTGAGCAAGACCTTCGAGACCATTCGCAGCCTGCCGTTGGCCGAACTGCACGATTGGGTCGCGTCGGACAGCAACCAGCAGCGCGGCGAGTGCGTTGTGCTGGTGGCGGGGTGGCAGGCGCCGGAAGGCGAGGAGTCGATCGGTGCAGAGGCGCTCAGGGTGCTCGACCTGCTGCTTGCCGAGCTGCCGTTGAAGAAAGCCGCGGCGCTGGCGGCGGAAATCACCGGGGTGCGAAAAAACCTTTTGTATCAACAGGCTTTGCAGCGCCAAGGGAAGAGTTGAGCTTGTTCTTCGCGCCTGCTCCCGCTAACCTTGTCGGCGGAGAGTCGATTGGACAGTCGCTGTCGCGCAATAGCGCGGTGGAGGAAAGTCCGGGCTCCATAGGGCAGAGTGCCAGGTAACGCCTGGGAGGCGCGAGCCTACGGAAAGTGCCACAGAAAATAACCGCCTAAGCGCAACAGCGCCGGTAAGGGTGAAAAGGTGCGGTAAGAGCGCACCGCACGGCTGGCAACAGTGCGTGGCTAGGTAAACCCCACTCGGAGCAAGACCAAATAGGAATCCATTGGCGCGGCCCGCGTTGGATTCGGGTAGGTCGCTTGAGGCGTACAGTGATGTGCGTCCCAGAGGAATGGCTGTCCTCGACAGAACCCGGCTTATAGATCGACTCTCCCACTTCTTCCCACTCTCTTCGCTTTTTCCCGGTTTTATCCGTCCGTCGCAAAAGCGAAAAGCCGCAACTCTTGATAAATCACTTTAAGTTCGAAGGCTAAGACTTTGGACTTATTGTGTTTTGTCATCTCTTTTACTTCTAAAAGCGCTCCGCAACCTTCCAAAAGCACGCTAAATCTCCGTCCTGTAAGGATTTTTCACTTCTGACGCGCCTTGACGGTGGGGAGTGTGGATTTCTATAGTGTGCAGAAGTGGTATGAAGTGGGTAAAAGTGGGATCAATTGGCATGGAAAGCCAACCACAGGGGAAGCGCTGACGTGTTTCGCGGAGCTAATGCCATAAGTCTCGACGCCAAAGGGCGCCTCGCGATGCCGAGTCGGTATCGTGACGAGCTCGTTTCGCGTTGTGCCGGCCAGCTCATCGTCACTATCGACGCGGTCGACCCCTGCCTCACCGTTTACCCCTTGCCCGAATGGGAACTGATCGAAGCCAAGCTGCGCGAGCTGCCTTCTTTGCGAGAAGAAACGCGGCGCCTGCAGCGGCTGCTGATCGGTAATGCCGTCGATCTGGAACTGGACGGAAACGGGCGTTTCCTGATTCCGCCGCGCCTGCGCGAGTACGCCAAGCTGGACAAGCGGGCGATGCTGGTGGGGCAACTGAACAAGTTTCAGTTGTGGGATGAGGATGCCTGGAACGCCATGGCTGAAGCCGACCTGGCGGCAATCAAACAACCCGGTGGGCTGCCGGACGAACTACGCGATCTGATCCTTTGACTATGAATGCCACCTACCGCCATATCACCGTTCTGCTCGAGGAGGCCGTTTCCGCACTGGCCCCGCGGGAGGACGGCTGCTATCTGGACGGTACCTTCGGAAGAGGGGGGCATAGTCGAGCCTTGCTCGAGAAACTGGGCACCGGGGGACGCCTGCTCGGATTCGACAAAGATCCCCAGGCCATCCAGACAGGAAAAGCATTGGCGGCCGAAGACGGCCGCTTCGTCATTGTGCAGCGCTCGTTCGCCGAACTGGGCGATGAGGTGCGCGCACGCGGTCTCGAAGGTCGGGTCGATGGCGTCCTGCTCGACCTTGGCGTGTCGTCGCCGCAACTCGACGATCCCGAGCGCGGCTTCAGCTTCCTCAACGACGGTCCGCTGGACATGCGCATGAATCCCGGCCAGGGCATCAGCGCAGCGGAGTTCATCGCCAATGCCGCCGAAGAGGAAATCGCCCGGGTCTTCAAGGAATATGGCGAAGAGCGCTTCGCCAAGCGGATGGCCCGCGCCATCGTGCAGCGCCGCCAGGAGCGCCCGTTCGAACGGACCGCTGATCTCGCCGAAGTGATCACGGTTGCCAACCCCGCCTGGGAGAAGGGCAAGAATCCGGCGACCCGCGCATTCCAGGGCCTGCGCATCCATGTGAACAATGAATTGGGCGATCTCGAGCGCGGCCTTGACGCCGCGCTCGAATCGCTGGCCGTCGGCGGCCGCCTGGTGGTGATCAGTTTCCATTCCCTGGAAGACCGCATCGTCAAGCTGTTCATGCGCAAGCACGCCAAGGGCGAGGCGGACAACCTGCCGCGCGACCTGCCGATCCGTTCCAAGGTCTTCGAGCCGCGCCTGAAGCTGCTGGGCAAGCCGCAGTACGCTTCGGAAGAAGAACTCAAGGCCAACCCGCGCTCGCGCAGCGCGGTCATGCGCGTGGCGGAGAAGCTGAGATGAGCCGTCTCTTCGTCAAGCGCCTGCCTACCGGCAGCTTCCTCATGTTGCTGCTTTATATAGGTCTGTTGCTCTCGGCGATTGCCGTGGCCTACAGCACCTACTGGAACCGGCAACTGCTCAACTCGCTGTATTCCGAGCTGAGCGTGCGCGACAAGGCGCAGGCCGAGTGGGGCCGGTTGATTCTCGAGCAGAGCACCTGGACCGCTCATAGCCGCATCGAAAGCCTGGCGGTGGAACAGTTGCGCATGCGCGTTCCCGACCCGGCCGAGGTCAGGATGGTGGCGCCATGAAACTGAATTATTTCCAGGGCGCCCTCTACCCATGGCGGTTCTGCGTGATCGTCGGCCTGCTGCTGGCGATGGTCGGCGCCATCGTCTGGCGAATCGTCGACCTGCACGTGATCGACCATGACTTCCTCAAGGGCCAGGGCGATGCGCGTAGCGTGCGGCATATCGCCATCCCTGCGCACCGGGGCCTGATCACGGACCGCAACGGCGAGCCGCTGGCGGTGAGCACCCCGGTCACCACCCTGTGGGCCAACCCCAAGGAGCTGATGACCGCCAAGGAACGCTGGCCGCAACTGGCGGCGGCGCTCGGGCAGGATACCAAGCTGTTCGCCGACCGCATCGAGCAGAACGCCGAGCGCGAGTTCATCTATCTGGTCCGTGGGCTGACCCCGGAGCAGGGCGAAGGCGTGATCGCCCTGAAGGTGCCCGGCGTGTACTCCATCGAGGAGTTTCGGCGTTTCTACCCGGCTGGCGAAGTGGTGGCCCATGCGGTCGGCTTCACCGATGTCGACGACCGTGGTCGCGAAGGTATCGAGCTGGCTTTCGACGAATGGCTGGCCGGCGTGCCGGGCAAGCGCCAGGTGCTCAAGGATCGCCGTGGCCGCGTGATCAAGGACGTGCAGGTCACCAAGAATGCCAAGCCGGGCAAGACTCTGGCGCTGTCCATCGACCTGCGCCTGCAGTACCTGGCTCATCGCGAACTGCGCAACGCTCTGCTGGAGAACGGCGCCAAGGCCGGCAGCCTGGTGATCATGGACGTGAAGACCGGGGAGATCCTGGCCATGACCAACCAGCCGACCTACAACCCGAACAATCGTCGTAACCTGCAGCCGGCGGCCATGCGCAACCGGGCGATGATCGACGTGTTCGAGCCGGGCTCGACGGTCAAGCCGTTCTCGATGAGCGCGGCGCTGGCCAGCGGGCGCTGGAAACCCAGCGATATCGTCGACGTCTACCCGGGCACCCTGCAGATCGGCCGCTACACCATTCGCGACGTATCGCGCAATTCGCGGCAACTTGATCTCACCGGCATCCTGATCAAGTCGAGCAACGTCGGCATCAGCAAGATCGCCTTCGACATCGGCGCCGAATCCATCTACTCGGTCATGCAACAGGTCGGCCTTGGGCAGGACACGGGGTTGGGCTTCCCCGGCGAGCGCGTCGGCAACCTGCCCAACCACCGCAAGTGGCCGAAGGCGGAAACCGCGACCCTGGCCTACGGCTACGGTCTCTCGGTAACCGCGATCCAGTTGGCGCATGCCTATGCGGCCCTGGCCAACGACGGCAAGAGCGTGCCGCTGAGCATGACCCGAGTCGACCGCGTGCCGGATGGCGTGCAGGTGATTTCGCCGGAAGTGGCTTCCACCGTGCAGGGCATGCTGCAACAAGTGGTCGAGGCCCAGGGCGGGGTGTTCCGCGCCCAGGTGCCGGGTTACCACGCCGCCGGCAAGAGCGGGACCGCGCGCAAGGTCTCGGTCGGCACCAAGGGCTACCGGGAAAACGCCTATCGCTCGCTGTTCGCCGGTTTCGCCCCGGCCACCGATCCGCGCATCGCGATGGTCGTGGTGATCGACGAGCCGAGCAAGGCGGGCTACTTCGGCGGCCTGGTGTCGGCGCCGGTGTTCAGCAAGGTCATGGCTGGCGCGCTGCGCCTGATGAACGTGCCGCCGGATAACCTGCCGACGGCCACCGAACAGCAGCAGGTCAATGCTGCGCCCGCAAAAGGAGGGCGTGGCTGATGCCTATGAGCCTGAACCAACTGTTTCCCCAGGCCGAGCGCGATCTGCTGATCCGCGAGCTGACCCTGGATAGCCGCGGCGTTCGTCCGGGCGACCTGTTCCTGGCGGTGCCGGGCGGGCGCCAGGATGGTCGCGCGCACATCGCCGATGCCCTGGCCAAGGGCGCGGCTGCCGTCGCTTACGAGGCGGAAGGCGCCGGAGAGCTGCCGCCCAGCGATGCGCCGCTGATCGCGGTGAAGGGGCTGGCCGCACAACTGTCGGCGGTCGCCGGGCGTTTCTACGGCGAGCCGAGCCGCGGGCTGGACCTGATCGGCGTCACCGGTACCAACGGCAAGACCAGCGTCAGCCAACTGGTGGCCCAGGCCCTGGATCTGCTCGGCGAGCGCTGCGGCATCGTCGGCACCCTCGGCACCGGTTTCTACGGCGCCCTGGAGAGCGGCCGGCACACCACGCCGGACCCGCTCGCGGTGCAGGCCACGCTGGCCACGCTGAAGCAGGCCGGCGCCCGCGCGGTAGCGATGGAAGTGTCTTCCCACGGCCTCGACCAGGGCCGCGTGGCGGCGCTCGGTTTCGATATCGCGGTGTTCACCAATCTGTCCCGCGACCACCTCGACTATCACGGTTCGATGGAAGCCTATGCCGCCGCCAAGGCCAAGCTGTTCGCCTGGCCGGGCCTGCGCTGCCGGGTGATCAACCTGGACGACGATTTCGGCCGCCGACTGGCCGGCGAGGAACAGGACTCGGAGCTGATCACCTACAGCCTCACCGACAGCTCGGCGTTCCTCTATTGCCGCGAAGCGCGCTTCGGCGACGCCGGCATCGAGGCGGCACTGGTCACTCCGCACGGCGAGGGCCTGCTGCGCAGCCCGTTGCTCGGCCGCTTCAACCTGAGCAACCTGCTGGCGGCGGTCGGTGCGTTGCTTGGCCTGGGTTATCCCCTGGGCGATATCCTCCGTACCTTGCCGCAACTGCAGGGGCCGGTCGGCCGCATGCAGCGCCTGGGAGGCGGCGACAAGCCGCTGGTGGTGGTGGACTACGCGCATACTCCCGACGCCCTGGAAAAAGTCCTGGAGGCCCTGCGTCCGCACGCGGCCGCGCGCCTGCTGTGCCTGTTCGGCTGCGGCGGCGATCGCGATGCCGGCAAGCGTCCGCTGATGGCTGCGATCGCCGAACGCCTGGCGGATGGGGTGCTGGTCACCGACGACAACCCGCGCACCGAGGCCAGTGCGGCGATCATCGCCGATATCCGCAAAGGCTTCGCTGCCGCTGACAAGGTTACCTTCCTGCCGTCGCGCGGTGAGGCGATCGCCCATCTGATCGCTTCCGCTGCGGTGGATGACGTGGTGCTCCTGGCTGGCAAGGGTCACGAGGATTATCAGGAGATCGACGGCGTACGCCATCCGTTCTCCGACATCGAGCAGGCCGAGCGCGCCCTGGCCGCCTGGGAGGTGCCGCATGCTTGAGCCTCTTCGCCTCAGCCAGTTGACGGTCGCGCTGGACGCCCGCCTGATCGGCAACGACGCCGTCTTTTCGGCGGTTTCCACCGACAGTCGCACCATCGGGCCCGGCCAACTGTTCATTGCCCTGAGTGGGCCGCGTTTCGACGGCCACGACTATCTCGCCGAGGTTGCCGCCAAGGGCGCGGTGGCTGCGCTGGTGGAGCGCGAAGTCGCCGACGCGCCCCTGCCGCAATTGCTGGTGCGCGATACCCGTGCGGCCCTGGGACGACTGGGCGCGCTGAACCGGCGCAAGTTCACCGGCCCGCTGGCGGCCATGACGGGCTCCAGTGGCAAGACCACGGTCAAGGAGATGCTCGCCAGCATCCTGCGTACCCAGGCCGGCGATGCCGAGTCGGTGCTGGCTACCCGTGGCAATCTGAACAACGACCTCGGCGTACCGCTGACCCTGCTGCAACTGGCGCCGCAGCACCGTAGCGCAGTGATCGAGCTGGGCGCCTCGCGCATCGGCGAGATCGCCTACACGGTCGAGCTGACCCGCCCCCACGTGGCGATCATCACCAATGCCGGCACCGCCCATGTCGGCGAGTTCGGCGGACCGGAGAAGATCGTCGAGGCGAAGGGCGAGATACTCGAAGGGCTGGCCGCCGACGGCACCGCCGTGCTGAACCTGGACGACAAGGCCTTCGACACCTGGAAGGCCCGCGCCAGCGGCCGTCCGTTGCTGACTTTCTCCCTCGACCGGCCCCAGGCCGATTTCCGCGCCGCCGATCTGCAGCGCGATGCGCGCGGCTGCATGGGGTTCAGGTTGCAGGGCGTAGCGGGTGAAGCGCAGGTCCAGCTCAACCTGCTGGGGCGGCACAATGTCGCCAATGCCCTGGCTGCCGCCGCTGCCGCCCATGCGCTGGGCGTGCCGCTGGGTGGGATCGTCGCCGGGCTGCAGGCGCTGCAACCGGTCAAGGGCCGCGCGGTAGTGCAACTGACCGCCAGCGGGCTGCGTGTGATAGACGACAGCTACAACGCCAACCCCGCGTCAATGCTGGCGGCGATTGATATACTGAGCGGCTTTTCCGGGCGCACCGTCCTGGTCCTCGGAGACATGGGCGAACTCGGTTCCTGGGCCGAGCAGGCCCACCGCGAGGTGGGCGCCTACGCCGCTGGCAAGGTGTCCGCGCTCTATGCGGTCGGACCGCTGATGGCCCACGCCGTACAGGCGTTCGGCGCCACGGGCCGGCACTTCGCCGACCAGGCCAGCCTGATCGGGGCGCTGGCCACCGAACAACCGACAACCACCATTTTGATCAAGGGTTCCCGCAGTGCGGCGATGGACAAAGTCGTCGCGGCGCTGTGCGGTTCCTCCGAGGAGAGTCACTAATGCTCCTGCTGCTGGCCGAATACCTGCAACAGTTCTACAAGGGCTTCGGCGTCTTCCAGTACCTGACCCTGCGCGGCATTCTCAGCGTGCTCACCGCGCTGTCGCTGTCGCTGTGGCTGGGGCCCTGGATGATCCGTACCTTGCAGATCCGCCAGATCGGCCAGGCCGTGCGCAACGACGGTCCGCAGTCGCACCTGTCGAAGAAGGGCACCCCGACCATGGGCGGCGCCCTGATCCTTACCGCCATCGCCATCAGCACGCTGCTGTGGGCGGATCTTTCCAACCGCTACGTGTGGGTGGTGCTGGTCGTTACCCTGCTGTTCGGTGCCATCGGCTGGGTGGACGACTACCGCAAGGTGATCGAGAAGAACTCCCGCGGCCTGCCGAGCCGCTGGAAGTACTTCTGGCAGTCGGTGTTCGGCATCGGCGCCGCCGTGTTCCTCTATATGACTGCCGAAACCCCGATCGAGACCACCCTGATCGTGCCGATGCTGAAGAGCGTCGAGATCCAGTTGGGCATCTTCTTCGTGGTCCTGACCTACTTCGTCATCGTCGGTTCGAGCAATGCGGTGAACCTCACCGACGGTCTCGACGGCCTGGCGATCATGCCGACGGTAATGGTTGCCGGCGCGCTGGGCATCTTCTGCTACCTGTCGGGCAACGTGAAGTTCGCCGAGTACCTGCTGATTCCCAACGTACCGGGCGCCGGCGAGCTGATCGTGTTCTGCGCCGCGCTGGTCGGCGCCGGCCTCGGCTTCCTCTGGTTCAACACCTATCCGGCGCAGGTCTTTATGGGCGACGTCGGCGCTCTGGCGCTGGGCGCCGCGCTGGGCACCATCGCGGTGATCGTGCGCCAGGAGATCGTGCTGTTCATCATGGGTGGGGTGTTCGTCATGGAAACCCTCTCGGTGATGATCCAGGTCGCTTCCTTCAAGCTGACCGGACGCCGCGTCTTCCGCATGGCGCCGATCCATCACCATTTCGAACTGAAAGGCTGGCCGGAGCCGCGCGTGATCGTGCGCTTCTGGATCATCACCGTGATCCTGGTGCTGATCGGCCTCGCCACCCTGAAGCTGCGTTGAGGACGAAGAGAGCATGAGCCTGATCGCCTCCGACCACTTCCGCATCGTTGTCGGCCTCGGCAAGAGCGGCATGTCTCTGGTGCGCTACCTGGCGCGCCGCGGCTTGCCTTTCGCCGTGGTCGATACCCGAGAGAACCCGCCGGAGCTGGCCACCCTGCGTGCCCAGTATCCGCAGGTGGAAGTGCGTTGCGGCGAACTCGACGCCGAGTTCCTCTGCTCCGCCCGCGAACTCTACGTCAGCCCCGGCTTGTCGCTGCGCACCCCTGCGCTGGTACAGGCCGCCGCGAAAGGCGTGCGCATCTCCGGCGACATCGATCTCTTCGCCCGCGAGGCGAAGGCACCGATCGTCGCCATCACCGGTTCCAACGCGAAGAGCACCGTGACCACCCTGGTGGGCGAAATGGCGGTGGCCGCGGACAAGCGTGTCGCCGTCGGCGGCAACCTCGGCACCCCGGCGCTCGACCTGCTGGCCGATGACATCGAGCTGTACGTGCTGGAGCTGTCGAGCTTCCAGCTGGAAACCTGCGATCGCCTCAACGCCGAGGTGGCGACCGTGCTGAACGTCAGCGAAGACCATATGGATCGCTACGACGGCATGGCTGACTACCACCTGGCCAAGCACCGGATCTTCCGCGGTGCCCGCCAGGTCGTGGTGAATCGCGCCGATGCCCTGACCCGACCGCTGATCGCCGATAGCGTACCGTGCTGGTCGTTCGGCCTGAACAAGCCGGACTTCAAGGCTTTCGGCCTGATCGAGGACGACGGCCAGAAGTGGCTGGCGTTCCAGTTCGACAAGCTGCTGCCGGTTGGCGAACTGAAGATCCGTGGCGCCCACAACTATTCCAACGCGCTCGCCGCGCTGGCGCTGGGCCATGCGGTCGGCCTGCCGTTCGACGCCATGCTCGGCGCGCTGAAGGCGTTTTCCGGCCTGGCTCATCGCTGCCAGTGGGTACGCGAGCGGCAGGGCGTGAGCTACTACGACGATTCCAAGGCCACCAACGTCGGCGCCGCCCTGGCGGCGATCGAGGGGCTGGGTGCCGACATCGACGGCAAGCTGGTGCTGCTCGCCGGCGGAGATGGCAAGGGCGCCGATTTCCATGACCTGCGCGAGCCGGTCGCGCGCTTCTGCCGGGCGGTGGTACTGCTCGGCCGCGACGCCGGGCTGATTGCCCAGGCGCTGGGCAACGCGGTACCGCTGGTGCGCGTCGCAACGCTGGACGAGGCAGTCCGGCAGGCCGCCGAGCTGGCCCGCGAAGGCGATGCGGTGCTGTTGTCGCCGGCCTGCGCGAGCCTGGACATGTTCAAGAACTTCGAAGAACGCGGACGCCTGTTCGCCAAAGCCGTAGAGGAGCTAGCGTGATGCTGTCGGTGTTGCGCCCCTTCCCGTCGCCGCTGTTGAGCCGGCACGGCATCGACTTGGACTTCCCGCTGCTGGCGGGTTGCCTGGCGCTGCTCGGTCTCGGCCTGGTGATGGTGACTTCCGCCTCCTCCGAGGTGGCGGCGGCGCAGTCGGGCAACCCGCTGTACTTCTCCGTCCGTCACCTGATCTACCTGGTGATCGGCCTGATTTCCTGCGGCCTGACCATGATGGTCCCGATGGCCACCTGGCAGCGTTGGGGCTGGAAGCTGTTGCTGGTCGCCTTCGGCCTGCTGGTGCTGGTGATCACCCCCGGCATCGGCCGCGAGGTGAACGGCTCGATGCGCTGGATCGGCTTCGGCCTGTTCAACATCCAGCCTTCGGAGATCGCCAAGGTCTGCGTGGTGATCTTCATGGCCGGCTACCTGATCCGCCGCCAGCAGGAGGTCCGGGAAAGCTGGATGGGCTTCTTCAAGCCCTTCGTGGTATTGCTGCCGATGGCCGGCCTGCTGCTGCGCGAGCCGGACTTCGGCGCCACCGTGGTAATGATGGGCGCTGCCGCGGCCATGCTGTTCCTCGGCGGGGTGGGGCTGTTCCGCTTCGGCCTGATGGTGCTGCTGGCGGTCGGCGCGGTGGTCCTGCTGATCCAGACCCAGCCCTACCGGATGGCGCGCCTGACCAACTTCACCGACCCCTGGGCCGACCAGTTTGGCGCCGGCTATCAGTTGAGCCAGGCGCTGATCGCCTTCGGCCGCGGCGGCTGGTTGGGCATGGGGCTGGGCAACAGCATCCAGAAGCAGTTCTACCTGCCGGAGGCGCACACCGACTTCGTCTTCGCCGTGCTTGCAGAGGAACTGGGCATCGTCGGCGCCCTGGCGACCGTCGCCCTGTTCGTGTTCGTCAGCCTGCGCGCGCTGTACATCGGCATCTGGGCCGAGCAGGCCAAGCAGTTCTTCTCCGCCTACGTGGCCTACGGCCTGGCCTTCCTCTGGATCGGCCAGTTCCTGATCAACATCGGGGTGAACGTCGGCCTGCTGCCGACCAAGGGCCTGACCCTGCCGTTCCTCAGCTACGGCGGCAGTTCGCTGGTGATCTGCTGTGCCTGTCTGGGGATGTTGCTGCGCATCGAATGGGAACGGCGAACCCACCTGGGTAGCGAGGAATATGAGTTCAACGAAGAGGACTTTGCCGATGAAAGGTAATGTCCTGATCATGGCGGGTGGCACCGGCGGACACGTGTTCCCGGCGCTCGCCTGTGCGCGGGAGTTCCAGGCGCGCGGCTATGCCGTGCACTGGCTGGGGACGCCGCGCGGCATCGAGAATGACCTGGTACCCAAGGCCGGCCTGCCGTTACACCTGATCCAGGTCAGCGGGCTGCGCGGCAAGGGCCTGAAGTCGCTGGTCAAGGCGCCGCTGGAACTGCTCAAGTCGCTGTTCCAGGCGCTGCGGGTGATCCGCCAGCTGAGGCCGGTCTGCGTGCTCGGCCTGGGCGGCTATGTCACCGGCCCGGGCGGCTTGGCCGCGCGCCTCAACGGCGTGCCGCTGGTGATCCACGAGCAGAACGCCGTGGCCGGCACCGCCAACCGCAGCCTGGCGCCGATCGCCAGGCGCGTCTGCGAGGCATTCCCGGATACCTTCCCGGCCAGCGACAAGCGTCTGACCACCGGCAATCCGGTGCGCGGCGAGCTGTTCCTCGACGCGCACGCCCGCGCGCCGCTGACCGGCCGTCGGGTCAATCTGCTGGTGCTCGGCGGCAGCCTTGGCGCGGAACCGCTGAACAAGCTGTTGCCAGAGGCCCTGGCGCAGGTGCCGCTGGAAATCCGTCCGGCAATCCGCCATCAGGCCGGTCGTCAGCATGCCGAGATTACCGCCGAGCGTTATCGCACAGTGGCGGTCGAAGCGGACGTCGCGCCCTTCATCAGCGACATGGCCGCGGCCTACGCCTGGGCCGACCTGGTGATCTGCCGCGCCGGCGCGCTGACCGTCAGCGAGCTGACGGCGGCGGGATTACCCGCCTTCCTGGTGCCGTTGCCTCACGCGATCGACGATCACCAGACCCGCAATGCCGAATTCCTGGTACGCAGCGGCGCCGGCCGCCTGCTGCCGCAAAAGTCTACCGGCGCGGCCGAACTGGCCGCGCAGCTGTCCGAGGTCCTGATGCATCCCGAAACCCTGCGCTCCATGGCAGACCAGGCACGCAGCCTGGCGAAACCCGAGGCTACCCGGACGGTGGTCGATGCCTGCCTGGAGGTGGCCCGTGGTTAAAGAACCGAATGGCGTCACCCGGACCATGCGCCGTATCCGCCGCATCCATTTCGTCGGCATCGGCGGCGCCGGCATGTGCGGGATCGCCGAAGTGCTGCTGAACCTCGGCTACGAGGTATCCGGCTCGGACCTCAAGGCCTCGGCGGTGACCGAGCGCCTGGAGAAGTTCGGCGCGCAGATCTTCATCGGCCACCAGGCGGAAAACGCCGACGGTGCCGACGTGCTGGTGGTGTCGAGTGCCATCAACCGGGCCAACCCGGAAGTGGCCTCGGCCCTGGAACGGCGGATTCCGGTGGTGCCGCGTGCGGAGATGCTCGCCGAGCTGATGCGCTACCGGCACGGCATCGCGGTAGCCGGCACCCACGGCAAGACCACCACTACCAGCCTGATCGCCTCGGTGTTCGCCGCCGGCGGCCTGGACCCGACCTTCGTCATCGGCGGCCGGCTGAACGCCGCCGGGACCAACGCCCAGCTCGGCGCCAGCCGCTACCTGGTGGCCGAGGCCGACGAGAGCGACGCCAGCTTCCTGCACCTGCAACCGATGGTCGCGGTGGTCACCAATATCGACGCCGACCACATGGCGACCTACGGCGGCGACTTCAACAAACTGAAGAAGACCTTCGTCGAGTTCCTCCACAACCTGCCGTTCTACGGACTGGCAGTGATGTGCGTGGATGACCCGGTGGTGCGCGAGATCCTCCCGCAGATCGCCCGCCCGACCGTGACCTACGGCCTCAGCGAAGACGCCGACGTGCGCGCGATCAACATCCGCCAGGAAGGCATGCGCACCTGGTTCACCGTGTTGCGCCCGGAGCGCGAGCCGCTGGACGTCTCGGTGAACATGCCCGGCCTGCACAACGTGCTGAATTCCCTGGCGACCATCGTCATCGCTACCGACGAGGGCATCTCCGACGAAGCCATCGTCCAGGGGCTGTCCGGCTTCCAGGGCGTAGGCCGGCGCTTCCAGGTCTACGGCGAGCTGCAGGTCGAGGGTGGCAGCGTGATGCTGGTGGACGACTACGGCCACCATCCGCGCGAAGTCGCCGCGGTGATCAAGGCGATCCGTGGCGGTTGGCCGGAGCGTCGCCTGGTGATGGTCTACCAGCCGCATCGCTATACCCGTACCCGCGACCTGTACGAAGACTTCGTGCAGGTGCTGGGCGAAGCCAACGTGCTGCTGTTGATGGAGGTCTATCCGGCCGGCGAAGAGCCGATCCCGGGAGCCGACAGCCGCCAGCTGTGCCACAGCATCCGCCAGCGCGGCCAGCTCGACCCGATCTACTTCGAGCGCGACGCCGACCTGGCGCCGCTGGTCAAGCCGCTGCTGCGCGCTGGCGACATCCTGCTTTGCCAGGGCGCTGGCGATGTCGGCGGCCTGGCCCCGCAACTGATCAAGAACCCGCTGTTCGCCGGTAAGGGAGGGAAGGGCGCATGAACCTTTGCCTCGATAGCCTGCTGAACGGCACCCAGGATCCCAAGGCGTTCGGCCGCGTCGCCGTGCTGTTCGGCGGCAAGAGCGCCGAGCGCGAGGTGTCGCTGAAGTCCGGCGCGATGGTCCTGCAATCCCTGCTGGCCGCCGGGGTCGATGCCTTCGGCATCGATGTCGGCGAAGACCTGCTGCAACGCCTGGTCGAGGAGAAGATCGACCGTGCCTTCATCATTCTCCACGGTCGTGGCGGCGAGGATGGCAGCATGCAGGGCCTGCTCGAGTGCGCGGGCATTCCCTACACCGGCAGCGGCGTGCTGGCCTCGGCGCTGGCGATGGACAAGCTGCGGACCAAGCGGGTCTGGCTCAGCCTCGGCCTGCCGACCCCGGACTATGCGGTGCTGGCCAGCGAGGATGACTGCCGCGAAGCGGCGCAGCGACTGGGTTTCCCGCTGATCGTCAAGCCGGCTCACGAAGGCTCGAGCATCGGCATGGCCAAGGTCGGCGGGCTCGACGAATTGATCGCGGCGTGGCGCGAAGCGGCCCGCTACGACTCGCAGGTGCTGGTCGAGCAGTGGATCAGCGGCCCGGAATTCACCGTGGCGACCTTGCGCGGGCAGGTGCTGCCGGCGATCCGCCTGGGCACGCCGCACACCTTCTACGACTACGACGCCAAGTACCTGGCCAGCGATACCCGCTACCAGGTGCCCTGCGGTCTCGACGAGGCCAAGGAAAGCGAGCTGAAGGAACTCACCGCGCGCGCCTGCGACGCCCTGGGCATCCAGGGCTGGGGGCGGGCGGACGTGATGCAGGACGCCGAAGGGCGTTTCTGGCTGCTTGAAGTCAACACCGCACCAGGCATGACCGACCACAGCCTGGTGCCTATGGCCGCGCGGGCCGCCGGCCTGGATTTCCAGCAACTGGTGCTGGCGATCCTGGCCGATAGCCGCGAGGCGAGGGGATAAGCCATGAACGGCGTACTGCTCCGTCATCAGCAACCCGGTGGACTCGGCCGCGCTCCGCGCAAGCCGATGCCGCGCGGCGCCAGCCGTCTGGTGGCCAAGGAACCGCTGAGCGTGCGCCTGCCGAAAGCCGACTTCAGTTTCCTCAAGTACCTGGCCTGGCCGCTGTTGCTGGCCGTTCTCGGCTATGGCGCCTATCGCGGCGCCGAGTACATCCTGCCGTACGCCGACCGGCCGATCGCCAAGGTCAGTGTCGAGGGCGACCTCAGCTACATCAGCCAGAGCGCGGTGCAGCAGCGGATCTCCCCGTACCTGGCGGCGAGCTTCTTCACCATCGACCTGGCGGGCATGCGCGGGCAACTGGAACAGATGCCCTGGATCGCCCACGCCGAGGTGCGCCGGGTGTGGCCGGACCAGGTGGTGATCCGCCTGGACGAGCAACTGCCGATCGCCCGGTGGGGCGACGAAGCGCTGCTGAACAACCAGGGACAGGCTTTTACGCCAAAGGAGCTGGCGAATTATGAACATCTGCCCCGCTTGCATGGTCCACAGCGGGCGCAACAGCAGGTGATGCAGCAATACCAGTTGCTCAGCCAGTTGCTGCGTCCCCTCGGGTTCTCCATTGCCCGCCTGGAAATGAGCGATCGCGGCGGTTGGGCGCTGACCACGGCCCAGGGCGTCGAGATCCAGATCGGGCGCGACCACGTGGTAGACAAGATTCGCCGCTTCGTAAGCATCTACGACAAGGCACTCAAAGATCAGATTTCGAACATTGCGCGGATCGACCTGCGTTACCCCAACGGCCTCGCCGTTGCGTGGCGCGAGCCGGTCACGCCCGCGACGGTGGCCACGGCCAGCGCCGTGCAGTGAGTTGAGGAGACAGTAATAACCATGGCAAGCGTGCAGAGCGGCAAGATGATCGTCGGCCTCGACATCGGTACCTCCAAGGTGGTGGCGCTGGTGGGCGAGGTGACGGCCGATGGCCAGCTGGAGGTCGTTGGCATCGGTACTCATCCGTCCCGCGGCCTGAAGAAGGGCGTGGTGGTGAACATCGAGTCCACCGTGCAGTCGATCCAGCGCGCCATCGACGAGGCCCAGCAGATGGCCGGTTGCCGTATCCACTCGGCGTTCGTCGGCATCGCCGGCAACCACATCCGCAGCCTCAATTCCCACGGCATCGTGGCGATCCGTGATCGCGAGGTGAACCCGGCGGACATCGAACGGGTACTGGATGCCGCCCAGGCGGTGGCGATCCCGGCGGACCAGCGGGTGCTGCATACCCTGGCCCAGGATTACGTGATCGATAACCAGGAAGGCGTGCGCGAGCCGCTGGGCATGTCCGGGGTGCGCCTGGAAGCCAAGGTGCACGTGGTGACCTGCGCGGTGAATGCCTCGCAGAACATCGAGAAGTGCGTGCGCCGCTGCGGCCTCGAGGTCGACGACATCATCCTCGAGCAGTTGGCCTCGGCCTATTCGGTGCTGACCGAGGACGAGAAGGAACTGGGCGTGTGCCTGGTGGATATCGGCGGCGGCACCACCGATATCGCGATCTTCACCGAAGGCGCGATCCGCCATACCGCGGTGATCCCGATCGCCGGCGACCAGGTCACCAATGACATCGCCATGGCCCTGCGGACGCCGACCCAGTACGCGGAAGAGATCAAGATCCGCTACGCCTGCGCCCTGGCCAAGCTGGCCGGTGCCGGCGAGACCATCAAGGTGCCCAGCGTCGGCGACCGGCCGCCGCGCGAACTGTCGCGCCAGGCCCTGGCCGAAGTGGTCGAGCCTCGTTACGACGAGCTGTTCACCCTGGTCCAGGCCGAGCTGCGCCGCAGCGGCTACGAGGACCTGATCCCGGCCGGGATCGTCCTCACCGGCGGCACCTCGAAGATGGAAGGCGCGGTCGAGCTGGCCGAGGAAATCTTCCACATGCCGGTACGCCTCGGCGTGCCGTATAGCGTGAAGGGCCTCACCGACGTGGTGCGCAACCCGATCTATTCGACGGGCGTCGGCCTGCTGATGTACGGACTGCAGAAGCAGTCCGATGGCATGTCGATGTCTGTGTCAGGCAGCAGCTACAGCAGCGACGAACCCAAGGCACCTGTCCTGGAGCGGCTCAAACGCTGGGTCCAGGGCAATTTCTGATTCAACGCGGTAACAGTAGGCGACAAAACTAGAAAGGAAGGAGAGGGGAAATGTTTGAACTGGTCGATAACATCGCACAAACCGCCGTCATAAAAGTGATCGGTGTAGGTGGTGGTGGCGGCAACGCCGTCAATCACATGGCCAAGAACAACGTCGAGGGCGTCGAGTTCATCTGCGCCAACACCGACGCACAAGCGCTGAAGAACATCGCGGCGCGCACCGTTCTGCAACTCGGCCCGGGCGTCACCAAGGGGCTGGGTGCCGGCGCCAATCCGGAAGTCGGTCGTCAGGCGGCTCTGGAAGATCGCGAGCGCATTTCCGAAGTGCTGGAAGGCGCCGATATGGTCTTCATCACCACCGGCATGGGTGGCGGCACCGGTACCGGCGCCGCGCCGATCATCGCCGAAGTGGCGAAGGAAATGGGCATCCTCACCGTCGCGGTGGTGACCCGTCCGTTCCCGTTCGAAGGTCGCAAGCGCATGCAGATCGCCGACGAGGGCATCCGCGCGCTGGCCGAGAGCGTCGATTCGCTGATCACCATCCCGAACGAGAAGCTGCTGACCATCCTCGGCAAGGACGCCAGCCTGCTGGCCGCCTTCGCCAAGGCCGATGACGTGCTGGCCGGTGCCGTGCGCGGTATCTCCGACATCATCAAGCGTCCGGGCATGATCAACGTCGACTTCGCCGACGTGAAGACCGTCATGAGCGAAATGGGCATGGCGATGATGGGTACCGGCTGCGCCAGCGGTCCGAACCGTGCCCGCGAGGCCACCGAAGCGGCAATCCGCAACCCGCTGCTGGAAGACGTCAACCTGCAGGGCGCGCGCGGCATCCTGGTGAACATTACCGCGGGTCCGGACCTGTCCCTGGGCGAGTACTCCGATGTCGGCAACATCATCGAACAGTTCGCTTCCGAGCACGCCACTGTGAAGGTGGGCACCGTGATCGACGCGGACATGCGCGATGAACTGCACGTCACCGTAGTCGCCACCGGCCTGGGCGCGCGCCTGGAGAAACCGGTGAAGGTCGTCGACAACACCGTGCAGGGCAGTGCAGCCCAGGCAGCCGCTCCGGCCCAGCGCGAGCAGCAGTCGGTGAACTACCGCGACCTCGACCGTCCTACCGTGATGCGCAACCAGTCTCACGGCAGCGCGGCGACCGCGGCCAAGCTGAACCCGCAGGATGACCTGGATTACCTGGATATCCCGGCGTTCCTGCGTCGTCAGGCCGATTGAAGTAATTAATCAGGAGTAGAGATGTGATTGGTGTTCAGCAAAGGCCGGTTCTGCTATCATCGCCGGCCATTGTTGAAAACAGTTCGCAGTCAGCGCTTAAGCGGCCAAAGCCATGATCAAACAACGCACCTTGAAGAACATCATCCGGGCTACTGGCGTCGGTCTGCACTCGGGGGAAAAGGTTTACCTGACCCTGAAACCGGCGCCGGTGGACACCGGTATCGTGTTCTGCCGCACCGACCTGGATCCGGTCGTGGAAATCCCGGCCCGGGCCGAGAACGTCGGCGAAACCACCATGTCGACCACCCTGGTCAAGGGTGACGTCAAAGTGGATACGGTGGAGCACCTGCTCTCGGCCATGGCCGGCCTGGGTATCGACAACGCCTACGTCGAGCTGTCCGCTTCGGAAGTGCCGATCATGGATGGCAGCGCTGGTCCGTTCGTATTCCTGATCCAGTCCGCCGGATTGCAAGAGCAGGAAGCTGCCAAGAAGTTCATCCGCATCAAGCGCGAAGTCAGCGTGGAAGAGGGCGACAAGCGCGCCGTCTTCGTTCCGTTCGACGGCTTCAAGGTCAGCTTCGAGATCGATTTCGATCATCCGGTCTTCCGTGGTCGCACCCAGCAGGCCTCGGTCGATTTCTCCAGTACTTCCTTCGTCAAGGAGGTCAGCCGCGCCCGTACCTTCGGGTTCATGCGCGACATCGAGTACCTGCGTTCGCAGAACCTGGCACTCGGCGGTAGCGTGGAGAACGCGATCGTGGTCGACGAGAACCGCGTGCTCAACGAAGACGGCCTGCGTTACGAGGACGAGTTCGTCAAGCACAAGATCCTGGATGCCATCGGCGACCTGTATCTGCTCGGCAACAGTCTTATCGGCGAGTTCCGTGGCTTCAAGTCCGGCCATGCCCTGAACAACCAACTGCTGCGTACGTTGATCGCAGACAAGGATGCTTGGGAAGTGGTGACCTTCGAAGACGCGCGTACCGCGCCTATTTCCTATATGCGCCCGGCGGCGGCAGTGTAGGAAAACTCTCCTTTCCATATTTGGAGGCCACCTCAGGGTGGCCTCTTTTTATTTCGGGATTTATTCTTGCCGGCTTTTCTCGGCGCGGCTTGCCAGCCGCTCGAGCGCTTCCCGCAGGCGTGGATTGCCGACGATGTCGGCGGACTCGCGAAGGTTTTCCGCCGCGACGGCAGACAGGGTCAAGCTGCGACGTGCCGCACGTTGTGTGGACGTGGTGGGTTGCACCTTGAAAAGGATTTTCGCTAAGTTCGCGAATTCTTCGAAAGCCTGCAGCTGCCGCTGCAGGCGCCGCTGCTGATAGCGCAGGCGTGTGGCCCAGTGGCCATCGGTGACGATCAGCAGCAGGCAACCGCCGCGCCACGAAGCCACATGGCAGTACGGGCGCGCCGCCGGTTGCAACTGGCTTTCCAGCAGTTGCTGCAGGCGGCAGATGCGCTGGGCTTCGGCGAACAGCATCTGCAGCGGCCTGGCCTGGCGCAGCAACTGGGTCGATGCCTGGGCGGGCAAGGGACGAAAAGACATGGCGGGAAGCCTGGGGGTTACTGAGTCGGAATGGTAGCAGAAAGCGTTTCGCTACTGCCGGCCCGTATGAAGGATAAGTCATGCACATCATTTTTCTGAGCCGGCACCATGGGGCCGCTCGCTCCGTCCATCTGCAGCCGCGGTTGCTGATGCTGGCCGGGGCCTGCGTGGTCGGTGCCAGCCTGTTGGCCGGGGGCTTCATGGGCGCCTGGCTGTTCCGCGCGCCGGCTCCGGTGGCCGGCATCGAAGTCGATGCCGCGCTGCAGGCGCAGAGCGCCGAGATCAGCAGCGCCCGCGAGGACGCGCAGCGGCAGATGGACGCACTGAGTGTGCATCTCGGCGAACTGCAGGCGCGTCTGGTTCGGCTGGATGCCCTCGGCGAACGTCTCACCGAGTTGGCCGACGTCGACCCCGACGAGTTCGACTTCTCCCTGAGCGTCGGCCAGGGTGGTGTCGACGAACCGCTGGAGGGCAGCGCCTATGCCCCGCCGTCGTTCATGGCGACGCTGGATGAACTGGCGGCACGCCTGGATACCCGCGAGCAGCAGCTCGAGGTGCTGGAACAACTGCTCGCCGACAAGCACATCAGCCAGTCGACCTACCTGGCCGGCCAGCCGGTGCGCCAGGGCTACATCTCCTCGCCGTTCGGGCGCCGGGTCAATCCGGTGAGCGGCCGCCTGAGCATGCACAAGGGCATCGACTTCGCCGCGCCGGCCGGCAGCGACGTGGTGGCCGTGGCGGCGGGGGTGGTGACCTGGTCCGGGCGCAAGAACGGCTATGGCAACGTGGTCGAGGTCGGGCACGCCGATGGCTACACCACGTTGTATGCCCATAACCAGAAGAACCTGGTCGAGGTCGGTGACCTGGTCAAGCGCGGCCAGGTGCTGGCCAAGGTCGGCAGCACCGGACGCTCCACCGGCTACCACGTACATTTCGAAGTGATGAAGGATGGCCGGGTAATGAATCCGCAAAGCTTCATCGCACGCGCGTCTGTTTCCGAGTGAGCGACGCGCATTGATCTGCTGTACTTTTCTCATACCCGTTTCCGGGTAGAATGTTCCCTTTCATGCCGTTGATCGGCACGGGCCGCCGGATGGGTGAGCCTTCCATTCCCCACGTGTGGATGACCAAGTCGATATGTTTGCGCCTTTGTTGAAGAAACTCTTTGGAAGCAAGAACGAGCGTGATGTAAAGCGCATGGCCAAGGCTGTACAGGCCATCAATGCGCTCGAGCCCCAGATGGTGGCGCTCTCCGACGAGCAGTTGAAGGCGAAAACGGCTGAATTCCAGCAGCGCTACGCCAAGGGCGAAACGCTCGACCAATTGCTGCCCGAAGCCTTCGCCGTGGTTCGCGAGGCTGGCAAGCGGGTGATGGGCATGCGCCACTTCGACGTCCAGCTGATCGGCGGCATGACCCTGCACGACGGCAAGATCGCCGAAATGCGTACCGGCGAGGGCAAGACCCTGGTGGGCACCCTGCCGGTCTACCTCAACGCGCTGTCCGGCAAGGGCGTGCACGTGGTCACGGTGAACGACTACCTGGCGCGCCGCGACGCCAACTGGATGCGCCCGCTGTACGAGTTCCTCGGCCTCAGCGTCGGCGTGGTCACTCCCTTCCAGCCGCCGGAAGACAAACGCGCCGCCTACGCCGCCGACATCACCTACGGCACCAACAACGAATTCGGCTTCGATTACCTGCGCGACAACATGGCCTTCAGCCTGGACGACAAGTTCCAGCGCGAGCTGAACTTCGCCGTGGTCGACGAAGTGGACTCGATCCTCATCGACGAGGCGCGTACCCCGCTGATCATCTCCGGCCAGGCCGAAGACAGCTCCGAGCTGTACATCAAGATCAACAAGCTGATCCCGCGTCTCAAGCGCCAGGTCGAAGAGGTCGAGGGCAAGCCGACCGAGGAAGGCCACTACAGCATCGACGAGAAGACCCGCCAGGTCGAACTCAACGAGCAGGGCCACCAGTTCATCGAGGACCTGCTGAGCCAGAACGGCCTGCTCGGCGAAGGCGAGAGCCTCTATTCGGCGCACAACCTGAGCCTGCTGACCCACGTCTACGCAGCGCTGCGCGCGCACACCCTGTTCCACCGCAACGTCGAGTACATCGTCCAGGGCGACCAGATCCTCCTGATCGACGAGCACACCGGCCGCACCATGCCTGGCCGTCGCCTGTCCGAGGGCCTGCACCAGGCCATCGAGGCGAAGGAAGGCCTGCCGATCCAGGCCGAGAGCCAGACCCTGGCCTCCACCACCTTCCAGAACTACTTCCGCCTGTACAACAAGCTGGCCGGCATGACCGGCACCGCCGATACCGAGGCCTTCGAGTTCCGCCAGATCTACGGTCTCGACGTGGTGGTGATCCCGACCCACCGGCCGATCGCGCGCAAGGACTTCAACGACTTGGTCTACCTGACCCAGGAAGAGAAGTACGCGGCGATCATCACCGACATCAAGCAGTGCCAGGCCCTCGGCCGGCCGATCCTGGTCGGCACCGCGTCGATCGAGAGTTCCGAGTACGTTTCCAAGCTGTTGCAAGAGGCAGGCATCGAGCACAAGGTGCTCAACGCCAAGTACCACGAGAAGGAGGCCGAGATCATCGCCCAGGCTGGCGCGCCCGGTTCGGTGACCATCGCCACCAACATGGCCGGCCGCGGTACCGACATCCTCCTCGGCGGCAACTGGGAAGTCGAAGTCGCGGCCCTGGAGAACCCCACCGAGGAGCAGATCGCCCAGATCAAGGCCGAATGGCAGAAGCGCCACCAGCAGGTGATCGAGGCGGGCGGCCTGCACGTGATCGCTTCCGAGCGCCACGAATCCCGCCGGATCGACAACCAGTTGCGCGGCCGCGCCGGTCGTCAGGGCGACCCGGGTTCCAGCCGCTTCTACCTGTCGCTGGAAGACAACCTGATGCGGATCTTCGCCTCCGACCGGGTGAAGAACTTCATGAAGGCGCTGGGCATGCAGTCCGGCGAGGCGATCGAGCACCGCATGGTGACCAACGCCATCGAGAAGGCCCAGCGCAAGGTCGAAGGGCGCAACTTCGACATCCGCAAGCAACTGCTGGAATTCGATGACGTAGCCAACGAGCAGCGCAAGGTGATCTACCACATGCGCAACACCCTGCTGTCGGCAGAGGACGTGGGCGAGACCATCAAGGAGTTCCGCGAGGAAACCCTCAGCGCCACCATCAACCAGCACATTCCGCCGCAGTCGCTGCCCGAGCAGTGGGATATCGAAGGCCTGGAGGCCGCGCTGTACAGCGACTTCGCCGTACGCCTGCCGATCCAGCAGTGGCTGGACGAAGACGACAAGCTGTACGAGGAAACCCTGCGTAGCAAGATCCTCGAGCAGATCGTCGCCGCCTACTACGAGAAGGAAGAGCTGGCCGGCGCCGAAGCCCTGCGAGCCTTCGAGAAGCAGATGCTGCTGCGGGTACTGGACGACCTGTGGAAGGACCACCTGTCGACCATGGACCACCTGCGGCACGGCATCCACCTGCGTGGCTACGCGCAGAAGAATCCGAAGCAGGAATACAAGCGCGAGTCCTTCACCCTGTTCCAGGAGCTGCTGGACTCGATCAAGCGCGACACCATCCGCGTGCTGTCCCACGTCCAGGTCCGTCGCGAAGACCCGGCCGAAGAGGAGGCCCGCCTGCGTCGCGAGGCCGAGGAACTGGCCAAGCGCATGCAGTTCCAGCACGCCGAGGCTCCCTCGATGGAGCAGGCCGTGGCCGGCGAGGAAGAAGAGCTTCCCGAGGGCCCGGCTCCGGTCGTGCCGCTCGAGCCTGTGCGCAACGAGCAGAAGATCGGCCGCAACGAGCCTTGCCCGTGCGGTTCCGGCAAGAAATACAAGCACTGCCACGGGCAGCTGGACTAAGCTTCCCGCCTGGTTCACCAACGCCGCGACCGGTCCTGCCGCTCGCGGCGTTTGTTCGAATTGGCGCCAGCCCGGCGCCGATGCGTTTTCCGTCACGCCGTCGCAGACGGCATCGAGTCCACTGTTTGGTAAAGGAGCGCGTTCCCATGGCTGTCGGTCTTGGCCCCCTGTCCACCCTGCACCCGGTCCCCGGTTTCGAACTCGGCATCGCTTCCGCCGGCATCAAGCGACCGGGGCGCAAAGACGTGGTGGTCATGCGCTGCGCCGAAGGCTCCAGCGTGGCCGGGGTGTTCACCCTGAACGCGTTCTGTGCCGCGCCGGTGACCCTGGCCAAGCAGCGTTTCCTCGGTGAGGTGCGCTACCTGCTGACCAATACCGGCAACGCCAACGCCGGTACCGGGGGGGCCGGCCTCGCCGCCGCCGCGCAAACCTGCGCCAAGCTCGCCGAACTGGCCGGGGTCGCCGAGACTTCGGTGCTGCCATATTCCACCGGGGTGATCGGCGAGCCCCTGCCGGTGGCCAAGATCGAGGCGGCGTTGCCTGCGGCCCTGGCCGACCTGGCCGAGGACCGCTGGGCCGAAGCTGCCGCGGGAATCATGACCACCGATACCCTGCCCAAGGGCGCCAGCCGCCAGTTCGTGCACGATGGCGTGACCGTCACCGTCACCGGGATCAGCAAGGGCGCCGGGATGATCAAGCCGAACATGGCGACCATGCTCGGTTATATCGCCACCGACGCCAAGGTCGCCCAGGGCGTGCTGCAGGATCTGTTGCGCGACGCCGCCAACAAGTCCTTCAACCGCATCACCATCGACGGCGATACCTCCACCAACGACTGCTGCATGCTGATCGCCACCGGTCGCGCGGCGCTGCCGGAAGTCACCCAGGCCAGCGGCGCGCTGTTCGCCGCGTTGAAGCAAGCGGTACTGGAGGTTTCCATGGAGCTGGCCCAGGCCATCGTTCGCGACGGCGAGGGCGCGACCAAGTTCGTCACTGTCCAGGTCAACGGCGGCGCCACTCACCAGGAGTGCCTGGATGTCGGCTACGCCGTGGCCCACTCGCCGCTGATCAAGACCGCGCTGTTCGCCTCCGACCCGAACTGGGGACGCATCCTCGCCGCGGTCGGACGTGCCGGCGTGGCCAATCTGGACGTGAGCAAGATCGACGTGTTCCTTGGCGACGTCTGTATCGCCAGCCGTGGCGGCCGGGCGGCCAGTTACACCGAGGAGCAGGGCGCGGCGGTGATGGCCCAGGCCGAGATCGGCATCCGCATCGAACTGGGACGCGGCACCTGCAGCGAGACCATCTGGACCACCGACCTGTCCCACGAATACGTGAAGATCAACGCAGAGTACCGCACCTGAAGCCAGGCATTCCGATCCTTCATCGATGGATGAAAATCGGGAATTTGCCATCGGTCCGTGCGCCTCTTAAGTTCTCTGGTGCATGGCCGTCCGCGTCGGGCGGCCGAAGAGGAGAGGCGCATGGCCCTGACCATCGTGATTGGCAATCGCAATGACTCGTCCTGGTCGCTGCGGGGCTGGCTGGCCCTGCGCATGAGCGGGGCGGCGTTCGACGAGATCCTCGTCCCGCTGGGGCGGCCCGATACCCGGGAGCGGATCCTGCAATATTCGCCGACCGGCAAGGTGCCCTTGCTGAAAAGCGAGGATGGCGACATCTGGGATTCCCTGGCCATCGCCGAGTACCTCGCCGAGCGCTTCCCCGAGGCCCACCTGTGGCCGCGCGGCGAGGCGGCGCGGGCGCTGGCCCGTTCGGTCTGCGCGGAAATGCACAGCGGTTTCGCCGCGTTGCGCGGCGAGCTGCCGATGGACCTGCGGCGCCAGCAGCCATTGGTGGAATTGTCCGAGGCGACACGACAGGATATTCAACGTATCTGCGAAGCCTGGGCGGATTGCCGGCGGCGCTTCGGCCAGGACGGTCCGTTCCTGTTCGGCCACGCCAGCCTGGCGGATGCGTTCTACGCACCGGTGGCGGCGCGTTTCCGCAGTTATGCGGTGGAGTTGCCGGATATCGCCCGGACCTATGTCGAGACGATTTATCAGTCGCCTGCGTTCCGCACCTGGTACGACGCGGCATTGCGCGAGCAGGCCGGTAGTTGATGGCCGTCCGCCGCTTCCGGCGGTGCGTGACGGCAGTAGCGAGGAGATGATCCGTGAAACGAGTACATGTCGCCGCGGCCGTGATTCGTGGCTCCGATGGCCGGGTGCTGATCGCCCGGCGGCCGGAAGACAAGCATCAGGGCGGCCTGTGGGAGTTTCCCGGGGGCAAGGTGGAGGACGGCGAGCCGGTGCGCGCGGCGTTGGCCCGTGAGCTGGAAGAGGAACTGGGCATCCGTGTCGAGCGGGCCCGGCCGCTGATCCAGGTTCGCCACGACTATGCCGACAAGCATGTCCTGCTCGATGTCTGGGAGGTCGACGGGTTTTCCGGCGAAGCCCACGGCGTCGAGGGCCAACCGCTGGCCTGGGTGGAGCCGCGCGAGCTGGCGGACTACGAGTTCCCCGCCGCCAACGCGCCGATCGTCCAGGCCGCGCGCCTGCCGGCGCACTATCTGATCACCCCGGACGGCCTGGAGCCGGGCGAACTGATCAGCGGCGTACGCAATGCGGTGGAGGCGGGCATCCGCCTGATCCAGTTGCGCGCGCCGAACATGTTCAGTCCCGAATACCGCGATCTCGCCATCGATATCCAGGGACTCTGCGCCGGCAAGGCGCAACTGATGCTGAAAGGCCCGCTGGAGTGGCTGGGCGACTTCCCGGCTGCCGGTTGGCACCTGACCTCCGCTCAACTGCGCAAATACGCCAGCGCCGGTCGGCCGTTCCCCGAAGGGCGCCTGCTGGCCGCTTCCTGCCACGACGCGGAGGAACTGGCCCTGGCCGCCTCGATGGGAGTGGAGTTCGTCACCCTTTCGCCGGTACAGCCGACCGAGAGCCATCCCGGCGAGCCGGCGCTGGGGTGGGACAAGGCCGCCGAACTGATCGCCGGCTTCAACCAGCCGGTCTACCTGCTGGGTGGCGTCGGTCCGCAGCAAGCCGAGCAGGCTTGGGAGCATGGAGCCCAGGGCGTGGCGGGTATCCGTGCGTTCTGGCCGGGCGGCCTTTGACGGTGGAATGAAGAAAAAAGGAGGCTTCGGCCTCCTTTTTTCGTCTCGATGCCGAGCCCTCGCTCGCCGTCAGTCCGGTTTTGCCGCCGCCTCCCAGAGAATCTCCGCCACGCCCTGGCGCCGGGCGATGGCGCGGGCGGCGACGAACAGCAGGTCGGAGAGCCGGTTCAGGTAGCGCAGGCCGACGCCCTCCAGCGTTTCCTCCTGGTCCAGCGCCTGGCAGCGCCGTTCGGCACTGCGCGCCAGGCTGCGGCAGACATGGGCCTGGGCGACCAGGCGGGAACCGCCGGGGAGGATGAAATTCTTCAGCGGGCCCAGCTCGTCGTTCCAGCGGTCGATGCAGCTTTCCAGGCGTGCCACTTCCGTCTCGTCCAGGGCCCGGTACTCCGGCATCGCCAGCTCCCCGCCGAGGTCGAACAGGCGGTGTTGCACTGGCGCCAGCGCCTGGACGATCTCCTCCAGGCCGGGATGTGCGCCACGCGCCTCCAGCAGCTCGGCAAGGAGCAGGCCCAACTGGCTGTTCAATTCGTCCACCGCGCCGATCGCCTCGATGCGTGGATGGCTCTTGGGCACCCGGCGTCCGCCGGCCAGGCCGGTCTCGCCGCGGTCGCCGGTACGGGTGTAGATCTTCGACAATCGATTGCCCATGGTTTCAACCTTCCTCTTCGTCGCCCCGCCGCAGGCTGCTACCGGGTTGCGGCAGAGCGGGCGGCAGGGCCTTGGCTTGTGCCGGGGCGACCGCTTCGGAGCTTTCCAGCGGCAGGCGGATGCTGAAGCAGGTGCCGCGGCCCAGTTCCGAGCGTACTTCCATCTGGCCCTTGTGATTGTTGGTGATGATGAAATACGAGACGGACAGGCCGAGACCGGTGCCCTGGCCGACTTCCTTGGTGGTGAAGAACGGCTCGAAGATACGCTTGCGCACCAGTTCGGGCATGCCGCTGCCGTTGTCTTCCACCTGGACTTCCGCCCAGGGCGGCGTCAGGCGCGTGCGCAGGACGATCCGGCCCTGTTCGCCTTCCTCTTCGTCGTCGCGCTGGTGGATGGCCTGGGCGGCGTTCTTCAGCAGGTTGAGCAGGACCTGCTCGACCTCGTTGGCGATCACTGGCACCGGGCCGAGGTTGGGGTCGAACTCGTGGACGATCTGCAACGACTTGAAGTCGAAGCCTTCGGCCAGGTCGAAGTCGTTGCCGGCGATTTCCACCGCCTGTTCGAGCAGTGCGGGCAGTTCGCAAGCGGTCATCTGCCGGTGGCTGCGGCGGCTGAAGGCGAGCATGTGGGTGACGATCTTCGCTGCCCGCGAGCCGGCGTGCTGGATGCCTTCCAGCAGGCGCGGGATGTCGCGGCCGTCGAGGTAGTGATTGATGTCTTCCAGCGGCACTCCGACCTCGGCCGCCAGCTCGACGTTCTTCGCCAGCTCTGGGGACAGGCGCCGCTTGATGTTCTGCACGTTGTGCAAGATCGCGCCGAGCGGGTTGTTGATCTCGTGGGCCATGCCGGCGGCGAGGCTGCCGACCGAGAGCATCTTCTCCGATTGCACCATCACTTCTTCCAGGCTCAGCCGCTGGGTGATGTCGTCGATGCGGATCACCGCGCCGCGGCCGGTGCCGCCCATCAGCGGGTAGAAGGTCAGGGCGTAGTGGCGCGGCGTGTCGATCAGCGCCCAGGTGACCCGTTCGACACGCTCCACGCTGTGCTTCTCGGCAGCCCGGGTGAGCTGCGGAAGGAACGGCTTGAGCGAGGGAAAGGCGAGGAACACCGGCTGGTTGACCGCATCGTCCAGGCTGGTGCCGGAAAGCTGGCTGGCCTCCTGGTTCCACTGCGTGACGTAGAGTTGTTCGTCCACCGCGATCAGCGCCGAAGGCATGGAGTCGATGATGCTGTTGAGGTAGTGCTGGAAACCGGTGAGCTTCTTCTCGATCTTGCTGCGCACCTGTACTTCCAGTTCCAGCTTGCGGTTCGAGCGGCGGGTTTCCTCGGCCAGGCTCTGGGCCTGCTCGACCGCTTCCTGGGCATCGTCGCGGGCGCGCTTGAGCTGCTGCTCGCGGGCCTCGATGCGAGTCAGCATAGTGTTGAACGCGTCGGCCAGGCGGCCGATCTCGTCGCCGTTGCCGCGCTGGGCGCGGAGGGCGTAGTTCTCCTCACGAGTGACTTGCCGCGACAGTTCCTCGAGATCGCGGATCGGCCGGGTGATCAGGCGGCGTATCTGCTGCGCCACCAGCAGCCAGAGCAGCACGCTGACGCCGAGGATCGCCAGGCTGGCGGTGAGGGTTCCGGTGTAGAACGCGCTCGGCAGTTCGCCGCTGGCCACCAGCAGTAGGTAGCCGGGGCGGGCGTTTTCCTGGGGCAGTTCGATCAGCGCGTTGAGGCGGTACTCGCCGCGCCTCCAGTGCTCCAGGCGGTCCAGGCGGGCCGGCAGCTTGAGGGTGTCGCCGCGTTGCAGCTCGGCCAGCATCAGCCCATTGCTGTCGTACAGGGCCGCGGCGCGCAACGGCTGGTAATCGTTGAGCTGGCGCAGCAGGACCTCGGCGGTCTGCGGCGAACTGAGCGCCGGCTGGCTGAGCGCCGGGTTGGCGATCAGCCGGCCGATGGTCTGCATCGCCTGGGGGGCGACGCTTTCCTGGGAAATCCAGTAGGCGGCGCTGATGAACGCCAGGTTGGCCACCAGCAGCACGGTGGCCAGCAGGATCAGCAGGGCGGCGAGCAGTTTCTGCCCTACGGGCAGGTTGTCGAGGCGCTGGCGCAGGTTCATGGGCTCTGGCGGTCCGCGGCGAAAAGGAATGGCGGGCAGGGTAACGCGCTTTAGCGGTCGGGCAAACCGCGCTGGCGCAGATGGGCCTGGAGGCGGGCGAGCAAGGTTCCCAGGCGCGGCAGCGGTAGTCCCAGGCGCTGCCCATGCTGGCAGGCGTAGCCGAGCAGATAGCCGATTTCCGTGCGCCGGCCCCGGGTGACGTCCTGATGCATCGAGGAATAGTTGGCCGCGGTGGCGTCGATCACCGCCCGGACATCCTCCAGCAGGCTCCTGGCGGCGGCGTCGTAGCCGCTGGCGTGGAGCAACTGGCCGAGTTCGTCGCAAAGCGCGGCGATCTCTTCCGGGTGCTGCCGCAGGCCGCCGTTGCGGCAATCGTGGAGGACGGTCAGCGGGTTGATCGCGCAGTTCAGGGCCAGCTTGCGCCACAGGCGTTCGAGGATGTCGTCGCTCCAGCTGTGCGGGATCCCGGCCTGGGACAGCTGTGCCAGCCAGGCGGGGGCGCTTGTGTCGCGCGGATCGCCGAGCCAGGTGTGCCCGCGGCCGGCGAAGACCACGCGGAAATCGCCATCGCGGAACGCGCCTTCGGTGCTGGAGGCGAACAGGCAGCGGCTGCGCGGCAGGCGGGCGGCGACCGCCTGCTGGCTGCCCAGGCCGTTCTGCAGCAACAGCAGTTCGGCGTTGCCGGCCAGGCGATGGGCCACGCTGGAGGCGGCTTCCTCCGCGTCGTAGGCCTTGCAGGCCAGCAGCAGGCGCTGGATGGGTTGCCCGCCGTCCGGGGTTTCCGCGGCGATCGGGTAGAGGCTGGCCTGGCCGTCTTCCACCAGGCTCAGTCCGCCGGCCTGTTGGTAGCGGCGCAGGCGCTGGCGGTCGCGCAGGATCAGGCGGACGGGCAGGCCGGCGCGCCCGAGGCGCGCGGCCCAGAGGCTGCCGAGGCTACCGGCGCCGAGGATATGCCAGGTCATGGTGGCTACTGCGAATGGCTGACGATAGAGCGAAGTCTAGCGCAGTGCCGGTAGCCGGCAGGTTGCGATCCTGCCGCTGGCATAGGCATCGGGCAACAGGGCCTCGGTGCGCTGCAGCAGTTCGTCGATGCCCAGCGGCAATGCCCCGCTGTCGAGGCCGAGCATGGCGATGCCGGCTTTCAGGCTGATGAAGCCTTCGCTGGTCTTGAAGGCCTTCAGGTTGAGCCCGTCGTGCAGCCGCTTGAAGCTGCTCGACGAGCATTCGTGCAGGTCCTCCACCAGGGTGATCAGGGCGAAATGCTGCTCGTCCAGGCGCACCAGCACGTCCAGCGGCCGGACCAGCTGTTGCAGGCGCCTGGCCACGCCGAGCAGCAGCTCGCGATGGAAGGCCTCGCCGTGCCGCTGGCGCAGGACCGGTGCCTCGGGCATGCCGACCAGCAGGTAGCACAGCGCTCCACCGCGGGTTTCCACCTGGCGCAGGCTGTCGGCCAGCTTCTGGCGCAGGTAGCGGGGATTGCCGAGGCCGGTGAGGGTATCCACCAGGTTGCGTTCTTCCATCCGCGCGATGTTTTCGGTGAGCAGGCGGTTTTCCACCAGCAACCGTTGCAGGGTGTTGCACAGGCGGTCGGCTGCGTAGATGCGCGGCACCAGTTGCTCGTTCATCGCGGCCTTGCTGACGAAGTCGTCGACGCCGCGGTCGAAGGCCTCGCCGAGGACGTTCTCGCCTTCCTTGCCGGTGAGCAGGACGATGTAGGTGTAGTGGTTGATGCTTTCGTCCAGTTGGCGGACCCGGGCGGTCAGTTCCAGGCCGTCCATCTCCGGCATCAGCCAGTCGGCCAGGAGCACGCTGACCGGGCGTTGTTCGAGCTGCTGCAGGGCCTCGCTGGCGCTGCTGGCGAAGCGGATGTCCTGGTAGCCGGCCTGGCTGAGGGCGCGGCCGATCATGGCGCTGGAAAACTTGGCGTCGTCGACGACCAGGATGCTGAGATCGGGGTTGGGCATGAACGGACTCGAGAAGAGGATGGGCGCCGGTACGCTGCCGGCAAGGGCCCGGTTCGTCGCGGGAGGCCGGGTCCCGACCGCGGTCGCGCGCGCCATCGGGAAGAAATCGTCGGTCTCCGCCACACCGGCGGGCATTCGCTCGCGAGGGCTCGGTTATAATGGGCGGGCATTTTTTACCGTCAAGCCAGGCGCGGTTCCGTCTGTGAACCCTGTCGCGCCGTCCATCTGGAGAGATGACATGCCTTCGTTCGACGTGGTGTCCGAACTGGACAAACACGAGTTGACCAACGCCGTGGACAACGCCATCAAGGAACTGGATCGCCGTTTCGACCTGAAAGGCAAATGCAGTTTCGAAGCCAAGGACAAGTCGGTGACCCTCACCGCCGAAGCCGATTTCATGCTCGAGCAGATGCTCGACATCCTGCGTTCCAACCTGGTCAAGCGCAAGGTCGACAGCCAGTGCATGGAGATCAAGGATGCCTACCCGTCGGGCAAGGTGGTCAAGCAGGAAGTGAACTTCCGCGAGGGCATCGACAAGGACCTGGCGAAGAAGATCGTCGGCCTGATCAAGGAGCGCAAGCTCAAGGTCCAGGCCGCCATCCAGGGCGAGCAGGTGCGCGTCACCGGCAAGAAGCGCGACGATCTGCAGGAGGCCATCGCCCTGCTGCGCGGCGAATCCCTCGGCATGCCGCTGCAGTTCACCAACTTCCGCGATTGACGAGGTTTTTCGGAACCTCTCGCCATCCCGGGCATCGCAATAGGGAGTAGCGCCGCCGCGACCTCTCCCGCGTTGTCCGCCCCTGTCGGCGCAGCGTCGGTTCGTCCGCGCTGCGCCGATTCGTATCCAGGCCCGGGAACGTCGGCCCACGGCGTCCGGGCAGGAATCTGCAAGCCCGTCCCGTTTCCGTTGCGGAAGGGAGGGGTGTTTTTTCGAGAAATGGAGGTAATGCATGGAATTGAACTACGACCGACTGGTGCAGCAGACCGAGTCCTGGCTGCCGATCGTGCTGGAGTACAGCGGCAAGGTCGCCCTGGCGCTGCTGACCCTGGCGATCGGCTGGTGGCTGATCAACACCCTGACCGGCCGGGTCGGCGGCCTGCTCGCCAGGCGCAGCGTCGACCGGACCCTGCAGGGCTTCGTCGGCAGCCTGGTGAGCATCGTCCTGAAGATCCTGCTGGTGGTCAGCGTGGCTTCCATGATCGGCATCCAGACCACCAGCTTCGTCGCCGCCATCGGCGCCGCCGGCCTGGCCATCGGCCTGGCCCTGCAGGGCAGCCTGGCTAACTTCGCTGGCGGCGTGCTGATCCTGCTGTTCCGCCCGTTCAAGGTCGGCGACTGGATCGAGGCGCAGGGCGTGGCCGGCACCGTGGATTCGATCCTGATCTTCCACACCGTGCTGCGTAGCGGCGACAACAAGCGGATCATCGTGCCCAACGGGGCGCTGTCCAACGGAACGGTGACCAACTACTCCGCCGAGCCGCTGCGCAAGGTGATCTTCGACGTCGGCATCGACTACGACGCCGACCTGAAGAATGCGCAGAACATTCTCCTGGCCATGGCCGACGACCCGCGGGTTCTGAAGGACCCGGCACCGGTGGCGGTGGTTTCCAATCTCGGCGAAAGCGCGATTACCCTGTCCCTGCGGGTCTGGGTGAAGAACGCCGACTACTGGGACGTGATGTTCATGTTCAACGAAAAGGCCCGCGACGCGCTGGGCAAGGAAGGTATCGGCATTCCCTTCCCGCAGCGGGTGGTCAAGGTTGTGCAGGGCGCGATGGCCGACTGAGGTCCGTACGATCCACGAAAAGGCCGGCGAATGCCGGCCTTTTTCATTCTCGCCTCAGTGCTGCTCGGCGTTCTGGTGTCCCGGCGCCGGCGTCTCGCTGGACGGCGCGCGGCGCAGCCACAACCAGCCGATCAGCAGCAGGGTGGGAATGCCCATCACCGCGGTGACGTAGAAGAAGTGCTCGTAGCCGAGGCTCTCGACCATGGTTCCGGAGTAGCCGCCGATGAAGCGCGGCAGCAGGAGCATGGTCGAGCTGAGCATGGCGTACTGGGTGGCGGAGAACTTCAGGTTGGTCAGGCTCGACAGGTAGGCGACGAAGGCCGAGGCGGCGAGGCCGCCGCTGAAGTTGTCGAGGGTGATGGTCATCACCAGCATCAGCACATGCGGCTCGAGCGCCATCACCAGGCTGATCACGTCATGGCTGGGCAGGGCCTCGGCGTGCAGCGGGCCGAGCTGGGCGAGCATGGCGAACAGCAGGTTGGTGGCAGCTGAAGCGGCACCGCCGATGAACAGGATGGAGAGGATGCTGAAGCGGGCGATCAGCACCCCGCCGGCGGCGGCGCCGATCAGGGTCATGAGTACGCCGAAGACCTTGCTGACACTGGCGATGACTTCCTTGGAGAAGCCCATGTCGATGTAGAAGACCCCGGCCATCACCCCCATCACCGTGTCCGACAGGCGATAGGTGGAGATCAGGCCGAGCAGCAGCAGGGCCTGCCAGCGATAGCGCTGGACGAACTCGGTGATCGGCGTCAGCACCGGTGCCATCAGCAGGCGCCCGGGTGCCGACAGGCAGGACGCGGCGATCAGCAGGAACAGCGTGCCGCGTGGCCAGGCACCGGAGTAGTAGGCGCGGCACATGGCGGTGACGGTGACGAGGAGGATGATCAGCACCATCACCGAGACCGCCTGGTGGACGAAATCGAACAGCGGCACTTCCTTGCCGCGCGCCGCCACCAGCAGCGGCCTGCGCACGGTGGCGAGCAGTTCGCGGACCGGGCGGATCTGCTGGCGTCCCCACGGTGACAGGCAGATCCCCATGAGCAGCGCGTAGAGGCCGGCGCGCGGCCAGGCGCGGTCGAGGAGGGCGGTGATCATCGCCGGCAGCGAGATCAGCAGGATCAGCAGCAGGAGCACCGAGAGCAGTTGGTGGTTGAAGTCGAAACGCGACGGATTGACGTGGATCGGCACGTCCACCGCCGGCTCGCGGATCAGCAGGCTGGTGACCAGCCCGGGCAGGATCAGCAGGGCGAACAACGCATAGGTCAGGCCCCAGGCCGACTGGCTGTAGTTGAGGCTGGTGGAGCCGAACCATTCGGCGAGAATCAGCGCGCCGGCGCTGGCCAGCAGGATCGCCGCGCGGTAGCCGGTCATGTAGCAGGCGGCGAGGGCGGCCTGGCGGCTATCCTCGGCGATTTCCAGGCGGTAGGCGTCGATCGCGATGTCCTGGGTGGCGGAGGCGAACGCCACCAGCAGGGCCAGGCCGATCAGCCAGGGCAGGTGGCTCTGCGGATTGCATAGGGCCATGCCGAGCAGTCCCAGGGCGATCAGCACCTGCGAGAACACCAGCCAGGAACGGCGCCGGCCGAGACGGCCGACGAAGGGCAGGCGCCACTGGTCGAGCATCGGCGACCAGACCCACTTGAAGGCGTACACCAGCCCCAGCCAACTGGCGAAACCGATGGTATCCCGCGCCACGCCGGCTTCGCGCAGCCACACCGACAGGGTGTTGAACACCAGCATGGTCGGCAGGCCGGCGGCGAAGCCGAGCAGCAGGAGGGCCAGGCTGGCGGGAGACTTGTAGGCGACCAGGGCCTCTCGCCAGGATTGCTGAGTCATGGGGTAACCGTTCCGCAAAAAATAACGCGCACTCTAACCGCTCTACTTCGCTGTAAGCCAGCCATGCCGACGTATGTCCACCCTGTCGTTGTGCAGGAGAACGCCTTCCTCGCGCAAGCGTGCGCGTTGTTCGCGACCGCCGGGACTGTCCGCCGGCAGGCTGATGCGACCGCCGGCGGCGAGAACCCGATGCCAGGGCAGGCGGGTATCCACCGGCAACTGGCTGAGCATCCTGCCGACCCAGCGGGCGGCGCGGCCGAGGCCGGCCAGTTCGGCCAGTTGCCCGTAGCTGACCACCTGCCCCGGCGGCACCTGCGCCAGCACCAGGTACAGGGCCTCGCGGCGCGCCTGGGCACTTGCCGGGTCGCTGCCGGCCCAGGCATGCTCATCGGTTTTCCCTTTCCTGTCCGCCTTGTGAACGCCCATGTCGCTCAGAGCCCTCTGTTCAATCGTCGTGATGCTCCTGGCCGGCCCCGCGCTGGCCGACACCGTATGGCTGGACAACGGCGACCGCCTGTCCGGCGAGATCGTGCTGATGGACGGCGGCAAGCTGGCGCTGAAGACCCGTTATGCCGGCCAGGTGCTGATCGATTGGAAGGATATCGACACCATCAGTTCCGACAAACCCCTGCTGATCAAGCAGCAGGGCGTATCCGGGCAGCGTAGCCGAACCCTGGAGGCGGCGGGCAAGGGCATGGTGCGGATCGTCGATGGCGGCAGCCATACCGTCCCGCTGGCCAGTATTCGCCAGATGGTGCCGCCGCGACCGCTGGTGGAGGACCTGGTCTGGGAGGGCAATCTCGACGTCAAGCTGGACAGCAAGCGCAACGACAGCGACAAGGACGAATGGAAGCTCAAGGGCGATACCCGGCTTCGCCACGGCGCCTGGCGCCACGTGCTGGCGGGGGAAGTGGAGCGGGAAAAGAAGGATGGGCGCAAGGTCGAGGACAACTGGGAGCTGGACTACGACCTCGATCGCTTCTTCGACGAACACTGGTTCTGGCGTGGCAGCTATTCGCAGAAGCACGATGCGATCGACAACCTGGAGCGCCAGAGCGCGCTGGGAACCGGCCCCGGCTACCAGTTCTGGGACGACGAACTCGGGCGTTTCGACCTGGTCGCCGAGATCAGTCGCTGGCAACTGGAGTGGCGCGATCAGCCGCGCGAGGATTTCACCTCCTATTCGCTGGAGTGGGACTACAAGCGGCTGCTCGCCGGGACCCGGCTGGAGCTGTACAGCAAGGGAACCGTGCTGGTTCCCGGCATCGAGCGGATCGACTACCTGCTCGACAGCGAATACGGCCTGCGCTATCGCCTGAACAGTTGGGCGCGTCTTTCGTTCCTCTATGAACTGGACCAGTTGCGCACCGAGGGGGGCACCCAGTCCGACCGGCACTACCTGATCGGGGTCGGCGTCGGCTGGTGACGCGGCTCACCTTTCGGTCGATCCGGCTGAACTTTACCGCCCGTGCCCCGGTCCTTGCTCTGCCGCCCGGCATTTGGATAATGCCGGCCTCTTCGAACCCAACTCAGTTGATTTGTGCTCATGTTGTCGAGAATCCTGCTGTGCCTCGCTGCCCTTGCAAGTTCCACCTCTGCCCTTGCCGATACGGTCTGGATGAAGAACGGTGACCGCCTTACCGGCAAGATCACCCTGTTCGACGGCGGCAAGCTGCTGCTGAAGACCGACTATGGCGGCGACATCACGCTCAAGTGGGACAAGATCTCCACCTTCGAGAGCGAGCAGAACCTGCTGGTCAAGCAGGATGCCGAGACCGGCGAGCATTCCAAGGGCATCAGGGCCGCCGGGCCGGGCCAGGTGACCCTGGTCAACGGCGAGCCGAAGACCGTGGAGCTGGCCAGCATCCAGCAGATGATGCCGCCCAAGCCGATCCTCCAGGACTGGGTATGGAACGGCAACGTCGATTTCTCGCTGGACCGCAAGCAGGCCGAGAACGATGTGTCCGACTACGACATCGATTTCAAGACCAACGCCCGCCACGGACTCTGGCGCCACAACGTGCAGGGCGAGTACAACCGCGAGAAGAAGAACGGCCTGGTCAGCACCGACAATTATTCCGGCCAGTACGCGCTGGACCGCTTCATCGACGACCACTGGTTCTGGCAGGGCCAGGTCGCCTACAAGCGCGACATGATCGAGGACCTGGCGAAGAAGCGTACCGTCGGTACCGGCCCTGGCTACCAGTTCTGGGACAACGAGCTGGGCGCGTTCTCCATCGCCACCCTGGTCAACCGCAACGACTACGAGTTCGCCGACGGCGAGAAGGAACACTTCTATTCGTCGAGCTTCAAGTGGGACTACAACCGCTACCTGCTGGCCAAGCAGTTCGAGCTGTTCACCAACGGCGAGGTCAGCAAGCCGCTGCAATCCGGCCTGGACTACGAGCTGCAGACCGAGGCGGGGATCCGCTACAAGCTGACCAGTTGGGCTTCGCTGAGCATGAAGGCGGAATGGGACAAGTTCAGCGGCAACGACGGCAACGTCAACCAGCGCCGCTATACCTTCGGCCTCGGGGTCGGCTGGTAAGCCGGCCTGCACGAAAAAGCCCCGCGATAGCGGGGCTTTTTCCTTGCCGGGCCGGGGCCTACAGGCGCAGGCCGCCGTCCAGTTCGAGAACGCGGCCGGTGTAGTAGTCGTTCTCGAAGATGTAGGCCACCGAATGGGCGATCTCCACCGGCTTGCCCATGCGCTTCAGAGGGATGCCGGCGGTCATCTTCTCCAGCGCCTCGGGTTTCATCCCGGCGGTCATCTCGGTCTCGATGAAGCCCGGCGCCACGCCGGCCACGCGGATGCCGTAGCGCGCCAGTTCCTTCGCCCAGACCACGGTATCCGCGGCGACCCCGGCCTTGGCTGCCGAGTAGTTGGCCTGGCCCATGTTGCCGGCGCGGGAGATCGAGGAAATGTTGACGATCGCGCCTTCGTTCTTCAGCTCGATCATCTTCGCCGCCACTTCGCGGGTGCAAAGGAACACACCGGTGAGGTTGACGTCGATCACCGATTGCCATTGGGCCAGGCTCATCTTGCTCAACTGGCCGTCCTTGACCTTGATGGTCAGGCCGTCGCGGAGGATGCCGGCGTTGTTGACCAGGCCGTTGATCGCGCCGAAGTCGCTGGCGACCTGGGCCACCATGTGGGTAACCTGTTCCTCGTCCGCCACGTTGCACACGTAGGCGCGAGCGTCGCCGCCGGCGGCCTTGCAGGCAGCGACGGCTTCGTCGAGACGTTCGCGGTTGAGATCGACCAGGGCCAGCCTGGCGCCCTTGCCGGCGAGATATTCGCCCATTGCCCGACCGAGCCCCTGGCAGCCGCCGGTGATGATGATGACCTTGTCTTTCAATTGCATTGCTTGGAACCCCACGAGCAGTTTCTGGAAGCGGACCTTGCCGGCACCTGCGAACGTACTTTGATATGCCCGTCCGTTTACGACGGATTCTATGCAAGGAGTCATAAATTGAGCGTTGAAGCTGCAAAGAATGCCCGAGAATTGCTGCTCAAGGAATACCGTGCGGTCCTTTCCACCCACTCGAAGAAATGGCCGGGCTTTCCTTTCGGCTCGGTGGTTCCCTATTGCCTGGATGCCGAAGGCCGGCCGCTGATCCTGATCAGCCGGATCGCCCAGCACACCCACAACCTGCTGGCAGACCCGCGCTGCTCGATGCTGGTAGGCGAGCGCGGCGCCGAGGATATCCAGGCTGTCGGCCGCCTCACCCTGCTGGCCGAGGCGCGGCAATTGGCGGAGGAGGAGGTCGCCGCGGCGGCCGAGCGCTATTACCGCTATTTCCCCGAGTCCGCCGACTACCATCGGGTCCACGATTTCGACTTCTGGGTGCTGCAGCCGGTCCAGTGGCGTTTCATCGGCGGTTTCGGCGCGATCCACTGGCTGGCCGCCGAGCGCGTGCCGCTGGCCAATCCGTTCGCCGGAGAAGCCGAGCGCGGCATGGTCGAGCACATGAACAGCGACCACGCCGCCGCCATCGCCCACTATGTGGAACTGGCCGGACTGCCGGCGCATGCCGCGGCGCAGCTGGCGGGAATTGATACAGAAGGTTTCCACCTGCGCATCGGCCAGGGCCTGCACTGGCTGCCGTTCCCCGCCGCCTGCGGCAACCCCGGGGCCGTGCGCCAGGCGCTGGTGCAACTGGCCAGGGCCGAGCGCTGGCCGACCGTCGAGCCGGAGCAGGGTTGAATTCTTCCCCGGCTGGCGCCAACTACTGGTGGTACCGGGGGCAAACGGGCCCCGCCAAGGACTCTGAAATGCGCGCTTTCCTCTTTCTGCTGTTGCTCTTCCCGCTGGTCGAGCTGGCCGTCCTGATCAAGGTCGGCAGTGTCATCGGGGTCGGCTGGACCCTGTTCCTGATCGTCGCCAGCGCCTTCATCGGTGCCGCATTGTTGCGCGTGGCCGGCGTGGCCACCGCCTGGCGCGCCCGCGAACGACTGGCCCGTGGCGAACTGCCGGAGCAGGAAATGCTCGAAGGCCTGTTGATCGCCGTCGGCGGCGGCCTGCTGATGCTGCCGGGTTTCATCAGCGACATCTTCGGCATCCTCTGCCTGATTCCTTTCACCCGTCGCCTGATGCTCGGCGGCCTGCGCCGCCGCGTCGAACAGCAGGCGCTGCGCCGGCGCGCCTTCGCCGACGACCTGAACGCCCGCTACGGACAGGGTCCGTCGCGGCCGAACGTCATCGAGGGCGAGTACGAGCGCCGCGACGATTCGCGCAACTGAAAAAAAATTTCACTGCATGCCCTTGAAATGGCTTGTGGCGACCTTATGTAACGGTCACCGCAAGGTCCCTGCCACAAGGGCAGGCTGTCTTACGCGGCTCGCGCGTCGAGTCGCAACCCGGCAACGCCGGCTTCAACAAAACCCGCCGGACTTCGATCCGGCCGTTGGAAACCACTGTTTGGGAGAGTTACGACTATGAAGCTTCGTCCTCTGCATGATCGCGTCGTTATCCGTCGCAGCGAGGAAGAGACCAAGACCGCAGGCGGCATCGTGCTGCCGGGTTCCGCCGCCGAGAAGCCGAACCGCGGTGAAGTGGTAGCCGTAGGTACCGGTCGTGTACTGGACAACGGCGAAGTGCGCGCTCTGGCAGTGAAGGTGGGCGACAAGGTGGTCTTCGGGCCTTACTCCGGCAGCAACGCCATCAAGGTCGATGGCGAGGAACTGCTGGTGATGGGCGAGTCCGAAATCCTCGCCGTCCTGGAAGACTGATCGGTCTCACCACTCCGTTTTCACCGAATTCGATTTAGAGGAAAGAGAACATGGCTGCCAAAGAAGTTAAGTTCGGCGATTCCGCTCGCAAGAAAATGCTGGTCGGCGTGAACGTGCTGGCCGATGCTGTCAAGGCCACCCTCGGCCCGAAAGGCCGCAACGTGGTTCTGGACAAGTCCTTCGGCGCTCCGACCATCACCAAGGACGGCGTTTCCGTCGCCAAGGAAATCGAGCTGAAAGACAAGTTCGAGAACATGGGCGCGCAACTGGTGAAAGACGTTGCCTCCAAGGCCAACGATGCTGCCGGTGACGGCACCACCACCGCGACCGTCCTGGCCCAGGCCATCGTCAACGAAGGCCTGAAGGCCGTTGCCGCCGGCATGAACCCGATGGACCTGAAGCGCGGCATCGACAAGGCCACCGTGGCCATCGTCGCCCAGCTGAAAGAGCTGGCCAAGCCCTGCGCCGACACCAAGGCCATCGCCCAGGTAGGCACCATCTCCGCCAACTCCGACGAGTCCATCGGCCAGATCATTGCCGAAGCCATGGAAAAAGTCGGTAAAGAAGGCGTGATCACCGTCGAGGAAGGCTCGGGCCTGGAAAACGAACTGTCCGTCGTCGAAGGCATGCAGTTCGATCGCGGCTACCTGTCCCCCTACTTCGTGAACAAGCCGGACACCATGGCTGCCGAGCTGGATAGCCCGCTGCTGCTGCTGGTCGACAAGAAGATCTCCAACATCCGCGAAATGCTGCCGGTGCTGGAAGCCGTCGCCAAGGCCGGCCGTCCGCTGCTGATCGTCGCCGAGGACGTCGAGGGCGAAGCCCTGGCCACCCTGGTGGTGAACAACATGCGTGGCATCGTCAAGGTCGCGGCCGTCAAGGCTCCGGGCTTCGGCGACCGCCGCAAGGCCATGCTGCAGGACATCGCCATCCTCACCGGCGGTACCGTGATCAGCGAAGAAGTCGGCCTGAGCCTGGAAGGCGCTACCCTGGAGCACCTGGGCAACGCCAAGCGCGTCGTGATCAACAAGGAAAACACCACCATCATCGATGGCGCCGGTGTGCAGGCTGATATCGAAGCCCGCGTCCTGCAGATCCGCAAGCAGATCGAGGAAACCACTTCCGACTACGACCGCGAGAAGCTGCAAGAGCGCCTGGCCAAGCTGGCCGGCGGTGTTGCCGTGATCAAGGTAGGCGCTGCCACCGAAGTCGAGATGAAAGAGAAGAAAGCCCGCGTCGAAGACGCCCTGCACGCTACCCGTGCGGCGGTGGAAGAGGGCGTGGTTCCCGGCGGCGGCGTAGCCCTGGTTCGTGCCCTGCAAGCCATCGAAGGCCTGAAGGGTGACAACGAGGAGCAGAACGTCGGTATCGCCCTGCTGCGTCGCGCCGTCGAATCGCCGCTGCGCCAGATCGTGGCCAACGCCGGCGACGAGCCGAGCGTAGTGGTCGACAAGGTCAAGCAGGGTTCCGGCAACTACGGCTTCAACGCTGCTACCGGCGTGTACGGCGACATGATCGAGATGGGCATCCTGGACCCGGCCAAGGTCACTCGTTCCGCTCTGCAGGCTGCGGCCTCCATCGGCGGTCTGATGATCACCACCGAAGCCATGGTTGCCGAGATCGTGGAAGACAAGCCGGCCATGGGCGGCATGCCTGACATGGGCGGCATGGGTGGCATGGGCGGCATGATGTAAGCCGACCGGCCCCTGTGGTTGGAAAAGCCCCGCTTCGGCGGGGCTTTTTTTATTCCTCAGCGCGGGCAGTCCTGGCGGTAGCCCGGCAGCTCCTTTGCCGCCGGTTCGCAGGCCAGGCGCAGCGCCTGCTTCAGGTCGTCGGGCAGAGTGGCGCGGCTGATCGGCCGCCAGTGCATGCGTTCGCCGAAATAGCGCGCCCAGTGGAATTCGATGAAATAGCTCTGCCGATCCTTGTCGAAGGCGTTCTCGTCCTCGGCGTAGCCGGCCAGGGCGCGGTAGGGATCGTCGCCAAGCCCGGCGAGAGCGTCCGGCAGGGCCTCGGGCGGGATCTCCGCGCCACGCGCATCGTGCAGCCAGACCCAGTGGTTTTCCTGCATCTTCTTCCAGAAGTCGGTGGCCTGGGGTAGCCGGCCGATCACCTTCACCGGTACGCCCTGTTTCGGGTCCAGGCGCCAGAGCGCGCTACTCAGGTGATGGCGATCGGTGAGGTAGAAGCGGCCGCCGGGGCCGATCACCACCGGAATCTCCTTCTTGCGCAAGTAGCGCTCGAGAGCCTTGGGCTTCTTCCCGGCGAGCTTGGCCTGGTCATCCTCGACCTGCAGCAGGCCGACATTCTGCTGGGTCGGGTGGAGGGCCGCGAGTGGCAGCTCGCACCAGCTACCGACAGAGGTTTGCGGCGAGCAATCCTCGGCCTGGGCGGTGGCGGACAGGAACAGGCAGCAAAGCAGCAGGGCTGGGCGCATGGGGGACTCCGGCGAAGGAAGGGGAAAGGTTCCCTAGACTGGCACGCTTCGGGCGATCCGGCGTACTCCGGCCTTTGATAGGTGCCTCGCTTTGTGCCAATCTTGCCGACAGGAGATGGCATTCCTCCTTCAACCGCCCCTGGGGCTGATGATGCCTACGCATGAACCTGGAAAGGCGCGTAGGCGCTCGCCTGCCGCCTGTCCGAATCGCTCCTACAAGGACAGGACTATGTGGAAATCCATTCTCGCCATCGCCCTCGGCGCCGCCCTGGGGGCGTTGCTGCGCTGGTTCCTCGGGCTCAAGCTGAACAGCCTGCTGCCCAGCATTCCCCCCGGCACGCTGCTGGCCAACCTGGTCGGCGGCTATGTCATCGGCGCGGCGATTGCCTATTTCGCCCAGGCGCCGGGCATCGCTCCGGAATGGCGGCTACTGATCATCACCGGGTTCTGCGGCGGCCTGACCACTTTCTCCACCTTTTCCGCCGAGGTCGTCAGCCTGCTTCAGGAGGGCCGCCTGGGCTGGGCCGCCGGGGCCATCGCGACGCACGTCAGCGGCTCGTTGCTGATGACTCTGCTGGGGTTGTTCTCGATGAACTGGATGCTGGGCAAATAGCGCAGCGGGAGGACCGACCATGCAAGGCTATCAACTGACCTTCATCACCCAGCAGGGGCGCCGCCACCAGGGCCAGCCGATCTGCGACTGGCTGCTGCAAGAGGCGCGCCGCCTGGGCGTGCGCGGTGCCACCGCGCTGGCTGCCAGCGAAGGCTTCGGCCAGAGCGGCCGGCTGCATTCGATGCACTTCTTCGAGCTGGCCGACCAGCCGCAGGAAATCCTCATGGCGGTCGATCCCGAGCAGGCAGAACGGCTGTTCGAGTCGATCCGCCAGGCGGGTGTGCGGCTGTTCTACATGAAGGTGCCCATCGAGTTCGGCGTGCTGGGAGCGGACGAACCGTCTCCCTGAACGCGGTTTTCGTCGGCGCCGCCGTTGCGCTGTCCTCGCTTCTCCGGTCGGTAGAGCATCAGGCGGTACAGGCCGAGGCAGATCAGCCAGTCGAACAGCATCGTCCACAGGTTGTGCGAGAGGAAGTGCGCACCTTGCAGCATGCGCGACAGCGACAGCAGGCAGCCCATGGCGAAGGCGAAGGCCAGGGCGTAGCGCGCCAGCCTGGGCTTGCGGTCGCGCAGGGCGAAGAACAGTGCGAACAGGACGAATCCGGACGATGCGTGCCCGCCCGGCCAGCAGCGTCCGGGGTGCTCGGTCGGCGGCCGCGGGCTGAGCAGCGAACTGTAGGTTTCCTCGCCGCCGAACTGCGCCAGGCTCCAGGGGCACTGCACGGCGGTGAGCGCCTTGAGCGGAGTGACTATGCTGGCTGCAAGGCTCATGGCGAGGAACGCATAGGCCAGCGGCCGGCTCAGTGCGCGCCATGGCCGATGGAACAGTCCGGCGATGGAGACCAGCAGGCCGAGGACGCTGATGGCGATCACCAGTTGCTTGACCCGGTCGTGCAGGATGTTCTCCAGGAACCAGCTGTGCCGGCCGATGAAGCCGGCGCCCGGCTCGTACATCAGGTTGGCCAGGGCGAGGTCGAGGGTCACCGGCTCGAAGGCCAGCAGCAGTGCCGCCAGGCCCAGCGGCAGGGCGAGGAACAGCCAGGGGTTGAATGGACGGGAAGGGGAATGGACGGCGGCCTGGGTCATGCGATCTCCAACGCTGGCGTTGACGTTCTCTTGACTTCGACGCTGGTTAAATCCACCGCCGGGGTTCGTGCGCATCCGCAAAGCCGCTATGATCGGCGGCCATGGAAGACGCCATGCAGTCTCTGGTGGCGAGCGTAGAGCCGGTGTGAATCGCCGGTGAAGAATCCGTAAATGCGCGAGAGGCGCTCGATCGGTCTTCCTGCGAAGGAGTGGGACATGCGAATACTGGTGGTCGAAGACAACCGCGACATCCTGGCCAACCTGGCCGATTACCTGTCGCTCAAGGGCTATACCGTGGATTGCGCGCAGGACGGGCTGTCCGGCCTGCACCTGGCGGCCACCGAGCACTACGACCTGATCGTGCTCGACGTGATGCTGCCGGGAATCGACGGCTATGCCCTGTGCCGGCGCCTGCGCGAAGACGCACGGCGCGACACCCCGGTGATCATGCTCACCGCCCGCGACCAGTTGGACGACCGCCTGCAGGGGTTTCGTTCCGGCGCCGACGATTACCTGGTCAAGCCCTTCGCCCTTTCCGAACTTTCCGCACGCATCGAGGCGGTGCTGCGTCGCGCCCAGGGTGGCGGCCGCCGCGAGCTGAGCGTGGCCGATCTGAGCTATGACCTGGACACCCTGGAGGTCAAGCGTGCGGGCAAGTCGCTCAAGCTCAACCCGATCGGCCTCAAGCTGCTCGCCGTGCTGATGCAGAAGAGCCCCCATGTGGTGCGCCGGGATGCCCTGGAAGAAGCGGTCTGGGGCGACGACTGCCCGGACAGCGACAGCCTGCGCAGCCACGTCCATCAACTCCGTCAGGTGATCGACAAGCCATTCTCCGTGGCCTTGCTGCATACGGTGCATGGCGTTGGCTACCGCCTGGCGGAGGAGCCGAATGGAGTATAAGCAGAGCCTCGCCCGCCGGATCGTCATCGCCTTCATGTTGATGACGGTCGCTGTGGGAGGACTGTTCTCCGCCGGCATCGTCGGCGTGGTCCACATCATCGAGGAGCGCCTGATTTCCCGCGACCTGGGCGGCGAACTGGAGCGCATCCTGCGCGACGACCTGGCCCAGGGACGCAACCCGGTGCTCGATCCCGGCATGCGCTTCTTCATCAGCGACGGCCAGGGCTCCTACGCCATGCCGCCGGCGCTGGACCAACTGGATGTCGGTTTCCACGAAGTGTTCGAGGGCGACTTGTCGTTCCATGCGCTGGTGCGCGACATCGATGGTCGCCGCTTCGTCCTGCTGCAGGACCAGAGCGATTTCGAAGCGCGCGAGCAGGTGCTCTATGCCTCGGTGCTGACCGGCTACGTGCTGAGCATCGCCCTGGCCGGCCTGCTTGGCTGGATGCTCGCGCGCAAGGTGATGGAGCCGGTGGTGCGCCTGGCGCGCCAGGTGCGGCATCGCGAACAGTTGCTCGGTCTGGCGCCGCCGTTGGCGCCGGACTACGCCAACGACGAGGTCGGCGAGCTGGCCGCTTCCTTCGACGAGACCCTTGGCCGCCTGCGCGACGCGCTCAAGCGCGAGCAATTGTTCACCAGCGACGTCAGTCATGAGTTGCGTACGCCGTTGATGGTCATCGCCACCTCGTGCGAACTGCTGGCCGAAGAACCCAGCCTCGGCCCGCGCGCCCGTGGCCAACTGGAGCGGATGACCAAGGCCACCGAGGAGATGCGCGATCTGGTGCAAACCTTCCTGTTGCTGGCGCGTGCGCAGAAGGGCGAGGAAAGCCTGGCGCCCCACGGTAGCCTGGAGAGCATCGCCGACGACCTGGTCCAGGTCTGGCGCGAACAGGTCGAGGCGCGAGGACTGACCCTGCACTACCGCAACGAAGGTGCCTGCGCCGGCCAGTTCAACGCGCCGCTGCTGCGCGCGGTGATGGGCAACCTGTTGCGCAACGCGACCCACTACACCGATGCCGGGAGCATCACGCTGACCCTCGACGAGCATGGTTTCAGCGTCGAGGACACCGGGGCGGGCGTCCCGGAAGAACAACGCGAACGCATTTTCATGCCCTTCGTTCGCGGCAGTTCCAGCTCCGGGCGCGGCGAAGGTCTTGGCCTCGGGCTCTCGCTGGTGAAGCGGATCTGCGCGGCCGAGGGCTGGAGCGTAACCCTCAGCGCGGTGGAGCCGCACGGCTGCCGGTTCGAAGTTTTACTCGATGTTGCTTGACGAAAAATTCACCACCCCTTGACCCGAGCTTGACGGCTGGATTCATACCGTTCGTCTCATGAATCCTGGAGTTCCCGTCATGAACAATCCGCCTGTCGACCTCGACTTTTCTCACAAGTATGATCGCGAGCATGCTGAGGCCTACCTGAAGAAGCATCAGGACGGCCTCGCCCGGAAACTTTCCCACCGGCGCGACGTCCAACTCGCCCGGCACGCGCTGAAGCTCGCGGGGCAGCCCAACCTGGTGCTCGACCTGCCCTGCGGCGCCGGACGCTTCTGGCCGCTGCTGGCGGAAAAGGACAACCGGGTGATCATCGGCGCCGACAATTCCGCGGACATGCTGGCGGTCGCCTGTGCCGGCCAGCCGGACGGTGTGGTGAAACGGGTACGGCCCTTGCAGACTTCCGCTTTCGCCATCGACCTGCCGGACAGCTCGGTGGACAATATCTTCTGCATGCGGCTGCTCCACCACATCGGCGAGGCGGACGATCGACGCGTCCTGCTCCGCGAGTTTCACCGGGTCACGCGGGACAGCGTGATTCTTTCCCTCTGGGTCGATGGCAATTTCAAGGCCTGGAAGCGTAGGCGCATGGAGGCACGGCGGGTAGCGAACGGGGAACAGACCGGCTACCAGAACCGCTTCGTGTTACCAGCCGAAACGGTCGAGCGCGAGTTCCGCGACGCCGGCTTCGTCGTCCAGAAGCATCTCGATTTCATCCCGCTGTATCACATGTGGCGGGTCTATATCTTGCGAAAGGAATAACGATGGCTCCCGATCTGGCATCCCTGCAACGTATCTCCGGCGACTCCGCCATCGACCAGTGGTTGCAGGTACCCGGCAGCTGGGTCGAGGAGCCCAACGAGCGCCGCGGCGGGGCGAGCGGCGTGCAGCGGGTGTACACCGGCGATGGACGGCTGCTCTATCGCAAGCAGCAGACCGGCCACGTCTACCGCGACTGGCAGCGCCCTTTCGGCTATCCCACCGCCATGCGCGAGCGCGACGCGCTACGGGCCTTCGAGTCGCTTGGTATTCGCGTGCCGCGCCTGGTCTATTCCGGCTGCCGCAAAGTCGACGGACAGTGGCAGGCGCTGCTGGTGACCGAAGCCCTGGAGGGTTTCTCCAGCCTCGACGAGTGCTATGCGCGCGGTGACCAGGACCGCTGGGGCGAAGCGAAGCACCAAAGAATTCTGCAACAAATCGGCGCTACCATTGCCCGGATGAATCTCGCCCACTGGCAGCACGGTTGTCTCTATCCGAAGCACATCTTCGTCCGCGTCGAGGGCGAGGCCATCGAAGTAGCGCTGATCGACCTGGAGAAGAGCCGCCGCCGCCTTACGGTGAACAAGGCGTCCCAGCACGACCTGAAGCAGTTGAAGCGCCGTTCGTCGTGGACTGGCGCGCAGTGGCAAGCCTTCATCTATGGTTACCAGACGGCGTTTGGCAGCGCCATCAAAGGGTTGCAGACATGAAATTAGAAATCACTCGAGGTTTGTTGCTGGTCGGCGCTCTCGCCGTGGCTACAGCCGCGGCTGCCGCCTGGCACGAACCCGCGCCGAACGTGGTGCAGATGAGCGGCGGTCATGAGTACTGCCCGACGCCTTCGGTGCTCAAGGCCGAGCGGCCGACGCGCCAGGAGGTCCAGCCGAACAAGGACATCCTGCTGCTGATGTTCGGTCTTTCCCAGGGGGGAGCCAGCCTGTCGCGCTGAGTCTCCTTGTCGAAAAAGCCCCGCCTTGGCGGGGCTTTTTCATGGGCGATGAGATCGTCGGAGGCATGGGCCGAATAAGGACCAGGCCTCATGCGCCACCTTGCCGCGGCGCGCCAGGCTTGCCCTAGGCGACCTGGAACACGTGCTTGAGGTAGTGGATGAAGTCCGGGTCCCGGCATTGCGCCTTGCCGGGCGTATCGGAGATCTTCGCCACCGGATGGCCGTTGCAGGCGCTCATCTTCACCACGATGTTCATCGGCTCGACGCCCGGCAGGTCGCAGGTGAAATGCGTGCCTATGCCGAAGCTGACGTTGATCCGGCCCTGCAACGCGCGATAGATCTTCAGGGCCCGCGGCAGGTCGAGGCCGTCGGAGAACACCAGGGTCTTGGTCAACGGGTCGATGCCCAGCTTGAGGTAGTGGGCGATGGTCTTTTCCGCCCACAGCAACGGGTCGCCCGAGTCGTGGCGGAGGCCGTCGAAGAGCTTGGCGAAATAGAGGTCGAAGTCGCGCAGGAAGGCATCGGTGGTGATGCAGTCGGTCAGCGCGATGCCGAGCAGCCCACGGTATTCGCGGACCCAGCAGTCCAACGCGGCACTCTGGCTGTCGATCAGGCGCGGACCGAGCTGCTGGTGGGCCATCAGCCATTCGTGGGCCATGGTGCCGAGGGGCTTGAGGTCGAGCTTGCGTGCCAGGTGGACGTTGCTGGTGCCGACGAAGCAGCCCGGAAAGTCATCCTTCAGACCGCTCACCACCGCCTCGTGGACCCGATAGGAGAAGCGGCGGCGGGTACCGAAGTCGGCCATCTTGAAGCCGGCCAGTTCCTCGGCGCTGGCCTCCCGGCGCAGCCAATCGAACTTTTCCTGCAGGCGTTCGCGCGCCTGCTCGACGGTGGCGGCCGGGTAGCGGGCGCGGTTGCGCACCTCGCTGATCATCGCCAGCAGCGGCACTTCGAAGAGGATCACGTGCAGCCAGGGACCTTTCAGGCGCAGGAAGAATTCGTCGTTCTCGATGCCGGTCTGCACGTAGCGCGGGTTGAAGCGGAACAACCCGAGGAAGCGGATGAAGTCCGGCGCGAGGAAGGGAATCCGTTCGAGGAAGGCCAGTTGCTCGTCGCTGATCGCCAGGCCCGCCAGGTATTCCAGCTGTTCGCGGATGGCCGGCAGGTACAGGCGCAGGTCTTCCTGGTTGCGGCAGCGGAACTCCCACTCCACCTCGGCGTTGGGATAGTTGTGCAGCACCGCCTGCATCATGGTCAGCTTGTAGAAGTCGGTATCCAGCAGGTTCTGCACGATACGTTCGGAAAAAGCGCTCTCGGCCATGCTCGTCTCACCACTGCGTTTCAGCGGGCAGTCTACTGGAGGCAGCTGCCGGCGGACATAGGATCGCGCCCGGAGGGCTGTGGGATGGGGCGACAGCGCCGGCGGACAGCGCTGTTGTCTCTGTCCGCCGTTTCCGATCAGTGTGAGTTTGCCGCTTGCGTCACGCCTGGCGGGGCATCCGGCCTGGCCACCAGGGTGTAGATGCACGGCAGGACGAACAGGGTGAACAGGGTGCCCACCGACATGCCGGTAGCGATCACGATGCCGATGTCGAAGCGACTGACCGCCCCGGCGCCGGTGGCGAGGATCAGCGGGATCACCCCGAGCACCATCGCCGCGGTGGTCATCAGAACCGGCCGCAGGCGGATCGCGGCGGCCTGCTCGATGGCCTCGCGACGCCCCAGCCCCTGTTCGTGGCGCAACTGGTTGGCGAACTCGACGATCAGGATGCCGTGTTTGCTGATCAGGCCGATCAGTGTCACCAGGCCGACCTGGGTATAGATGTTCAGGCTCGACACGCCGAGGAACAGCGGTATCAGCGCACCGCAGATCGACAGCGGCACGGTGACCATGATCACCAGCGGATCGCGGAAGCTTTCGAACTGTGCGGCGAGGACCAGGAAGATGATCGCCAGGGCCAGTCCGAAGGTGACCAGCAATGCGCTGCCTTCCTGCACGTATTGCCGGGAAGCGCCGGCGTAGTCGACGGCGAAGCCGCGCGGGGCTTCCTCGCGGGCGATCTGCTGAACCGTCTCGATGGCCTCGCCCATGCTGACGATGGGGAAGCCGGAGATGATCGCCGAGTTGAGCTGCTGGAACTGGTTCAGTTGCCGTGGCCGTGCCCGTTCGTGGGTCTCGATCAGGGTCGAGAGGGCGACCAGTTGGCCGTTGCGGCTCTTCACGTAGTAGCTGCCGAGCCAGCCGGGATTGTCGCGATAGGGGCGTTCGACCTGGGCGATGACCTTGTAGCTGCGCCCGTCGATGGTGAAGCGGTTGATCTCGCCCTCGCCGAGCAGGCTGGCCAGCGCCACCCCCAGGTCCTGCATGGAGACGCCCATCTGCGCGGCCTTCTCGCGGTCGATGTCGACCACCAGCTCGGGTTTGTCGAACGCCAGGTCGAGATCGAGGAAGGCGAACTTGCCGGACTCGCTGGCGCGCTGCTTCACCCGTTGCGCCACTTGCAGCAGCGACTCGTAGTCGTTGGCGGTGTTGAGCACGAACTGGAATGGCAGGCCCTCGCCGGTGCCCGGTAGTGACGGCAGGTTGAAGGCGAAGATCTGCACGCCGGGAATCTCGTTGAGCTTCGCCTGCACCGCATGGAGCAATTCCATCTGGCTCTTTTCGCGTTCGTCCCAGGGCTTGAGCAGCATGCCGCCGATGCCAGCCTGGACGCCGTTGTAGCCGTTGATCTGGAACGCCGAGTAATACTCCGGGAAGCTGCGAAAGATGCCTTCGAACTCGGCGGTATAGCGATTCAGGTAGTCGAGGTTGGCGGTCTGCGGCGAGTTGGTCATGAGGAACACGATGCCCTGGTCCTCTTCCGGCGCCAGCTCCTTCTTGGTGAACATCAGCAGTACCGGGATCAGCGCCAGTACCAGCACGGCGAACACCAGGACCACCGGACGGGTGTCCAGGGTGCCGTGGAGGGCGCGCTGGTAGCGTCGCTTCAGGCCCTCGAAGATCAGGTCGAGGCGATGCGCCAGGCCCGAGGGATTCTCCTCGTGGCGCAACAGGCGCGAGCACATCATCGGCGACAGGGTCAGGGCGACGATCCCGGAAATGATCACCGCGCCGGCCAGGGTGAAGGCGAACTCCTTGAACAGGGCGCCGGTGAGGCCGGTGAGGAAGCCGATCGGCGCGTAGACCGCGGCGAGGGTGATGGTCATGCTGACCACCGGTACGGCGATCTCCCGCGCGCCCTCCAGGGCAGCCTCGAAGGGCGGCTTGCCCTCCTCGATGTGGCGGTGGATGTTTTCCACCACCACGATCGCGTCGTCCACCACCAGGCCGATGGCCAGGACCATCGCCAGCAGGGTCAGCAGGTTGATCGAGTAGCCCATGGCCTGCATGAAGAACAACACGCCGATCATCGACAGCGGAATGGTCACCACCGGGATCAGTACCGAACGGAACGCGCCGAGGAACAGGAACACCACCACGATGACGATCAGCACCGCCTCGCCGAGGGTCTTCACCACTTCGTCGATGGAGGCCTGGATGAAGCGCGTGGCGTCGTAGGCGATGGACACCTTGAGGTTGGGCGGCAATTGCTCTTCCAGTTCGGGCATCTTCGCCCGCACTTCCTTGATCACGTCCAGCGGGTTGGCGCTGGGCGTGCCCTTGATGCCGATGTAGACCGAGGGAATCCCATTGAACGAACTGATCGCGTCGTAGCTGGCGGCGCCCAGTTCGACCCGTGCGACATCGCCCATCAGCACCCGGCGGTCGCCGTCGGTCTTCACCGGGATGGCGGCGAAGGCCTGGGGCGACTTGAGGTCGGTGGAAGCATTGACGCTGGTGACCACCAACTGGCCCTTCACCTCGCCGGCGGCGGCGAGGAAGTTGTACTGCTGCACCGCCTGGTTGATCTCGCCGGCGGTGACGCCGAACGCGGCCATCTTCACCGGGTCCAGCCACAGGCGCATGGCGAACACCTGGTTGCCGAGGATCTCCGCCTCGGCGATACCGGGCAGGGTCGCCAGCTTGGGCTGGATCACCCGCGACAGGTAGTCGGTGATCTGCGGGTTGTTCATCTGCTCGCTGTAGAAGCTGATGTACATCAGCGCCGAGGCGTCCGCGGCCTCCTTCTGCAGCACCGGGTCCTCGGCGTCCGGCGGCAGCTGGCTCTTCACTTCGTTGGACTTGGCCAGCAGCTCGGTGACCAGGCGATCGGTATTGGCGCCGATCCGCGCGTAGATGGAGATGGTCGAATAGTTCTGCCGGCTCACCGAGGTCATGTAGTCGATGCCTTCGGCGCTGGCCAGGCTCTGCTGCAGCGGCTGGGTGATGTAGCCCTGGATGGTCTCCGCGTTGGCTCCGGCGTAGAGCGTGGTCACCGTGATCAGCGCGTTCTCCATTTGTGGATACTCGCGGATCACCAGCTTGCTGAAGGCCTGCATGCCGAGCAGGACGATCAGCAGGCTGACCACGCTCGCCAGGACCGGACGACGGATGAACGGATCGGTAAAAGCCATGTTTCAGTCCCTTGGCAAGCCTTCCGCCACGGAGCGGGAAGGCGCGCGACTCAGTGCTCTTGCTGGAGGTCCCGCTCGGCGACGATGGCCACCGCGGCGCCGTTGTCGAGCTTCAGTTGCCCGGAAGTCACTACCTGCTCGCCGCCCTCCAGGCCTTCGAGCACCACCGCCAGGCCTTCGCGGCGTTCGCCGATCCTGACGAAGCGGCGCTCGACGACCCGTTGCGGCTGGCCCTTGTCGTCCTTCGACACCTGGCCCTGCTCGTCCTTCTTCTGCCCGACGACGTAGATCGAGTCGCCGTAGAGGGTGAAGGTGATCGCCGTCTCCGGCACCACGACGCGTTGTTCCTCGCCAGGCAACATCACCTCGAGGTTGGCGAACATGCCCGGCAGCAGCTTGCCGTCCGGGTTCTCCAGGGCGGCGCGGACCTGCAGGTTGCGGGTCTCGTTGTCGACCTTGGGGTTGATGGCGGCGATCTCGGCGTCGAACACCTGGCCGGGGTAGGCGGAGACCCGGACCTTCACCAACTGGCCGCGGCTGAGCAGGGGGAAGTCCTGCTCGGGCAGGTGGAAATCCAGGAGCAGGGTGGAGAGGTCCTGCAAGGTGGCGATCGGCGTCCCGGGCGAGACGTAGTCGCCGACGTCCACCTGGCGGATGCCGATGGTCCCGGCGAAGGGCGCGAGCACGCGCTTCTTCGCCAGTGCCGCCTTCAGCTCGGCGACGGTGGCGCTGGTCTTGGCCCACTGCGCGGCGAGGCGGTCGAATTCGCTTTTCGAGATGGCCTTGCTGCCGATCAGTTCGCGGCCGCGCTGGTACTCGGCCCTGGCCAGGCCGAGATCGGCCTCGGCAGTGCGCAGGGTGGCTTCCTCGACGTCGCTTTCCAACTGGATCAGCGGTTGGTCCAGCTTCACCTGGTCGCCGGAAAGGAACAGTACGTCGCGTACCGTGCCGGAGACTTCGGCGGTTAGGGTCACGCCCTGGAACGCCTTGAGGCTGCCGATGGCTGGCAGGCGGCTCTGCCAGGGACGCTGTTCGGCCAGGCTGGCGGTCACGCTGATCGGCGGTTTCGGTGCGCTGAAAAGGGCGATCTGCTGACGGATGGAGTAGACCTTGTAGCCGGCGAGAATCGCCACCACGGCGATCACCGCGGCGAGCATGATCAACATGCGGCGGAGCAACATAATCCTGGTCCCTGGTATGCCGAGAGCGCCCCGTTTCGGGGCGAATCCGACACATTACGTGCAGCTTTCAAGGCTTGTCAAAGCACAGGATTGGCGAAAGATTTCAAGCGTGTTGCAGGTCGCTTCCGACTGCCTGGCGGTTGGTGCAGCGCTCTCAGGCCAGGTGCAGGTGGTTGTCCCAGAGGCCGGAAGGCAGCTCCAGCGGTTGCGCGGCGATGCGCTCGCCCTGGCAGTCGTAGAAGCGGCAACGGCCCTGCCCGGAGGTGACGACGAAGCCGTTCTTCACCGCGCCCACGCCGGCGCAGTCCGGCAACGGCGCGTCGAGGCGCACGGCACCGCTGTCCAGGTCCCAGATGAAGAACCGGTTGCCGCGCGGGGCGGTCAGGGCCACCAGGCGCAGGTCGTCGTGGATCGCCACGCTGGCGGTGTACTGGGCCATCGCCAGGCGCTGCTCCTCGGCCACCGGGAAGGCTTCGAAGGGGCGGCCGGGGCGCTTGATCGCCAGCAGGTCGGCATGTTCGTGGGCATCGCCCATGAACTGCTGGCCGGCGACGATGGTGCCGTCGCGACCGATCGCCAGGTGGCGGACGCTGTTCATCTGCTGCGCCAGGGTTTCCTTGGACAGCAGGTTGCCGTCGCGGCGCATCAGCACCAGGCTGGGCTCCATGGCGTCGAGGTTCATCTCGACCCGGCTTTCCGCCTCGGTGCGAATGCCGCCGTTGGCCACTACCAGGGTCTCGCCGTCGGGCATCCAGGAAACCTGGTGCGGCCCGAGGCCGTGAGTAGAGATCTCGCCGCTGTGCTGCAGTCGCTCGCCGTCGAAACGGTAGACGCCGAGCACGCCGCGACCGGGATCGGTAGTGTCGTTCTCGGTGGCGTAGAGCCATTCGCCGCTCTGGTGGAACACGCCGTGGCCGTAGAAGTGGCGGTCTTTCTGCGAGACCAGGGTCTGCAGCAGGCGACCGTCGTTCAGGTCGATCAGGTAGCTTTCGGTGCCTGGCCGGCGGGCGACGAACAGCGCCAGCGGCAGGCTCGGGTGCTGGACGATGTCATGGCAGCGCTGGGCCACGCGGGTGGCGAACTGGCACTTGCCGTCCAGGCGGTAGCCCACCGCGTAATGCTGGCCATCGGCGTCGTCGCGCGCCGACAGCACCAGCGGTTGGCTACCCTGGCGGCTGAAGCTCCAGCCGCCGAAGGACAAAGCGCCGAGCAGCAGGCTGCCCAGGCCGATCACATGACGTCGCAGCATGGTGCCGACCTCAGTCGCCATCGTTGGCGTTGAAGCCCAGTTGCACGCCGAGGGCGCGGGCCAGGTCGCCTTCGTGCAGGCGGTGGACCACGTTCAGGCTGTCATAGAGGGCGTTGAGCTGGTTGCGCCCGTCTTCGCTGGCGAGCAGTTCGGAGAGCGGTTTCTGTTCCAGCGCCGCCAGCTTCGCGTGGCTGTCGGCGTAGGCGGCGTCGATCTTGCCGGCCAGGGCCTTCTGTTCGGCCGGCAGCAGGGTCTTCAGGCCCTTGCCGTCGATACCTTCCCAGAGCGCCTGGGCGCCGCTCAGGCTGGCGTCCAGGCTGGCCAGCGAGGCGTTGCTGCGCCAGGCCTCGGCCTGGTAGGGCTGGGGAATGCCCTTGCTCTGCCGGCCCAGCGGAGTACCGAGTTTCTTCTTCAGCATGTCCAGGGCGGTGACCTGGACCCGCAGCAGCTCGGCGATCGCCTCGTGGGCGTCGGCATAGCGGTCGTTGGGGAACTTGCTCATCTGGGTGAGCATGCCGCCGTCGTTCTTCCAGCGCGCCAGGATGTCCTGGGCCAGTTGCTGCTGGTGGGTGCCGATGGCTTCCAGCAACGGGCAATAGCGGGCCTTGGTGGCGGCGTCGGCGAGGTCGATCTTGCTGTCGAAGAGGATGTATTCGTAGGCGGAGAGCCCCTGCACCACCACGCTGGCCTTGGCCAGGGCCGCGGCGTCGACCTGCGGGTTGTTCTTCAGCAACTGTTCGACCTGGCGCCCGACCAGGTCCTTCTTGTCCGGCCAGAACTGCACCTGCCAGGCGCGGTTGCCCTCGGCCAGCGGGCCGATCAGCAGCGGTTGCAGCTCGGCCCAGGCCTTCTGCGCGGCGTGGAACGCGTCGCGGGCCTTGGCCAGGTCTTCCTTGCCCTGGCAGTAGGCCAGGGCGCTGCTGGCCAGGGCCTGGTCGGCCTCCACCCAGCGGCTGTAGGTCGGCAGGATCACCTGTTGCGCCAGGGCGGCACTGGTGACGGCCTGCGGGTCTTGCGGCGAACAGGCGCCGAGGGCGATGGCGAGGCTGGTCAAGAGCAGTCGTGGGCGGAACATGTGGGCTCCTCAGAGTGAATTCAGGAAGGCCAGCAGGGCGCTGCGCTGGTCGGCGTCGAAGCCGAGCACGTGCCGCTTGGCCGCTTCGGCTTCGCCGCCGTGCCAGAGGATCGCCTCCAGCAGATTGCGGGCGCGCCCGTCGTGGAGGAACTGGGTGTGACCGTTGACCGTTTCGGTCAGGCCGATGCCCCATAGCGGCGGGGTTCGCCAGTCCCGCCCGCTGGCGAGAAATTCCGGGCGATTGTCCGCCAAGCCGTCGCCCATGTCATGCAGCAACAGGTCGGAATAGGGACGAATCCGTTGGTTGGCCAGCTCCGGCTCGCTGGCGTCGGAACCGGTAGTGAAGGCGGGAACGTGGCAGGCCACGCAGTTGGCCTGGGCGAACAGGCGCTTGCCGGCCAGCACCTGCGGGTCGTCCACCTTGCGCCGCGCCGGGACCGCCAGGTTGCGGCTGTAGAACAGCACCTGGGCGAAGATGTTGTCGCTGACTTCCGGCTCGCCGCCGTCGGGCGCCCGGCGGCACTCGACCTGGGCGGCGCTGCAGTCGTCGTGGGGCAGCAGGCTGCTGGTCAGGCCCATGTCGTTGGCGAAGGCGTGCGCGTTCTGCTGCGGGATATCCGGCTGGCCGGCCTTCCAGCCGAAGCGGCCGAGCGCGGTGCGCTGCCGCGCGGCATCCCAGACCTGGTTGGCGCGCCCGCGGATACCGTCGCCGTTGCGGTCGTCCGGATCGGCATTGGCCAGGATCGCCTCTTCGGGAATCGCCTCGAGCAGGCCGAGCCCGATCATCGGCGGGGCGACGCGGGCGGAAAACATCGTCTGCGGATGCATCGGCCCATAGCCGAGCTGGCTGATCCGCAGGATCGGCTTGCGCAGTTCGACCTCGGTGCCGTCCTCGAACCTCACCTTCAGCGGCTCGTAGTCCATCCGCACCTTGCCTTCCGGGGCGACGCCGGGAATGCCGACGTCCTGCAACTGGCCGCCGTAGGTCGGCTCGGGAATCACCCCCTGGTGCAATAGGGTCTTGCCGTCCGCAGGGCCGGCCGGGATCGACAGGCGTACCAGCATCGACACCGCGCTGACCGCGTCCGCTCCCGGCGGGTGGCCGCGGCCGTCCTTAACATGGCAGTTCTGGCAGGCGTTGGTATTGAACAGCGGTCCCAGACCGTCGCGCGCGGTGGTGGAGGAAGGGGCGATGACCCAGGGGTTGCGGAAGAAACTGTTGCCCACGCTGAAGTCCAGGCGCCGGCTCGGGGCGAGGTTGGCGGAGGGCAGGGAGAAGGCGTTGCGGTCGCTTTGCAGCACCGTGGTCGCGCCCCCGGACAGGTGTTCACCGGGCTCGGCGCGCAGCGGTTCGTCGTCGGCGCCGCATCCGCCCAGAAGGAGCGCCGTCAGGAGACAGGCGAGCGGCATGGAAGGTGACGGCAACGACATCGGCGAACATCCCGGACTGCGTGGAAACAGCCCGCAAGCTTACCAGTTGGAGCTAATCAAAATAAGAGGGATTTGCGTTTGTAAAGGCCCGCGAAGTCCGCTTTCGAGGCCCTGAAACGCAGCGTGCGGCCATGGGCCGCACGCTGTTGGCGCAGGAAGGAATCAGAACTCGTGGTCGGCGTTGTCCGGCTTCAGGTCCTGGATACCCAGCTTGCCCGCGGCCTGCTCGATGGCGCCGGTCTGCTTGACCAGGGCGGCGATGGCGTCGCGGATCTTCTGCTGGCCGTCCTTGTTGTCCGGAGCGATCATCTGGTCGAAGTGCACGCCATCCTTCTCGGCGCTGTCGACGATGGCCTGCAGCTTGGCCTCGGTGTCGGCCAGGTCGGCCTTCAGGGTGTCGTTGGCGGCGGCGTCGGCCTTGGCGACCAGGTCGGCCAGGCTCGGGCCCTTGACCACGCTGCCGTCGATGCGCTTGTACTCGCCGAGGTAGATGTTGCGGATGCTCTTGCCGTTGAAGAACAGGGTGTGGTGGGTGTCGTCGCTGAAGCAGTCGTGCTCGTCTTCGGTGGAGTTGGCCTCCAGCGCGACCTTCATGCGCTCGCCGGCCAGTTCGCCGAGGGACAGGCTGCCCATGCCGAAGAACATCTTGCGCAGGCCGGTATCCACCGGTTCGGCCTCCAGCTTGGCGCGGTAGTTGTCGGCGACGCCGGCTTTCCACTGTCCGGCCATGTATTCGAGGTCGCTGACCAGCAGGTCGGTGACGGCCTTCAGGTAGGCGGCGCGACGGTCGCAATGGCCGCCGGTGCAGTCCTTGCCCTGGGCATAGTCGGTGGCGGGACGGTTGCCGGCGCCCGGACCGGTGCCGTTCAGGTCCTGGCCCCAGAGGAGGAACTCGATGGCGTGGTAGCCGGTGGCGACGTTGGCTTCGGAACCGCCCAGCTCGTTCAGGCTGGCCAGTTTCTCGCCGGTGATTTCCTTGACGTCGATCTTGTCTTCGCCGACCTGGATCTCGGTGTTGGCGACGATGTTGGCGGTGGCGCCGGGGTTGCCCAGGGCGTGCTGGTAGTCCTTGGCGACATAGTCGATCAGGCCTTCGTCCAGCGGCCAGGCGTTAACCTGTCCTTCCCAGTCGTCGATGATCGCGTTGCCGAAGCGGAAGGCTTCGCTCTGGGAGTAAGGGGTACGAGCGGCGAACCAGGCTTCCTTGGCGGCTTTCAGGGTCTCCGCGTCAGGCTTGGCGAGGAACGCGTCGATGGCTTTCTGCAGGTCCTTGGCGGTGCTCAGGGCATCGGCGAAGGTGGCTTCGGCGAGGTCCGCGTAGTTCTTGATCACTGCCTTGGCGGCGGCCTCGTCGACCTTGGCGGCCGGGGCGGCGGCGGGCGCGGCGGGCTGCGTGCTGGCCGCCGGTGTTGCGGGCGCTTCGGCTTTCTTGTCGTCGCCGCAGCCGGCGAGGGAGATGGCGAGGGCCAGCAGACTGGCGGTGGCCAGGGGCATACGAGTCATGGCGGATTCCTTTGCTTTATTGGTGGCGTGCCGAAGCGGCGTGCGCTTGTCGGAAACACCCGCGAGGGCGTTAAAAAACCGCCACATAATGCGAAAGATTTGCATTTTTGAAAAGGGCGCAGCGTGATCGCCGTCGTGCCTGGACATGTCGGGCGCAGCTAGAATGCCAGTATCTTCGTCCGGAGCTCCGTCTATGAGTCTGACCGCTATCGCTTTCTGGGTTGTCCTGCTGCTGCTCGCCGGCTACGCGGTGGTGCTCTACAACGGCCTGGTACGGCTGAAGCACGCCGTGGGCAAGGCCTGGGCCAACATCGACGTGCTCCTCAAGCAGCGCCATGACGAGCTGCCGAAGCTGGTCGAGGCCTGCAAGCAATACATGCAGCACGAGCGCGCCACCCTGGAGCGGGTCATCGCCGCCCGCAACGCCGTCGCCAGCGCCCGCGAGCGCGCCGACGTGAATGCCCTGGGCAAGGCCGAGAGCGGCCTGCGCGCCGGCCTGGGGCAGCTCTTCGCGCTGGCCGAGAACTACCCGCAGCTCAAGGCCAACGAAAGTTTCCAGTTCCTTTCCCAGCGCATCAGCGGCCTGGAGAACGGGATCGCCGATCGCCGCGAGCTGTACAACGAGGCGGTGAACCTGAACAACGTGCGCATCGAGCAATTTCCCGACCTGCTGATCGCCCGTGTCGCTGGCTTCAAGGCCGCCGAGCTGTTGCAGTTCAGCGAGGCGGAGAAGGCCGACGTCGATCTCAAGGCCCTGTTCGGCTGAGATGGACTTCGACCTGCGCTGGCTGTTCATCGCCGCCAGCCTGGGGCTCTGCGCCTGGGCCGGCTGGCAGTTCGTGCGCCGCCTTGCCCGGGCGCGCCTGCTCGGCGACGTACCGACCTCGCGGATCCGTTCGGCGGCGCAGGGTTTCGTCGAACTCTACGGGGTGCTCGAGGAGGGCCCGGAAGGCCCGCTGCAGGCTCCCTTGACTGGCAAGCCATGCCTGTGGTGGCGCTACCGCATCGAAGTCGAGGAAAAGCGCAGCGGCCGTGAGAAGGCCTGGCGCACCGTCGACAAAGGTGCCAGCGAGTCGCCATTCGGCTTGCGCGATGCCACCGATGCCTGCCTGGTCGACCCACGCGGCGCCGAGGTGCGACCCTTGACCCAGCAGCGCTGGGAGGCTTTTCGCGAAGCACCGATCGATACCCTGCGACTGCTGGAGAGCTTCGGCACCCTGGTCGGCGGAGAGCGGCTCTACCGCTACACCGAGGAGCGCCTGCACGCCGGCGAGCCGCTCTATGCGCTGGGCGAATTCCGCAGCAGCGGTGGCGGTCGCCAGGGACTCGATGCCGAACGGGCGCAGGGTGCGGTCATCCGTGAATGGAAGGGCGATTTCCACGGGCTGCTGGCGCGCTTCGACAGCGACGGCAACGGCGAGCTGGACGAGCGCGAATGGAACCGGGTGCGCCTGGCGGCACGGCTGGAGGCCGAGGACCGGCATCGGGCAAGCAGCGCCGCGCCGACCCGCCACCAGCTCGGCAAGCCGGGGGAGGCGCATCCCTTCATTCTCTCCAGCCAGGGCGAGGACGATCTCGCCGTGCAACTGCGCCGCCAGGCGGCGGGGGCCGCGTTGCTCTGCCTGGGCAGCGCGCTATTGGCGGGCTGGCTGTTCAGCCGCCTGTTCTGATCAGGGCCGTTCGCTGCTGGTGGCCTGGCTCAGGCGCCGCGCCTGCTTGAGGTACTGGGTCAGCTCCCTGGCCGGCAGCGGCTTGCTGTACAGGTAGCCCTGACCTTCGTTGCAACCTTCGGCGATGATGTACGCCTCCTGCTCGGCGGTTTCCACGCCCTCGGCGATCACCTGCATGCCCAGGCTCTTGCCGAGCTGGATGATGGCGCGAACGATGGTCGCGTCGTCCTCGTCCTGCAGCAGGTCCTGGACGAAACTCTTGTCGATCTTGATCTTGTCCAGCGGCAGGCTCTTCAGGTAGCTCAGCGAGGAATAGCCGGTGCCGAAATCGTCGATGGCGATCAGCGCGCCGGCGCGGCGCAGGCTGAGGAGGTGCTGGGCGGCAGTGGAGATGTCCTCCATCAGGCCGGTCTCGGTGACTTCCAGCTCCAGGCTGCGCGCCGGCAGGCGGTAGACCTGCAGCAGGTTGCTGACCACCCGTGGCAGGGCGTTGTGGTGGAGCTGCACGGTGGAAAGATTGACCGCCATGCGCAGGTCGTCGAAGCCCTGGTCGTGCCATTCGCGCAATTGCCGGCAGGCCTGGTCGAGCACCCACTCGCCGATGCTGAAGATGCTGCCGTTCTGTTCCGCCAGCGGGATGAACAGGTCCGGCGGGACGAAGCCGTGCAACGGATGTTGCCAGCGCAGCAGCGCCTCGACGCCGACCACGCGGTGGTCGCGGTAGTCCACCTGCGGCTGGTAGACGAGGTGCAGCTCGTGGCGCTGCAGGGCGTCGCGCAGGTCCTTTTCCAGTTCCCGGCGGCGACGCATCTCGCTGTCCACGCTGGCGATGTAGAACTGGTAGCGGTTGCGCGAGCGGGTCTTGGCCAGGGTCATGGTCTGCTCGGCCTTCTGCAGCAGTTTCTCCGTGGTCTCGCCGTCCTCGGGGAACAGGGTGATACCGATGGTGGCGCGGAGGCGCACCTCGTGCTGGTCGATCTCGAACGGCGCTTCCAGGCCGTCGAGGATGCTCTGCGCCAGTTCGGCCGCCTCGTAGGGTTGCTCGATGTCGGCCTGGACCAGGGCGAACTGGTCGCCGCCCAGGCGCGCCAGCGAACCGAGCCGCGCGCTGTACCCGCGCAGGCGGTCGGCGAGGGCGATCAGCAACTGGTCGCCGAGCTGGTAGGTGTACTGCTCGTTGATCCCCTTGAAATCGTCGAGGCCCAGGCACAGCACTGCCACCCGGCGCTGCTGGCGGCCGGCGCCGTCGAGGATCTGGTCGAGTTGCTGTTGCAGCAACTGGCGGTTCGGCAGGCCGGTGAGGAAGTCGTACTGGGAAATGCGCAGCAGGTTGTCTTCGGCCTCGCGGCGCAGGTGGCTGTTGCTTTCGATCGAGGCGAGCAACTGGTTGGCGGTGGTCACCCAGAGCCCCAGCTCGTTGCGTTCGTGCCCCTTGAGCAGCGGCAACTGGTGCTGGCTGGGGCGGTCGGGATTGATGCTGACCAGGTGCTCGATGATCTTCGACAGTGGCTTGGTCAGCATCCAGTGGTAGACCAGGAACAGCACCAGGCCCATGGCCAGGGCGCGGAGAATGCCGGAGATGAAGATGATTTCCGAAGTGGTGACGAAGTTCTCGCCGTAGGGCGCGGTGTCCAGGGTGATCTTCAGGTCGCCGTAGTATTCGCTATAGGGCGGGCGGCCGATCAGTCGAATGCTGAAGGTGCGTTCCTGGCCGAGGATCGGGTCGGTCAGCCAGCGCGTCGGCAGGTCCAGCAGCGGTCTGGATTTCTCCGCCAGCATCGGCTCGCCGGGATGGCCGATGCTCGCCTGGCGCACCGCCTCGTGCTGGAACAGGCCTTCGAGGACCTGCATCGCCATTTCCCGGTCGAGGCTGTAGACCGCCTGGGTGGAAGGGTCGCGGACCATCGCGAGGATGCGTTGGGCGTCGCTGCTCACCGCCTGCTTGGCCTTGTAGGCGTCGAAGACGATCTGCGCGCAACTGAGCACTACGCCAACGGCCAGCGCCGCCAGTAGCACGACACGCAGCAGCTTGAGCGAGAGGCTGTGTCGGGAGTCCAGTTTCAAGGGGCCTTCCTTGTTCGTCGCCAGGGCGAAAGACAAGCCGGTAGGAAGAGCTTGTTTACCTCAAGAGGCTATCACGAGCGAAGGTCTACCAGTTCCTGAGGGTAGACGATGGCTCCTGGACCGCAGATTAAAACGAAAAAGCCCGGCGAATGCCGGGCTTTTTCGTGGTTCTGATCAGACTCAGGCAGCGAAATTCTTCGCTACGAAGTCCCAGTTGACCAGGTTCCAGAACGCCTCGACGTACTTCGGACGCAGGTTGCGGTAGTCGATGTAGTAGGCGTGTTCCCACACGTCGCAGGTCAGCAGCGGGGTGTCGCCGCTGGTCAGCGGGTTGCCGGCACCGATGGTGCTGGCCAGGGCCAGGGAGCCGTCGGCCTTCTTCACCAGCCAGCCCCAGCCGGAACCGAAGGTGCCGACGGAAGTCTTGGTGAACTCTTCCTTGAACTTGTCGAAGGAGCCGAAGGCGGCGTTGATGGCGTCGGCCAGGGCGCCGGTGGGCTGGCCACCGCCGTTCGGGCTCAGGCAGTTCCAGTAGAAGGTGTGGTTCCACACCTGGGCGGCGTTGTTGAAGATGCCGCCGGAGGAGCTCTTGACGATCTCTTCGAGGCTCTTGCCTTCGAACTCGGTGCCCGGGATCAGGTTGTTCAGGTTCACCACGTAGGTGTTGTGGTGCTTGTCGTGGTGGTATTCCAGGGTTTCTGCGGAAATGTGCGGCTCAAGGGCGTTCTTTTCGTAAGGCAGCGGCGGCAATTCGAAAGCCATGGTGTCTCTCCTATTCTTCCTCAGGTCAGGACTGGCGCGGCTAGCGCGCGACCGGTTCACGGGGCCGGTCCGATGCCTGTCCGGGAGCCCGTCCTGGATCCCCGGGGGGACGTTCGGCGGAGCGCTCCGGAAAGGGCGCCGGGTGCGACTCGGAGCCTAGGCTCCCAGTGCCGCGAACTCCGGATCATAGCACCCGTGTCGGGGCATATCCACGCAGCAACTGTAGGGGCAAAGGCCGGCGGCGGCGCGCTGCGACGGGCTTCTGCAAGCTCGCCGGCGAACACCGCCGCATTCTCTCTGGACTGCCTGGCGGCGCGAGGGTTCGCTCGGGAAGAGGGAAACCGCGTTATCCCCGGAACAGCAGTTGCGCGGCCATGCCCAGCATCATGGCCGCCACCATCAGGTCGAGCAGGCGCCAGGTGGCCGGGCGCGCCAGCCAGGGGGCCAGCCACGCCGCGCCGAGGGCGAGGGCGAAGAACCACATCAGCGAGGCGCTGGCCGCGCCGAGGGCATAGGCGCCCGGCGCGGCCTGCTGGGCGCCAAGCGAACCGATCAGAAGTACGGTATCGAGATAGACGTGGGGGTTGAGCAGGGTGACCGCCAGTGCCGCCAGAAGCACCGCCTTGCGCGAGCGTGGCCCGGTTTCCGCGGCGTTGCCGAGGGCGTCCGGGCGCAACGCGCGAAGCAGCGCCTTGAGCCCGTACCAGGTCAGGAAGGCGATCCCGCCCCAGCGGGCGATGGCCAGCAGCGTCGGGTTTTCCAGCAGCAGCTTGGCCAGGCCGAACACGCCGAGGCTGACCAGCACCGCGTCGCAGAACACGCAGAGCGCGGCCACCGAGAGGTGATGCTCGCGGCGCAGGCTCTGCGCGAGGACGAAGGCATTCTGCGCGCCGATGGCGATGATCAGGCCGGCAGCCACCAGGATGCCGTTGAGATAGCTCTGCCACATGTCAGTGTGCCTCCGCCGCCAGCCGCTGGAGCACGGCGAGGGCGCGCCGGCCCTCGTCGCGGGCGACGAACAGGTGGTCGTGGAAATAGCCGGCCATCACGTTGCAACTGATCCCGGCTTCGGCCAGCGCCGTGGCGAAGGCGGCGGTCAGGCCCACTGCCGCCAGCGAGGAGTGCACCGTCAGGGTGATCCAGGCCGCCACGTATTCGTAGGGCAGGCCCAGGCGTTCGGCCTGCCGGCGTTCGAGCACCAGGGTCAGGCCCTCGCGCTCGCGGAAGCTGGCGAGCGGCTCGGTGCCGTTCGGCAGCGCGCCATCGGCGCAGGTACAGAACACATAGTCGCCGGGATTGAGTTCGGGAGTGAGCGTGCGCAGCAGGGTGCGCAGCGAGGTTTCGCCAGCCATGGTCGGTCCGCGTCGGGTGGATCGGAAAAGTGCTGGCGAGTGTGGCCGCGGGCGGTTTATAAGGAAAACGAATCCTGCTGATCTCTCATTAGGAAAACTGATTTTGTTCGACTACAAGTTGCTCGCCGCGCTGGCCGCGGTGGTGGAGCAGGGCGGTTTCGAGCGCGCCGCACAGGCGCTGGGGCTGTCGCAATCGGCGGTATCGCAGCGGATCAAGCTGCTCGAGGCGCGGGTCGGCCAGCCGGTCCTGGTGCGCGAGACGCCGCCGCATCCCACCGATCTCGGGCGCCGCCTGCTCAACCATGTGCAGCAGGTGCGGCTGCTGGAGGGCGACCTGCAGCGCTGGGTGCCGAACCTGGATGAAGGCGGTGCCCCGGAACGCCTGCGCATCGCTCTCAACGCCGATAGCCTGGCGACCTGGTGGGCCGCCGCGGTGGGCGATTTCTGCGCCGAGCGGCGGGTGCTGCTGGACCTTGTGGTGGAGGACCAGGAGGTCGGGCTCAAGCGCATGCGCGCGGGCGAGGTGGCCGGCTGCGTCTGCGGTAGCGCGCGGCCGGTGGCCGGCGCGCGTTCGCTGCTGCTCGGAGCCATGCGTTATCGCGGCCTGGCCAGCCCGGATTTCATTGCCCGGCACTTTCCCCGCGGGGTCGAGGCGGCCGCCCTGGCCGGCGCGCCGGCGATCGTGTTCGGCCCGGACGACCTGCTGCAACACCGCTTTCTCAAGGACCTCGGCGTCGAGGGCGGTTTCATCCACCACCTCTGCCCGTCCTCGGAAGGTTTCGTCCGCCTCACCGCCGGCGGTCTCGGCTGGGGCCTGGTGCCGGAGCGCCAGGTGCAAGGCGAGCTGGCGCGCGGCGAACTGGTCGAGTTGCTGCCCGGCCAGGTCATCGACGTACCCTTGTACTGGCACTACTGGCGCAACGGCGGCGAACTGCTCGCGTCGCTCACCGAGCACCTGCTCGCCCGCGCCGGCGACGGCTTGGTGCGGGTGTCAGGCTGATCAGCCGATGACGGTGATTCGTTCGGAGCCGGGCAACGATTCGACGCAGCGCGCGCCGAGCAACCGCGATGGCGTGAAGTAGCCGCCGGGACCCTGGTAGTCCAGCAGGTGGCGCACTGCCAGGAGCACGCCGTGCAGGGTCAGGTCGTACACGTTGGCCGTCTCCAGGCGCGCCGTGCGGCGTTCGCCGCGGGCGTTGCGCGCCTCGCCCCAGACCCAGGTGCGCAGGCGCTCGCGGGCCGCCTGGTCGGGGCCGGCGATGCGTTTGTCGACCTGTCCCTTGAGCCAGTCCTGGACCCGTTGCCGACCGAGCAACGGACGCAGCGGGTCGATCAGGCGCATGCCCAGGGCCAGCAGCGGCGGCGCCGGCAGGTAGACCTCGATGTCCGGGATGCCGGTGCTGTAGTAGGCGGTGGCCACGTCGCCCCAGGGAATCGTCACGGCGTGCCGCAGGCCGCGGCCGAAATCGATGTCGCGGCGCTTGTAGCCCAGGGGCACGTCGCGCAGGCGGCCATTCTCGCGGATCTTGCCGCCGAACTTGAGGCCTTCGACGCTGGTCTTCGCGGTTCCCGTCGAAAGCCCGCTGCCGGTGTCGAAGCCCAGCGCCAGCCGTTGCGCGTCCGGCAGCGCCTCCTTCAGGCAGGCGGCCAGGCAATCGGTGGGGATCACATCGAAGCCGACGCCCGGGCAGACCACGATGCCGGCCTCGCGGGCCTCGGCGTCGCCGGCGTGGGCCTGCTCGAACACCGCGATCTCTCCAGTGATATCCACGTAGTGGGTGCCGGTGGCGCGGCAGGCGGCGATCATCGGCGTGCTGGTGGCGGAGAACGGACCGGCGCAATGGGCCACCACCTTCACCTGGTCCAGGGCTTCGCGGCAGACCTGCGGATCCCCCAGGTCGAAGACCCGGCACTCCAGCCCGAGCTGGCTGCCGAGGGCGTGCAGGGCGGCCGGGTTGCGTCCGCCGAGGAGCGGCGTCAGGCCCTCGCGCTGCGCCTGTTCAGCGACCAGCCGGCCGGTGTAGCCGTTGGCGCCGTAGATCATCCAGTGACTGGCCATGGTGCGTCTCCCAGCGTGCAGGTGGCTTTCAGGTTAGACCTTGTAGCGCGCAGCGCCGCTTCTGTCGCCCAACGCAAGTCGTGCCGGCGGCCCGCAAGGTCGTTGTTCTGGCATGCTGTGCCAGTGGTGGCGCGGCTCCGGGTTGCTAGAGTCGCGGCACAAGAAGGACAACGGGAGAAACGCAATGCGGATTCTGGTAACGGGGGCGACGGGCTTCATCGGCGGGCGTTTCGCTCGCTTCGCCCTGGAGCAGGGCCTGTCGGTACGGGTCAGCGGTCGTCGTGCGGACGCGGTGGAGCATCTGGTGGCGCGGGGCGCCGAGTTCGTTCCCGGCGACCTCGCCGACCCGGCGCTGGTCCTGCGCCTCTGCGAGGATGTCGAGGCGGTGGTGCATTGTGCCGGCGCGGTCGGAGTCTGGGGGCCGCGCGAACGCTTCCTGGCGGCCAACGTCGGGCTTGCCGAGAGCGTCGTCGAGGCCTGCATGCGGCAAAAGGTGCGGCGCCTGGTGCATCTGTCGTCGCCGTCGATCTATTTCGACGGGCGCGACCACCTGGACCTGAACGAAGAGTACGTACCCCGGCGTTTTTCCGACCATTACGGGGCGACCAAGTACCAGGCCGAGCAACTGGTGCTCAGCGCCCGCGACCTGGGCCTGGAAGTGTTGGCACTGCGTCCGCGCTTCGTGGTCGGCGCCGGCGACACCAGCATCTTCCCGCGAATGATCCAGGCCCACCGCAAGGGACGCCTGCGGATCCTCGGCAACGGCCTGAACCGGGTCGACTTCACCAGCGTGCACAATCTCAACGACGCGCTGTTCAGTTGCCTGCTGGCCGGCGAGCCGGCGCTGGGCAAGGTCTACAACATCAGCAACGGGCAGCCGGTACCGTTCTGGGATGCGGTCAACTACGTGATGCGCCAGCTCGACCTGCCGTCGGTCGGCGGTCACCTGCCGTATGCCGTCGGCTATGGCCTGGCGGCGCTCAACGAAGGCGTCTGCCGGATCCTGCCGGGGCGCCCGGAGCCGGTGCTGTTCCGCCTGGGCATGGCGGTGATGGCGAAGAACTTCACCCTGGACATCAACCGCGCCCGCGAATACCTCGACTACGACCCGCGGGTCAGCCTGTGGACCGCGCTCGACGAGTTCTGCGCCTGGTGGCGCGCCCAGGGACTCTGATCAGCCGCGTAGCGGGCCGGCGTATTGTCGGCTCGGCGCCTGCGCGGGCAACAGGGAAGGTTCCGCCAGCGGCAGCGCGACCCCGCTGAGCCTGCCGAGGCGCTGTCCCAGCTCCCGCGTCGTCGCATCGCCGGAGCGGGCGCAGGCCGCCTGCATCGCGGCGACCGCGTCGCGTTGCTGGAAGTGGATATCCAGCGCCTGTTCCTCGCGCAGGCGTCGGCGCACGGCGCGCATGCAATCCAGCAAGGATTTGTTCAACTCCATGCATCCTCCGGCTCTCGAATCTGCCTGGCAAACCCCAGGCAAGCGACGTGCCATGCGGGCCGCGGGCCAGCGCCGGCGTGCGGGGCGGGGAACCGGCGGCGGCCCGCGGCGGTCTGTGCCGGACAGCGTTCGCTCCGTCTTGGGGCGCACGGCTTCGCGGTGGAGCGCCCCGGTCCGGCAATTTGCTTCGAGCAGACGCTGAAGGGGCGGGGCCGAACCGATATAATGCGCCATTCGGCCCTTTCTCCAGGCCTCCGGCAGGATGCCGTTCCCCTTCACAGGTTTTCACCATGCGTAACGATGCTTTCGACGAACTCGACGATGTGCCCAGCCTGACCACCGATGCTGCCGACCGTGATGAATTCGGCCACCACCCGCGGCACGTCTACGAACCGGAGCAGCGCCGGGTCGTCGACACCAAGGAGCGCCGTCCGGCCTCTACCGGCCCGCTCTGGGCCCTGCTCGGGGCGATGCTGATCGCCCTCGCCGGGGTGGGTTGGTGGAGCCACCAGCAAATCAGCCTGATGGAACAGCAGTTGGTGGCGACCCAGGAAAGCTTCGTAAGGATCAGCGAGGAAGCCGCCGGGCGCCTTGACGACATTCGCGGCAAGGTGGTCGCCAGCGAGTCCAGCGTCACCAGCGAACGCGAGGCGCTGCGCCTGCAGGTCAAGCAACTGCAGGAGAAACTCGGCAGCCAGGAACGCCAGCAGGCCGATGTGAGCAACCAGTTCGGCGGCCAGGGCAAACGCCTCGACCAACTGGCCAGCGATCTCAAGGCCCAGCAGGAAAGCGCGGCGCAACTGGTCGCGCAACTGGACGGCAAGCTGCAGACACTGGCCGCCGAACAGGAGAAGCTGAAAGCCCTGCAGGTCGAACTGGGCAAGACCAACGAGCAACTCAAGGCCCTCGGCGGCGATGTCGCGGCGCTGAAGAAGCAGGGCAACCCGAGCCAGACGATCAAAGGTATCCAGGACGACCTGCTGGTGTTGCGCAGCCAGCTCGACAATCGCCCGGCCCAGGGCGGTAATACCGCCGAGTTCGACGCCTTCCGCACCCAGGTGATGCGCAACATCAACACCCTCCAGGCCCAGGTGCAGAACCTGCAGCAGCAGCTCAATACCCGCTGACCCCTTGCGCCGCCAGCCGCCCCGTCGCACCGGGCGCTGGCGGCGACAGTTCGCCGCGCCCGGCGAAAATCCCCGCTTCCATTGCTCTGGATCAGCGAATCCGCTGCTCCTCCGCTCCGATACTGCGTCCTTAAGCGAGCCTTAAGTGAGAGTCGTTTAGATTCTCGATCACCGGCCAGGGAGGCCATTGGTCCCTTCCTCTGCCTGGAATCCGCCATGAGCGCATTGCAACCGTCCCGTTCCTACCGCATCACCGGTTATTCCCCCGCCATCAGCAACGGCTATCGCCAACGCCTGTTCTCCATGGGGCTTCTGCCCGGCGCGGCGCTGCGCGTGGTGCGCATCGCCCCGCTGGGCGACCCGGTCCAGGTCGAGACCCGCCAGACCAGCCTGGCGCTGCGGCGCAAGGACCTTGCCCTGCTGACCCTCGTCCCGCTCGACTGACCCCGCCCGGAATCCCCATGACCGCATTGACCCTCGGCCTGATCGGCAATCCCAACTCCGGCAAGACCACCCTGTTCAACCAGCTCACCGGCTCGCGCCAGCGGGTCGGCAACTGGGCCGGCGTCACCGTGGAGCGCAAGGAGGGTGCGTTCCACACCGCCCGCCACGCGGTACGCCTGGTCGACCTGCCTGGCACCTACTCGCTGACCAGCGTTTCCGCCCAGGCCTCGCTGGACGAGCAGATCGCCTGCCGCTACATCGCCAGCGGCGAAGTCGACGTGCTGGTCAACGTGGTGGATGCGGCGAACCTGGAGCGCAACCTGTACCTCACGGTGCAGTTGCGGGAGATGGGCATCCCCTGCATCGTCGCGCTGAACATGCTCGACATCGCCCGTAGCCAGCGCATCCGCATCGATATCGACGGTCTGGCGCGGCGTCTCGGTTGCCCGGTGGTGCCGCTGGTATCCACCCGCGCCGATGGCATCGACGAACTGAAGGCGGCCATCGACGAGTTGCAGGTCCCGCAGGCGGCGCTGGCGGTGGATTACCCGCCGGCCATCCAGGCGCAGGTCGGCTACCTCCTGGAAACGCGCGCTCCGGCGGCCTCGGCCATCGAGCCGCGCTGGCTGGCGTTGCAGGCGCTGGAAGGCGACATCTTCAACGGCCCGGCGCTGGGCTTGCCGCCCGCCACCCTGGAACAGGCGCGCCAGGGCTGCGGCGAGGAGCCCGAGCTGGCGATCGTCGATGCGCGCTACCGGCTGATCGGCGAGATCTGCGCGGCGGTCTGCGACCACCAGCAGGCGCAGCCGCACCGGCTGACCCAATGGCTCGACCGGATCGTCCTGAATCGCTGGCTGGGCCTGCCGATCTTCCTGCTGGTGATGTACCTGATGTTCTTCTTCGCCATCAACATCGGCGGGGCGCTGCAACCGATCTTCGACAAGGGCTCGTCGGCGATCTTCATCGACGGCATCCAGTGGCTGGGCATTCGCTTCGGCCTGCCCGATTGGCTCACGGCGTTCCTCGCCCAGGGCATCGGTGGCGGGGTCAACACGGTGTTGCCGCTGGTGCCGCAGATCGGCTTGATGTACCTGTTCCTCTCGCTGCTCGAGGATTCCGGCTACATGGCCCGCGCGGCCTTCGTCATGGACCGCCTGATGCAGGCGCTGGGCCTGCCGGGCAAGTCGTTCGTGCCGCTGATCGTCGGTTTCGGCTGCAACGTACCGTCGATCATGGGCGCGCGGACCCTGGACGCGCAGCGCGAGCGGCTGATCACCATCATGATGGCGCCGTTCATGTCCTGCGGCGCGCGCCTGGCGATCTTCGCCGTGTTCGCCGGGGCCTTCTTCGGCCAGGGCGGCGCGCTGGTGATCTTCTCCCTGTACCTGCTCGGCATCGTCGTGGCGATCCTCACCGGGCTGCTGCTCAAGCACACCTTGATGCGCGGCGAGGCCTCGCCGTTCGTCATGGAACTGCCGCTGTACCATGTGCCACACCTTAAGAGCCTGCTGCTGCAGACCTGGTCGCGCCTGCGCGGCTTCGTGGTGCGGGCCGGCAAGGTGATCATCCTGGTCAGCCTGGTGATCGGCGGCCTGAACAGCATCACCCTCGACGGCAAGCCGGTGCAGGGCGACATCGGCCATTCCGCCCTGGCCAGCGTCAGCCAGCGTCTCACTCCGCTGCTGGCGCCGCTCGGGGTGCAGCCGGACAACTGGCAGGCCACCGTCGGCCTGGTCACCGGGGCGATGGCCAAGGAAGTGGTGGTCGGCACCCTGAACACCCTTTACACCGCCGAGCAGATCCAGGGCGAGGCCTTCGACTACGAAGGCTACGACCTGCCCGGGCAACTGCGCGACGCCCTGGTCGAGACCTGGGACGGCCTGGTCGATACCTTCAGCCTCAGCGTGCTGGCCAACCCGGTGGAGGCGAGCATGGCCGACGGCGACATGGAGACCGGCTCGATGGGCACCATGGCGAGCAAGTTCGGCAGCCCCATCGCGGCCTACAGCTACCTGGTCTTCGTCCTGCTCTACGTGCCCTGCGTGACCGCCATGGGCGCGATCGCCCGGGAAAGCAGCAAGGGCTGGATGGCTTTCTCGGTGCTCTGGGGGCTGAACGTCGCCTACTCGCTGGCGACCCTCTGCTACCAGGTCGCCACCTTCGCTGCGCACCCCGAGCGTAGCGTCCTGACCATCGCCGTGGTGCTGGTCTTCAACCTGATCCTGATGACCTGCCTGCGTCTGTTCGGTCGCGAGCAGGTACTGCAACTGCCAGGCCGAATGGCCGATGCCCCGAGCGGGCAGGGAGGATGTCACTGATGGCGACACTCATGCAGATCCGCGCCGCCCTGGAAGACGGCCAGGCGCGTGGGCTGAAACAGCTCAGCCGCCAGGTGGACGCGCCGCCGGCGCTGGTGGAGGCGATCCTGGAGCGGCTGATCGCGCTCGGCAAGGTCGAGCGGGTGGCTGCGCAAAGCTCGGGCGGTTGCGGCGGCGGTTGCAAGGGCTGCGCCCAGCGCGATCCGTGCGCGGAACCGGAGCCGTATTTCCGCCTGCGCTAGACGGGAAAAGCACAGAGCCCGCCACGGCAAGCGTGGCGGGCTCTTTCCTGGCTGGCGCGATCAGGCCAGGGTCGGATAGTCCAGGTAGCCTTCGGTACCGCCGGTATAGAAGGTCTCCGGGCGCGGCGGGTTCAGTTCGGCGCCCTGGCGCAGGCGTTCGACCAGGTCCGGGTTGGCGATGAAGGGGACGCCGAAGGCCACCGCATCGGCGTCGCCCTTGGCCAGGATGGCGTTGGCGCTGTCGAGGGTGAACTTCTCGTTGGCGATGTAGGGTCCGCCGAAGGCTTTCTTCAGGGCTACGCCGATGCTGTCGTCGGCCTGCGCTTCGCGGGCGCAGATGAAGGCAATGCCGCGCTTGCCCAGCTCGCGGGCGACATGGCTGAAGGTTTCCAGGCGGTTGGAATCGCCCATGTCGTGGGAGTCGGCCCGCGGCGCCAGGTGTACGCCGACGCGCTGGGCGCCCCATACGGAGATCGCCGCGTCGGTGACTTCCAGCAGCAGGCGCGCGCGGTTCTCGATGGAGCCGCCGTAGCGGTCGGTGCGCTTGTTGGTGCTGTCCTGGAGGAACTGGTCGAGCAGGTAGCCGTTGGCGCCGTGGATCTCCACGCCGTCGAAGCCGGCGGCCTTGGCCCGCTCGGCGCCCTGGCGGTAGGCCTCGACGATGTCGGCGATCTCCTCGGTGTCCAGCGCGCGCGGGGTGACGTAGGGACGCTTCGGGCGCACCAGGCTGACGTGCCCCTCGGCGGCGATGGCGCTCGGCGCCACCGGCAGCTCGCCGTTCAGGTAGAGCGGGTCGGAAATCCGCCCGACGTGCCAGAGTTGCAGGAAGATGCGCCCGCCGGCGGCGTGCACCGCCTTGGTCACGTTGCTCCAGCCACGGACCTGGTCATCGGACCAGATGCCGGGGGTGTCGGGATAGCCCACTCCCATCGGCGTGACCGCGGTGGCCTCGCTGAGGATCAGGCCGGCATCGGCGCGCTGGGCGTAGTACTCGGCCATCAGGGCGTTGGGCACGCGGCCTTCATCGGCGCGGCAGCGGGTCAGCGGCGCCATGACGATGCGGTTGGGCAGCTCGAGGTCGCCGAGCACGATGGGATCGAACAGAGTAGCCATGGAACATCCTCCACTAGGGAATAGACGGACAGGGGATCAATCGAGGACCGGCTGCGCCTGGGCGCGGCCGTTTCCGGAAAAGGCGATCAGGGTGGCCAGCAGCGCCAGCGCGGCCAGCGCGGCGGCGGCCAGCGGCACGCGGGTCAGGCCCAGGCCGTGGTCGATGACGCTGCCGCCGACCCAGGCGCCGAGCGCGTTGCCGACGTTGAAGGCGCCGATGTTCAGGGTCGCCACCAGGTTCGGCGCGGCATGCCCGACGCGGACCACGTTGACCTGCAGCGCGGGCACCGCGGCGAAGGCGGCGGCGGCCCAGAAGAACAGGGTGATTTCCGCCGGCAGCAGGGCCTGGCTGGTCCAGCTGAACAGCGCCGAGACCAGCGCCATGGCGGCGAACACCGCGGCCATGGTGGTGCCCAGGCGCCAGTCGGCGAGGCGGCCGCCGATCACGTTGCCGACGGTCAGGCCGACGCCGATCAGCAGCAGGGTCCAGGTCACGCCGCGCGGGCTGACCCCGGTGACTTCGCCGAGCAGCGGCGCGACGTAGGTGAACAGGGCGAACATCGAGGCGGCGAACAGCACGGTGGTGCCCAGGGCCAGCCACAGCGACGGGTTCTTCAGCGCGGACATTTCCTGGCGCAGGTCGACCTTCTCTTCCTCGCGGTCGTTTGGCAGCACCCTGGCCAGGCCGACGAAGGCGGCGATGCCGATCAGGGTCACCACCCAGAAGGTCGCGCGCCAGCCGGCTTCCTGGCCGAGCGCGGTGCCCAGCGGCACGCCGAGCACGTTGGCCAGGGTCAGGCCGGTGAACATCAGGGCCACGGCGGAAGCGCGGCGGTTCGGCGCCACCAGGCTGGCGGCGACCACCGAGCCGATGCCGAAGAAGGCGCCATGGCAGAGCGCGGTGACGATCCGCGCCAGCATCAGCAGGCCGTAGTTGGCGGCCACCGCGCAGAGCAGGTTGCCGACGATGAAGATGCCCATCAGCGCGAGCAGGGCTTTCTTGCGCTCCAGGCGGGCGGTGGCCATGGCCATCAGCGGGGCGCCGAAGGCCACGGCGAAGGCGTAGCCGCTGATCAGCCAGCCGGCGCTGGGAATGGATACCCGCAGGTCGCCGGCGACCTGCGGCAGCAGGCCCATGATGACGAATTCGGTGGTACCGATGGCAAAGGCGGATAAAGCGAGGACGAGAAGAGACGCCGGCATCGGTCGAGCTCCTGGACTGCGAGGTAGTGGGGTGGAAGCGAGTGCTGCTTACAGCTCGTCGCCGAGTTGGTCGAGGAAGGCCTGGATGGTCTCCTCGTTGCGCTTGAAGAAGTTCCACTGGCCGACCCGGCGGCTGGTCACCAGACCGGCGCGTTGCAGGGTGGCCAGGTGTACCGACACGGTGGACTGGGAGAGACCGGTACGCTGGTCGAACTTGCCGGCGCAGACGCCGATCTCGAACGGGTGGTCCTGCTCGACGAAGTACTTCTCCGGTTCCTTCAGCCAGCGCAGCATGTCGCGTCGCACCGGGTGGGAGAGAGCCTTGATGATTTCGTCGATGTCCAGTGGCATGGCGGTGGTCCGTTGGCCGTCCATATCGGGTTGGGACGAACTATATATCGGTGTGGGACGATATGGGGATCGATTGCGACGATAGTCGCTATCGACAGGGCTGATGACGATGATCGAAACGACCGTTCCGTCCCTGGGGTAAGCTAGCCCGCATGAACTACCTCGCGCATCTCCACCTCGGCGGCCCGCAACCGGCCCAACTGCTCGGCAGCCTGTACGGCGACTTCGTCAAGGGCCGCCTGCAGGGACAATGGCCGGACGAGATCGAGCGGGCCATCCAGTTGCACCGGCGCATCGACGCCTTCACCGACAGCCATCCACTGGTGCATGCGGCCAAGCGGCGCTTCCCGCTGGAGCGCCGGCGTTTCGCCGGCGTCCTGCTTGACGTGTTCTTCGACCACTGCCTGGCGCGCGACTGGAACGACTACGCCGACGAACCGCTGCCGCAGTTCGTCGAGCGGGTCTACGGCACCCTGCGCACCGCCTCGCCGCTGCCGGAGCGCCTGGCGCGCATCGCGCCGCGGATGGCGGCCCAGGACTGGCTGGGCAGCTACCGCGAGTTCGCGGTCTTGCGCGAAGTGCTGGGCGGCATGTCGCGGAGGCTGTCGCGACCGCACCTGCTGGACGGTTCCTGGGAAGAACTGGCCCAGCGCTACGATGACCTGAGCGCGGATTTCCGCGCCTTCTACCCGCAACTCCAGGCTTTCGCCCTGAGCCAGCGCTGAGCCTGGCGCAGCGGCCATTGGCCCGGCCGGCGGAATCACCTATCAATTGTTTCAGTCCGAAGCATCCGCTTGATGCACATCAACCGGCAGCGGTCGCGTCGATCGTTCAATGGGGCCGACGTTCAACGCTCTGCCAATGGAGGTGGAAGATGAAACGAATCCTGGTGGCGACCGACCTGTCCTCGCGTTCCGAGCTGGCGGTCATGCGCGCCGCGGCGCTGGCCAAGGCGAGGAATGCCGAACTGACCGTGCTGAACGTGCTCGACGACGACCAGCCGCCGGTGCTGATCGCGCCGCAACGGCTGGCTATCGCCAACCTGCTGGAAGTGAACGGACAGGCCCTGAAGGAGCGCCTCGGCGTCGAGTCCAAGGCGATCGTGCGGGTCGGCGATCCGGTGGTGGTGATCAACGCGGTGGCCGAGGAGATCGGCGCCGACCTGCTGGTGATGGGCGCGCACCGGCACACGCCGCTGCGCGACCTGTTCATCGGCACCACCCTGGAGCGGGTGGTACGCAATGCGAAGATCCCGGTGCTGCGCGCGGCCGGTGCGCCGGAAGAGGAGTACCGCCGGGTGCTGCTGGCGCTGGACTTCTCGCCGACCTCGACGCGCGCGGTGCAGATGGCCGGCCAGCTCGGCTTCCTCGACGCCGCCAGCCTTACCGCGCTGCATGCCTTCGAGCCGTTCGCCAAGGGCATGATGCGTTATTCGGGGATCAAGGAAGACCGCGTCGAGCATTACGTCGACCAGGAGGAACTCAAGGCCAACGTCGAGCTGCGCGACTACGTCGCCGGCCTGGGGCTGGGCCGCGAGGATATCCAGTTGCGCGTCGGCGAAGGCTTGCCGATCAACGTGATCATGACCGAGGTACGCCGCCAGGCGCCGCAGTTGACGGTGCTCGGCACCCAGGGCCTGACCGGCTTCCGCCGCGCGCTGATCGGCAGCGTGGCCGAGGCGGCCCTCGGCGACCTGCCGTGCGACGTGCTGGCGGTGCCGCCCAAGCGCGATTAGGCGGCGCGTCGGGTTTCCGTAGGGGCGGCAGTGCCGAACAGCGCCAGGCGCACCGCCTGCTGGGCCTGGCGGGCCAGTTCGGCGCGGTCCAGGCCCTGGCTGGGGATCGGTTCCAGCAGCTGGATATGCACGCTGCCGCGCTCGCCGCGCAGCAGGCGGCCGAGGTGGCTGAGCAGGTCGTCGTCGCCGATGAACGGCGCCAGCGCATCGGGTACGCCGTCGCGGCGGTAGCTGATCGCCACCGGCTGCACCGCCACGCCGGCTTCCAGGGCGCTGGCCATCAGGCGACCGTGGAAGGTGCGCAGGCTTTCGCCGTTGGTGGTGGTGCCTTCCGGGAAGATCAGCAGGTTGCGCCCACGGTGCAGTTGTTTGGCCAATTGCTGGTTGATCAGCCGGCTGTCGCCCGAGCCGCGGCGGATGAACAGGGTGCCGGCCTTTTCCGCCAGCCAGCCGGCCAGCGGCCAGGCACGCACCTCGGCCTTGGACAGGAAGGTCAGCGGCGCCAGGGCGCCGAGCAGCGGGATATCGGTCCAGGACACATGGTTGGCTACCCACAGCATGGGTTGCCGGGGCGCTTCGCCGCTGACCCTGACCTCGAAGGGCAGGGCCGCGCAGAGGCGCGCCAGCCACCAGCGGGTCAGGCGCTGGCGCAGCGGCGTGACGTCGGCGCCGGGCAGCCGCTCGCGCAGGCTGACCCAAGCGGCCAGGCCCAGTCCGAGCGCGACCAGCCCGAGCAGGCGGGCGCTGCGCAGCAGCAGGCGCAGCCGCGCCATCAGACCGCTGCCTTGAAGTGGCGGGCGTAGCGCGGGCAGAGTTCGTCGCGCTTGAGCAGGATGAACACGTCGGCGACCTGGAAATCCGGGTCCCAGCAGGGCTCGCCGCAGATCTTCGCGCCCAGGCGCATGTAGGCCTTGAGCAGCGGCGGCAGCTCGGCGGTGAGGTTTTCCGGGACGTCCAGCGGCGGCAGCGGGTTCTTCGGCTCGGCCTGCAGGTAGTCGGTGCACAGGTAGCGTTCGCGCAGCCGCTGCATCACCGCCTTGGCCTGCATACCGCCGTCGCGCATGGGAATGCTGGCGCAGCCCATCAGGTAGCGGTAGCCGCCCTCGTTGAGGACCTCGGCGAGTTCGCCCCAGAGTACCGCGATGGTGGCGCCGTTGCGGTATTCGGGAGCGACGCAGGTGCGGCCGATCTCCAGGACCGGGCCGTGCAGGGCGTCGAGGCCGGAGAGGTGGAACTCCTCTTCGCTGTAGAAGCGCCCGAGGCGTTCGGCGGCGCGATGGTCGAGCAGCCGGGTGGTGGCCACCAGGGCGCCGCTGTCGAGGTCGCGGACGCCGATGTGCGCGCAGTGACGGTCGTAGTCGTCGCGGTCGAGGCCGTCTTCGGCGCCTTCGAGCTTGGCGTCGAACTCGGCGCTGAATACGCGGTAGCGCAGGGCCTGGGCCTCGCGCAGGGCGCGGGCGCCGTTCAGGCGCTCGGCCTTCAGGCGGCGTCCGGCGACGGGTTCGCGGGTAATGGCGGTCTGGGTCATGCCTGGGCCTCCTTGGGCCGGCGCCGCGGGTTGCGGCCGCTCGGCTTTGTTGTGCAAGCTCAGGCTAGGAAGGCGCGGTGTCACCCCTGTGACAGCGGCGTGATGCTTGTATGACATTGTCGCCGGATGTAACGCGCCGTTGTTCAACGCTGGCACCCTCGGCAGGATGCCGGTTCCGACACATTCCACACTGGAGTCCGCCATGTCCTGGCAACGCTTGCTCGGCCCGCTCGACCGCCTGCCCACCGAAGGCTCCCTGGAAGACTGGCACGCCGCCGCCCTGGCGCGCGCCGACGGTCTTGGCACCCTGGAGCGGGCGGTGCTCGGCGGACGATTGGCGGCGAGTCCGGGTCTGGCCTTCCTCGCCGGCTACCAGGCGGCCCTGCGCGCGCTCTGGCCGGCGGCGCCGGAAGGTCTTGGCGCGCTGTGCGTGACCGAGAAGCGCAGCGTGCGCCCGGCGGACCTGCAGACCCGCCTGGAGGGGCTGGTCCTGCATGGACAAAAGGATTTCGTCACCGCTGGCGACAGCGCCTCCTGGTGGCTGGTGGCCGCCCGCGACGAGGCGCCGGGGCAGCCGCCGCGACTGTCGATGACGGTGGTCCTGGCCGGCGCCCCGGGAGCGCGCCTGGAGGCGTTGCCGGCGCTGCCGCTGATGCCGGACGTGCCGCATTCCCGCCTGTTGCTCGACGGCGCCCATTGCGAGCGTCTGCCCGGCGATGGTTGGGATGACTACGTCAGGCCGTTCCGCCTGCTGGAGGATGTCCATGTGCTGGCGGCGCTGGTCGGCTGGCTCTATGGGGTCGGCCATGAATGCGGCTGGCCCTCGCCGTTGCTGCTGCGCCTGGCCGGCATCCTCGGCGGCTGCGCCGAGGTCGCGCGGCACCCGGTCGCCTGCGTCGGCACCCAGGCGGTACTGGCCGGGCTGTTCGAACAGTTCGCGGCGCTGGAGGGGCAACTGGATGCCGCCTTCGCCGCCAACGCCTCGACCTGGGAGGCATTGTGGCAACGCGATCGCGGCTTGCTGGCGATTGCCAACGGGGCCCGCAAAGTTCGCCTGGAGAAGGCCTTGACCCGCCTCGGGCTTGACCCAGGTCAGTGAGGCGCCGCGCCGCAGGCGCTTACCCTGCGCAGCATCCGGCGAGGAATGCTCCTCGGCGCCTGCACAGAGTAGATTTCACCGACCATGCGACGCGAACCGATCGTGCTGTTCGACAACGGCAGCCACCAGTGCCTGTGTTTCGATGACCTCGTCAGCGGCGAAGGGGTCCAGTCCAACCAGTTCCTGATCGTCGACAACGGCCAGTACCTGCTGCTCGATCCCGGCGGCGACCTGACCTACACGCCGCTCTCGCTGGAATTGTCGAAACGCTTTCCGCTGCAGGAGCTGGACTACATCTTCGCTTCGCACCAGGACCCGGACATCATCGCCGCCCTCGACAAGTGGCTGCTGCACACCCGCGCCCGGGTGATCTGCTCCAAGCTGTGGGCGCGCTTCCTGCCGCACCTGACGGCCAACTACCTGGCGGTCAGCCATGGCATCAACACCTACGACCGGGTCATGCCATTGCCCGACCGCGGCCAGGCGATCGCTCTCGGCGACTGCTCGCTGAAGGCGATCCCCGCGCATTTCCTGCATTCGGTGGGCAACTTCCAGCTCTACGACCCGGTGAGCAAGATCCTTTTCTCGGGCGACATGGGCGCCTCGCTGGTGGACGACGCGGCGCCGGTCGGTGATTTCGCCGCGCATATCCAGTACATGGACGGTTTCCATCGCCGCTACATGGCGGCGAACAAGATCTGCCGCCTGTGGGCGCGGATGGTCCGGGACATGGATGTGGAGATGATCGTGCCGCAACACGGGCGGCCCTTCGTCGGCAAGGAAATGATCAGCGCCTTCCTCTACTGGATCGAGAACCTCGAGTGCGGCATCGACCTGCTCGGTCCGGACGACTACCGCATGCCCGGCTGAGTCCGCGCTTCCTGGCGTCATCGAGGCCATGCTAGGGTTGCCCCTCGACCGTCGAGAGGGCCCGCCGATGCCCGCTTTGCCGTTGTCCCGCCGCGCCCTCGCCGCGCTGGCCCTGGTATTCGCCCTCCCTGCCCTGGCCGAAGACTGGCCCGACACCGACTGGCCCCGCGCCCAACAGCCCGCGGGGCCGGCGCTGGAGGCATTCGAGCGTTATGCCTTCGGCCGTCGCGACGATGTTCGTCGCAAAGGCATCCGCACCGACGCGGTAGTGGTGATCCGCGACGGTCGCCTGCTCTATGAGCGCTACGCCGGCCCGAGCCGTGCCGAGACCCCGCACCTTACCTGGTCGGTGAGCAAGAGCCTGCTCGCCACGCTGCTCGGCGTCGCCGAGGGCGAAGGGCGCTTCCAGCTCGACGACCCGGTGGCGCGCTACTACCCGCCGTTCGCCCGTCATCCCGAGGTGACGTTGCGCCACCTGCTGAACTGGTCTTCCGGGCTGGACTGGCAGGAGGACTACGAGTTCGCGCCATTGAAATCCTCCGTGGTGGCGATGCTCTACACCCGTGGGCGTGACGACATGGCCGGCTTCGTCGCCGAGACCCCGCAGGCCCGGCCGCCGGGCCGGCGTTTCCGCTACTCCAGCGGCGACAGCAACGTGCTGGCGGCGGCCCTCCACGGCATGCTCGGCGCGGACTATGCCGAGTACCCCTGGCGCGCGCTGTTCGAGCCGCTGGGCATCCGTTCGGCGGTATGGGAGCGAGACGCCGCCGGCACGTTCGTCGGCTCGTCGTACGTCTACATGAGCGCCCGCGACCTGGCGCGCGTCGGCCTGCTGATGCAGCGCCACGGGCGCTGGCGCGAGCGGCAACTGCTGCCGCTGGCATGGGTCGAGTTCAACCTGACGCCCTTCGCCCGCTACCGGCCGAGTGCGGAAGAGGAGGGCGAGGCGGTACCGGGCGGCCAGTGGTGGTTGAACCGTGCGGTGAAAGGCGCGCCGGCGCCCTGGCCGGACGTCGCCGAGACCGCCTTCGCCGCGCTCGGCCACTGGGGCCAGGCGCTCTACGTGCTGCCCGAGGAGAAGCTGGTGATCGTGCGCTACGCCGACGACCGCGACGGGCGTTTCCGCCACAACGAATTCCTGCGCCTGGCACAGGCGGCGTTCGCCGGGGAGGCGCGGCCATGATCCGTCGCCATCCCTTGCTCTTCCTGTTCGTCCTGGGGCTGCTCGCCGCCCTCGCGTGGGCCTGGCAGAACCGCATCCACCTGGCGGCCTTTCCCGCCATCATCGGCGCCTACACGGCCAAGGAGTACTGCTCCTGCCGCTACGTGATGGGGAACTCCGCGGACTATTGCCGGGCCTATACCCAACAGTACGTGCCGATCAGCGGCTTCTTCGACGACGAAGCCCGCCGCCGGGTGACCGCCCGCGGCCTCGGCAGTACGCAGACGGCCGCCTGGCTGGGCCCGCGCGAGGGATGCCGGCTCATGCCCGAGGCGGACAGGCTGCCGGACTGACCGGCGGCGCATGTCGGGGCGCGGGGCGAGGGACGGCGCCGGCCCGAAGCCGGAGGTGGAATGCCTGTTGTATTGTGTGTCCTGTTGTTGCTCCTCAGCCCGCTGCTGTCGGCGGCGGAATGGCAACTGGAGCCGGATTACTCGCGGATCAGCTTCGTTTCCGTGAAACGCGCGAAGATGGCCGAGGTGCAGCGCTTCGACCGTCTCAGCGGCCAGATCGACAAGCAGGGCGTCGCGCGCATCGTGGTGCCGCTGGGCACCCTGGACAGCGGCCTGGCCCTGCGCGACGAGCGAATGAAGGACAACTTCTTCGAAACCTCGCGCTTCCCCGAGGCCACCGTGGAGAGCCGCCTGGACATGGCCGGCTTCGACGACCTGCGGGTCGGCCAGTCGCGGGTCGAGAAGCTCGACTTCACCCTCGACCTGCACGGCCAGCAGCGCCGCCTGAAGGCCGACGTGCTGGTCACCCGCCAGGGCGAAGGGCTGGTCCAGGTGGCGACCCTGGAGCCGGTGCTGCTGAAGCTGCTCGACTTCGACCTGGAAGAGAAGCTCAAGCCCTTGAAGGACATGGCCAATATTCCCTCGATCACTCCCGAGGTTCCGGTGTTCGCCGTGCTGAACTTCCGCGAAGTGCCGCCGGAACAGTTCTGACGCGCCGGCGGAGGGCGGCGCGGGCCTTGGGTTCCACCCAGTGGAACCGCCTTCCGTTGTCCTTCGCCGCGCGCCGCGCTTAGCTGTGACCACGCCCGGCCGGCCTTGCGTCCGGGCCTCCCGCCAACAAGACCGGAGCGCAATCCGGCCAGAGGAGAGACGGCATGGCTCGACATCGACACATCGTGGCCTGGCTCGAGGAGGTCGCCGACGACCTGCGTAGCCTGCGCCAGGACATCCACGCCCATCCCGAACTGGGCTTCGAGGAGCGACGCACCGCCGCGCTGGTCGCCGAATGCCTGCGCGGCTGGGGCTACGAAGTGCACGAAGGGATCGGCCGCACCGGCGTGGTCGGCGTCCTCCGCCAGGGCGACGGCACGCGGCGGCTCGGCCTGCGGGCGGACATGGATGCGCTGCCGATCGTCGAGGCCACGGGGCTCGGCTACAGCAGCTGCCACGGCGGGCGCATGCACGCCTGCGGCCACGACGGACACACCGCGATGCTGCTCGGCGCGGCACGCTACCTGGCGGCGACGCGGCGTTTCGACGGCACCCTGGTGCTGATCTTCCAGCCCGCGGAGGAGGGCCAGGGCGGCGCCGAGGCGATGCTCGCCGACGGGCTGCTGGAGCGCTTTCCCTGCGATGCGCTGTTCGGCATGCACAACATGCCGGGACTGGAGGCTGGGCACCTGGGCTTCCGCGCGGGACCGATGATGGCTTCCCAGGACCTGCTGAGCGTCACCCTGGAGGGCGTCGGTGGCCACGGTTCGATGCCGCACCTGAGCATCGATCCGCTGCTCGCCGCGTCGAGCGCGGTGATGGCCCTGCAGAGCGTGGTGGCGCGCAACGTCGATCCGCAGAAGGCCGCGGTGGTCACGGTCGGCGCATTGCAGGCCGGCGAGGCGGCCAACGTCATACCCCAGCGCGCCGTGCTGCGCCTGAGCCTGCGGGCGCTCGACGGCCAGGTGCGCGAGCAGGTGTTGCAGCGGGTTCGCCAGATCATCGAGTTGCAGGCCGCCAGCTATGGGTGCCAGGCCAGCATCGAGCACTATCCGGCCTATCCGGTGCTGGTCAACAGCGTCGAGGAAACCGAGTTCGCCCGCCAGGTCGGGGTCGAGCTGGCCGGCGCGGAGCAGGTCGACGGCGCCACGCCGAAGCTGATGGGCAGCGAGGACTTCGCCTGGATGCTACAGCGCTGCCCCGGCAGCTACCTGTTCATCGGCAACGGCAGAGGACGGCCGATGGTGCACAACCCGGCCTATGACTTCAACGACGACATCCTGGTCCGGGGCGCGGCCTATTGGGGCGCGCTCGCCGAGACCTGGCTGGCCGCCCCCCGGGGCGTCCGGCCTTGCGACTGACTGCCGCCATTAACGGCGCGGCCTGAGCCGCGCCGGCATTCCCCCGGTTACCAGGAGATTCCCATGCACGCTTGCCCGAGCGGTACCTCGCGTACCCGCCAGGTGGCGGCTGCCGTGATCGGCAACGCCCTGGAGTGGTACGACTTCATCGTCTACGGCTTCCTTTCCAGCCTGATCGCCAGGCTGTTCTTCCCCTCCGGCGACGAGTACACCTCGCTGCTGATGGCCCTGGCCACCTTCGGCGTCGGTTTCTTCATGCGTCCGGTCGGTGGGGTCCTGCTCGGCCTGTATGCCGACCGCAGGGGACGCAAGGCGGCGATGCAACTGATCATCCTGCTGATGACGCTGTCCATCGCGATGATCGCCTTCGCCCCGACCTACGCGGCGATCGGCGTCGGCGCGCCGTTGCTGATCGTGATCGCGCGAATGCTGCAGGGTTTCGCCACCGGCGGCGAGTACGCCAGCGCCACGGCTTTCCTGGTGGAAAGCGCGCCGCCGCACCGGCGCGGTCTCTACGGTTCCTGGCAATTGTTCGGCCAGTGCCTGGCGGTCTTCGCCGGTGCGGGGATGGGCGCGCTGGTCACCCATTGCCTGGACGCCGAGTCCCTGGAGAGCTGGGGCTGGCGGGTGCCGTTCCTGTTCGGTCTGCTGATCGGTCCGGTGGGATTGTGGATCCGCCGCTACATGGGCGAGACCGAGGCCTTCCTCGAAGCCATCCGGGAGCCCGGCGAGCGCCAGGGGCTGCTCGGCGTGCTGCGCGAATACCGGCGCAGCGTGCTGGTGAGCATGGGCCTGACGGTGATCGGCACGGTGTCCTTCTACGTGGTGCTGGTGAACATGCCGACCTTCGCCCACAAGCAGTTGGGCCTGCCGCTGGACGAGGTGTTCATGGTGCAGATGGCGGCGGTGGCGCTGATGACCCTGGTGATCCCGTTGGCCGGCGGACTCTCCGACCGGGTCGGGCGGCGCCCGGTGCTGTTGGTCGCGACCCTGGCCTTCATGCTCATGGTCTATCCGCTGTTCGCTTGGGTCGCCGCGGCGCCGAGCCTGGGGCGCCTGCTGCTGATGCAACTGTTGCTGTGCACGGCGATCGGCGGCTTCTTCGGCCCGGCGCCGACCGCGGTGGCCGAGCAGTTTCCGGTGCGGGTGCGTTCCACCGGCCTGGCGGTGGCGTATAACCTGGCGGTGATGCTGTTCGGCGGTTTCGCTCCGTTCATCGTCACCTGGCTCACCGAGGTCGGCGGCTCGCCAGTGGCGCCGGCGTTCTACGTGCTCGGCGCGGCCTTCCTCGGGCTGCTCGCCACCCTCTATCTGCGGGAGGGCGCGACGCCCGCCCCGCGCCCCCGTGAACCGGCCCTGGGCAAGCCGGCAAGGAGTCTGTGAATGAGCGCCACCCGCCATCGAAGCGACGGCCACGAGGAAATCGTCGCGCTTGACGCGCTGCCGCTGTCCGCGGCGATCCGCCGACGCGAACTGTCCTGCCGCGAGGTCATGCAGGCCTACCTGGCGCAGATCGAACGGTTCAACCCGCGGGTCAACGCCATCGTCTCGCTGCAGGCGGAAAGCCGTCTGCTCGCCCAGGCCGACGAGCGCGACCGGCAACTGGCGCGCGGCGAATGGCTGGGCTGGATGCACGGCATGCCGCAGGCGATCAAGGACCTCGCCGCCACCTCCGGCATTCCTACCACCCTGGGTTCGCCGCTGTTCGCCGGGCAGGTGCCGGAGCACGACGCCATCGTCGTCGAGCGGGTGAAGAGCAGCGGTGCGATCGTCATCGGCAAGACCAACGTACCGGAGTTCGGGCTCGGCTCGCAGACCTACAACCCGCTGTTCGGCACCACCCGCAATGCCTACGATCCGGCGCGGATCGCCGGCGGCAGCAGCGGTGGGGCGGCGGTGGCGCTGGCGCTGCGCATGCTGCCGGTGGCCGACGGCAGCGACATGATGGGTTCGCTGCGCAACCCCGCCGCCTACAACAACGTCTACGGCTTCCGCCCGTCCCAGGGACGGGTGCCGCACGGCCCGCAAGCGGAACTGTTCGTCCAGCAACTGGCCACCGAAGGCCCGATGGGGCGCAGCGTGGCCGACCTGGCCCGGCTGCTGGCCACCCAGGCCGGCTACGATCCGCGCTGTCCGCTGTCGTTGCGCGACGATCCGCGCAGGTTCGCCGACGACCTCAGGCGCGATTTCCGCGGAGCCCGGCTCGGCTGGCTCGGCGACTACGCCGGCTACCTGCCGATGGAGGAGGGCGTGCTGGAGCTTTGCGAAGCCGCGCTGGGCGATTTCGCCGAGCTGGGCTGCGACGTCGAGGCGTGCCTGCCGGACTATCCCCTGGAGCGCCTGTGGCGCACCTGGCTGGTCCATCGCCAGTGGCTGGTGCAGGGCTCGCTTGGCGAGCTTTACGCCGATCCCGCACGGCGCGTCCGGCTCAAGCCGGAGGCGCAGTGGGAAGTGGAGTCCGGGCTCGGCCTCGGCGCCGCCGAGGTCTATCGCGCCTCGCTGGATCGCAGCGACTGGTATCGGGCGCTGGCGCGTCTGTTCGAACGTTACGATTTCCTCTTGCTGCCCAGCGCCCAGGTGTTTCCTTTCGATGCAGAAACGGCGTGGCCGCGGCAGGTCGCCGGGCGACCGATGGACACCTATCACCGCTGGATGGAGGTGGTGATCGGCCCGACCCTGGCCGGTTTGCCGGCGATCAGCGTACCGATCGGCTTCGGCGCGGCGGGCCTGCCGATGGGATTGCAGATCATCGGCCCGGCGCAGGCCGACCTGGCGGTGCTGCAACTGGCCCATGCCCACGAGGGCCTGACCCGTTGGGTCAGCCGCCGTCCGCCGGCGATGCTCGAGGCTCCAGGGGGCATCGACTAGGCCGCGGAGCAACGCTGGCGTATTCGCAGATTCTTCCTACATGACCTGGGCCTGCATCTTGCTTTGCCATAACGGTCTGTCGACGGTGGAGGTGTCGTCATGCCGGAAAGAGAAGAGGCGGGAACCGTGCGTTCGGTGGAGCGGGCGCTGGCGATCCTCGATCTGCTGGGCCAGCACCAGGCGCTGGGGCTCGAGGAACTGCATTACCTGACCGAGCTGCCCAAGGCCACGGTGTCGCGGCTGCTGCATACCCTGCTGGAGCAGGGCTGGCTGTACCGCGGCTTGACCGACCGGCGCTACCGGCTGCGTTCCACCCGCCTCTACGGTGACGCCGCCGAGCGCTTCCGCTGCCAGGTGGTGGAGCGTTCCGCGCCGCTGCTGGTGGAGTTGAGCGAGCGCACCGGGCTGGTCGCCGATTTGTCGATTCTCGACGGCGACCGCCTGCTGGTGGCGGAAAGCTCGGTGCCCGGCGTCCTGCGCAAGCGCTACCCGGCCAACCGGCTGGTGGTCGGCCAGCACGCCAGCCTGTTCCATTCGGCCATGGGCAAAGCCTGCCTGGGCGAACTGGCAGACAGCGAGGTGCGCCGCCTGGCGCGCCAGCACCAGGTGGACGAGGACCTCTGGTTGCGCACCCGCGAGCAGGCCCACGGCCAGGGCTACGGCGAGCGTACCGAGGGACACTGGGAGTATCCGGTGCGCCTGCCGTTCCTGATCCGCGCGGTGGCCTTGCCGGTACGCGCCCAGGGTCGCCTGCTCGGCAGCGTGGCGCTGCACTGGCCGCGCGACCAGGATTGCGTCGAACGGGTGCGCCGCCGGCACCTGGGAACCCTGGCCGATACCGTCAGTCAGTTGCAGCACGCGCTCGACTGACGCGGGAGTTTGCCTGCTCCCAGGCGGCCGGTTTAAGGTGGCGCCGGACGCAAAGGGAGCCCGCATGCACAAGTTGATCTGCCTCGGCCTGGCCCTCCTGGCCTTGCCGGTCCAGGCCGCCTGGTACCTGGACTACGAGTCGTCGCGACTCAGTTTCATCTCCACCAAGAACGCTACCCTTTCGGAAGTCGGCCGTTTCCTGGTCATGCACGGCAAGGTCGACGACAAGGGCCAGGCGCGCCTGCGCGTCGAGCTGGACTCGGTGAGCACCGACATCCCGCTGCGCGACGAACGCATCCGCGAGCATCTGTTCGAGACCAAGCGCTTCGCCGAGGCGGAGATCACCGCCCAGCTCGACCTGGCGCCGATCGTCGAGCTGGCCGACGGCGTGCAACTGGAAATGCGCCAGCCGGTGACCGTCAGTCTGCATGGCAAGCGCAAGAGCTACGCCAGCGACCTGTTGGTGACCCGCCTGGACGAGCATCGCTTCCAGGTGGTGACCCTGTCGCCGCTGGTGCTGGACGCCGCCGACTTCGACCTCGCCCCCGGCATCGAGACCCTGCGCAAGCTGGCCGGCGCCGGCAGCATCGGGCTCTCGGTGCCGGTCGGCGCCGTGCTGATCTTCACTTCGCGGTGAGCGGCCCGGTCTTTCCCTGGCGCAGCGACAACCGCTTCGCCCTGCTCAATGACGGCGTGCGGTTCTTCCCGCGCATGCTGCTGGCCATCGAGGCGGCGCAGCGGAGCATCGAGCTGGAGCTGTACCTGGTGGAAGACGGGCATTGCGCCGAACTGTTTCTCGTCGCCCTGCTGGATGCCCGCCGTCGGGGCGTCGCCGTGCGCTGCCTGTTCGACGGCTTCGGCTGCCTCGGCCTGGGCAGCGCCTGGATCCAGCGCCTGCGCGAGGCCGGCGGCGAACTGCGGCTGTACAACCCGCTGCGCTGGAAGCTGACCGGCGGCAATCTCTACCGCGACCATCGCAAGCTGCTGCTGGTGGACGGGCGCCTCGGCTATGTCGGCGGCGCCGGGATCACCGACGAATTCTGGGAACCGGTCAGCGACGTCAGTGCCTGGCGCGAGGTGATGGTCGAGATGGACGGCCCGGTGGTGGCGGACTGGGCCGCGCTGTTCGAGCGGCAATGGCTGGCCTGTCTCGAAGAGAAAGCCTGGAAGCCCCGTGAGAGCATGACCCTTACCCGTCTTCCGCCGCAGCCGGGGGCGGCCCGCGGGTTGGGCCGGGTGGCCTACGCCGATGCCCGCCAGCACCGCGACATCCTGCAATCGCTGGTCCGCGCGCTAAACGGCTCGCGCCGGCGGATCTGGCTGGCGACGCCGTACTTCCTGCCGACCTGGAAGGTTCGCCGGGCCCTGCGCAAGGCCGCCCAGCGCGGCGTGGAGGTGCGCCTGCTGCTGGCCGGGCGGCTCACCGACCACGCCCCGGTGCGCTATGCCGGGCAGCGCTACTACCCGCGCCTGCTGCGCGCCGGCGTGCGCATCCACGAATACCAGCCGCGCTTCCTGCACCTGAAGATGGTCATGGTCGACGATTGGGTGAGCGTCGGCTCCTGCAACTTCGACCATTGGAATCTACGCTTCAACCTCGACGCCAATCTCGAGGCCCTCGACCCGGACTTCACCAACGAGGCGGCGGCGAGCCTGTTGGCGGACTTCGCCGATAGCCGCGAGGTGACCCTGGCGATGTGGCGCGCGCGGCCCCTGTGGATGCGCCTGCACCAGCGCCTGTGGGGTTGGCTGGACCGGGTGGTGGTGAATTTCCTCGACCGCCGGCGCTAGGCAGCGGCCGTTCGTAGTCGCTGGCCGGCCCGGTGAAACTTGCCAGGGAGCTTGCGGGTCTACCCGGGACCGCCCATTACAATGACAAAGGAGAGATGCGTGGCAACGCCCGACTCCAAGGAACGTTTCATCGGACTGGAATGGTTGCGCTTCCTGCTCGGCCTGTACGTGGTGGTGTACCACACCCTGCATACCTATCCGAAAGAGCAGAAGTTTCCCGGTCTCGATGAACTCACCAGCCTGGGGTTCTTTGCCACCAGCACCTTCTTCGTGCTCTCCGGCTTCCTCCTGGCCCATGTCTACGCGCGCAGCGGCCGGTTGCGCGAAAACGCCCGCAGCTTCTGGACCAAGCGACTGTCCAATCTCTATCCGCTGCACCTGTTCTCCCTGCTGCTGTCGATCCTGGTGCTGCTGGCCCTCAGCCACCTGGGAATCGGTCCCGAGCTGGACAAGGCCACCCCGCGCTTCGTCATCTACGACACCAACGAAGTGCTCGGCCGCACCCACCCGGAACTCTTCCTGCACTGGATGAGCAACACCGAACTGTTCGTCAACAGCATCCTGCAGATCCTCCTGCTGCAGGCCTGGAATCCCTATTACCTGACCTTCAACGCGCCGTTGTGGTCGCTGTCGACGCTGATGTTCTTCTACCTGGCGTTTCCCTTCGTCGCCCCGCGGCTGATGCGCAGCCGGCACAAGTGGAAGGTGCTGGCGCTGGTCTGGCTGGTCTACCTGATCCCGCCGGTGCTGGTGGTAGCCAGCGAGAGCTACGGGATCCCCTGGACCGGCCTGCTGCACCGCAATCCGTTGCTGCGCCTGCCGGAATTCCTTGGCGGCATCCTGGCCTACGGGTTGTTCCGCGGCTACCGCGACCGCGGCATGGTGCCGGGACGCGGCCTGCTGGCCGGGCTGGTGGCGCTGGTGGTGGCGGCCTTCCTGGTGGCCGACTACCTGTTCACCCAGGGCGCCAAGCATTGGTACTTCCTGCTGCACAACGGCCTGCTGCTGCCGGCCCAGTTGCTGCTGGTGTGCCTTTGCGCGCTGCCCGCCGACCCGAAGAGCGCTTTCGTCCGCCACTGGTCGCCGCGCCTGGGGGCCGCCTCGCTGTCGCTGTTCGCCCTGCATGTGCCGATGTTCACCCTGTTCTCCCGTAGCGAGCGCCTTATCGCCGTGCCGGGGCGTTGTCTCGACGACTGGCGCGCCTGCACCGAGGCGGCGGCCGCGCTGCCATCGTCGCTGCTCTACTACCCGCTGTTCCTGGTCCTGCTGGTGGCGTTCTGCGTACTGTTCCAGGAGCGCGGCGTGGTGCCGGTGCGCAAGTGGCTGGTGCGCCGGCTGATGCCGGCGCCGGCGCTGGCCAAGGTGCCGCGCCCGGCCTGAGGCCGTTCTCCCGGCGAACCGGACTTTCGACGGGTGGCAGGCCCGGCCCGGCTGGTTATGCTGCGCGGATAACCATAAGAAGAGGGATGGAGCATGCTGCGCAGCCTGTCGCTGGCCCTGTCGATCGTCGCGAGCCTGGTCGGCTGCAGCACGCCCGGCGCGTTCTTCGGTGCGGTGGACGGACCGGCCTTCGTCGCCCATCCGAGCGCCGATGCCAGCCACGCCACCGTCTACCTCTACCGTCCGCGGAGCCAGTGGGCGGACGAGGAACTCGAGGCGCCGGGGATCTTCCTCAACAACGAATTGATCGGCAGCCTGCCGAGCAACGGCTACCTGGCGTTCGAGTTCGAGACCGGCAGCTACAAGCTGGAAATGCGCCGGCCGCTGGCGGGCAGCTTCTGGACCCTGTTCGCCGACGGTCCGATGGATTTCACCCGCATCGCCAGCTTCATGCTCGAGGCCAGGGCCGGCTCGGTCTACTACCTGCGCTACGACGAACTCAACCCGCCACCGAAGAGCGAGCACCCGGCGGGTGAGGGCGATGGCCCGCTGCAATTGGTGGCGGCCGATCTCGGCGCTGCGGAAATCGGCGCTACCCACCAGGTTCAGGAGCCCATGCAGTTCGCCGCCAGCGGCTACCGGAAACGCGTGCAGCGCTCGTTCTGGGAAGGCGTCGGGCGGGCCCTGGACAAGATCGGCATCTGAACCCGGCACGCGTGTAGTAACCGTCTATTACCCGCGTCCCCCTGCGGATTGGCTACCTTAGGTGCATCCCCGGTATGACCGGGCCCTGCCCGAAGGAGTGCGCGTGATGGCTGCGAAGAAGATCCTGATGCTGGTCGGCGACTATGCCGAAGACTACGAAACCATGGTCCCGTTCCAGGCCCTGCAGATGGTGGGCCACCAGGTGCATGCGGTGTGTCCGGACAAGCGGGCCGGGCAAAGCGTGCGCACCGCCATCCACGATTTCGAAGGCGACCAGACCTACAGCGAGAAGCCGGGCCACAACTTCACCCTCAATGCCGACTTTGCCCAGGCCCGCGCCGAGGATTACGATGCCCTGCTGATCCCCGGCGGCCGCGCCCCCGAATACCTGCGCCTGAACGAGCAGGTGCTGGCTCTGGTGCGTGCCTTCGACGCCGCGCGCAAGCCGATCGCCGCGGTCTGCCATGGCGCCCAGCTGCTGGCCGCCGCCGGCGTCCTGCAAGGGCGGGCGTGCAGCGCCTATCCGGCCTGCGCCCCGGAGGTGCGGCTGGCCGGCGGCGAGTACGTCGACATTCCGTCGGACCAGGCCCACGTCGACGGCCACCTGGTCACTGCGCCGGCCTGGCCGGCGCATCCGGCGTGGCTGGCGCGCTTCCTCGAGGTGCTCGGCACCCGTATCAGCCACTGAGACCCAGGAGACCCCCGCGCATGTGCGAACTCTATGTGAAAGCCGACCCGATCCTCTATGAATCGCGCTCGCGTTCCTTGCGCATCCGCGGGGTGGTGACCACCCTGCGCCTGGAGAACCAGTTCTGGGACATCCTCCGGGAAATCGCCGAAGGCGAGGGCCTGAGCACTAACCAGTTGATCACCAAGCTCTACGAGGAAGTGATGGACTATCGCGGCGAGGTGCTCAACTTCGCCTCCTTCCTGCGTGTCAGTTGCACCCGCTACCTGGCGCAGCGGCGCGAGAAAGTCGCCGAGCTGAGCCTGGTCGGCCAGCGCGCCCAGGCCTGAGGCGAGGGAAGACGCGACCGGGGTGAAGCGTTTAGGCTGGTCGCACTTCCTCCCCCGATCCGGCGTCGCCTCGTGAAATACTCCCTGCCCACCACGGCCACCGCGCCGTTCTGTCCCTCGGCGGTCAGCCACAGCGTGGCGGTGCCGGCCGACGCCTCGCCGCTGCGCAAGCTGGCGCTGTTCGTCGGCCCCGGCCTGCTGGTCTCGGTCGGCTACATGGACCCCGGCAACTGGGCCACCGCCATCGAGGCGGGCTCGCGCTTCGGCTACGCGCTGCTGTTCGTGGTGGTGCTGGCGAGCTTTTCCGGGATGCTCCTGCAAAGCCTCTGTTCGCGCCTGGGGATCGCCACCGGCCGCGACCTCGCGCAGCTCTCCCGGGAGCGCTACCGCCCTGGCGTGGCGCGTGGCCAATGGCTGCTGGCGGAACTGTCGATCGTCGCCACCGACCTTGCCGAGGTGCTCGGCGCGGCGCTGGCCTTCCACCTGCTGCTGGGAGTCTCGATTACCACCGGGGTGGTCCTCACCGCCTTCGATACCCTGATCGTGCTGGCCCTGCAGGGCGCCAACTTCCGCCGCCTGGAGGCCATAGTGCTGGGGCTGATCGCGACCATCGGCGCGTGTTTCTTCGTCGAACTGGTGCTGATCGGCCCCTACTGGCCGGATGTCGCCGCCGGCCTGCGGCCATCCTGGGACACCCTGAGCAGCCAGGAGCCGCTGTACCTGGCGATCGGCATCCTCGGCGCGACGGTGATGCCGCACAACCTCTACCTGCATTCGTCCGTGGTGCAGACCCGGGTCAGCGGCGACGACGCGGCGAGCAAACGCTCGGCGATCCGCTTTTCCCGGCTCGACACCATCGGCTCGCTGTCCCTGGCGCTGCTGGTCAATGCGGCGATCCTGATCCTCGCCGCCGCGGCTTTCCACGGCAGCGGCCACACCGAGGTGGTGGAGATCCAGGACGCCTACCACCTGCTCGACCCGCTGGTGGGCGGCGCCCTGGCCAGCTTCCTGTTCGGCTTCGCCCTGCTGGCGGCGGGGCAAAGCTCGACCTTCACCGGCACCATTGCCGGGCAGGTGGTGATGGAGGGTTTCCTCCGGGCGAAGATTCCCTGCTGGCAGCGGCGCCTGATCACCCGGGGCCTGGCCCTGGTGCCGGCCTTGATCGGCGTGCTCTGGCTGGGCGAAGGCGCGGTAGGCAAGCTGCTGGTGCTCAGCCAGGTGGTGCTCAGCCTGCAATTGCCGTTCGCCCTGTGGCCGCTGATTCGCTTCAGCAGCGACCGGAACCTGATGGGGGAGTTCGTCAACCCGCGCTGGATCAGCGCGCTGGCCTGGTCGTTGTTCGGCCTGATCTCGGCGGCGAACCTGACCTTGCTGTATTTCTGGTTCGGCTGAACCAAGGCGCCTGCGGCGCTGCCAGCCCAGGCTCCGGCCAGTGGCCGTACGAAAAAGCCCGGCGCGGGGCCGGGCTTTTCCAGGGACGGAGCAGGCTTACTTGACCTCGACCGCCAGGCTTTCGGCGATCTTCTTCTGCCAGACCGCTGGGCCGGTGATGTGCACCGACTCGCCGTTGGTGTCAACCGCGACGGTGACCGGCATGTCCTTCACCTCGAACTCGTAGATCGCTTCCATGCCCAGTTCGGCGAAGGCCAGCACCTTGGACTTCTTGATCGCCTGGGCGACCAGGTAGGCGGCGCCGCCGACGGCCATCAGGTATACCGCCTTGTTGTCCTTGATCGCCTCGATGGCGATGGGACCGCGCTCGGACTTGCCGATCATGCCCAGCAGGCCGGTCTGTTCGAGGATCTGGCGGGTGAACTTGTCCATCCGGGTGGCGGTGGTGGGACCGGCCGGGCCGACCACCTCGTCGCCGACCGGATCGACCGGGCCGACGTAATAGATGAAGCGGCCTTTCAGGTCCACCGGCAGCGTTTCGCCCTTGTTCAGCATGTCGACCATGCGCTTGTGCGCGGCGTCGCGGCCGGTGAGCATCTTGCCGTTGAGCAGCAGGGTCTCGCCCGGTTTCCAGCTTTGCACCTCTTCCGGGGTGATCTTGTCCAGGTCGACGCGGCGCGCGGACGGGCCGGCTTCCCAGACGATCTCCGGATAGGCGTCGAGCGACGGCGCTTCCAGTTCGGCGGGGCCGGAGCCGTCGAGCACGAAGTGGGCGTGGCGGGTCGCGGCGCAGTTGGGGATCATGCACACCGGCAGCGAGGCGGCGTGGGTCGGGTAGTCCATGATCTTGACGTCGAGCACGGTGGTCAGGCCGCCCAGGCCCTGGGCACCGATGCCCAGCTGGTTGACCTTCTCGAACAGCTCCAGGCGCAGTTCCTCGATGCGGTTCTGCGGGCCGCGGGCCTTCAGTTCGTGGATGTCGATCGGGTCCATGAGGACTTCCTTCGCCATCACCGCTGCTTTCTCCGCGGTGCCGCCGATGCCGATGCCGAGCATGCCCGGCGGGCACCAGCCGGCGCCCATGGTCGGTACGGTCTTCAGCACCCAGTCGACGATCGAGTCGGACGGGTTGAGCATGGCCATCTTCGACTTGTTCTCCGAGCCGCCGCCCTTGGCCGCGACATCGACTTCGACCTTGTCGCCGGGAACGATGGAGTAGTGGATCACCGCCGGCGTGTTGTCCTTGGTGTTCTTCCGCGCGCCGGCCGGGTCGGCCAGGATCGAGGCGCGCAGGACGTTCTCCGGCAGGTTGTAGGCGCGGCGCACGCCTTCGTTGATCATATCGTCGACGCTCATGGTAGCGCCGTCCCAGCGCACGTCCATGCCGACCCGGACGAACACGGTGACGATCCCGGTGTCCTGGCAGATCGGGCGGTGGCCGGTGGCGCACATGCGCGAGTTGATCAGGATCTGCGCCATGGAGTCGCGGGCAGCCGGCGATTCTTCGCGCAGGTAGGCCTCATGCATGGCCTGGATGAAATCGACCGGGTGGTAGTAGGAGATGAACTGCAGGGCATCGGCGACGCTCTGGATCAGGTCGTCTTGCTTGATCACGGCCATGGAGCACGGTCCTCTTCAGGCGGGTAATTCGGATGCGGGGCAGGGTCACGGAGCCGGCCGCAGCCGAGGAGCGCGCCGGTCAGGCACCGGCGCAAAAAAGGCGCGACAGTATAGCCGTTCCGGCGAGACGGGCGCACGCGCCGACGATCAGACCTTGGTCGGCCAGCCGGCTGGTCGGCCGATAAATCCGCGGTCCGCTAGCTGGCAGTTCGTTCGACTAGGCAACCCGCAGGGGGCAGGGTACATTGCGGCCAGGTGCCATTACGGGACGGAGCCCATGCGCACAGACAAGCCTCCTCTGAAACAGCGTGCGCTGCAAAAGCTCTTGCTCCGCCGGTTCGGCATGGCCGCAGGCACCTACCTGCTCGGCCTGGTCCTGCTCTGGCTGGCGCTACTCAGCGGCTTCTACCGCGCAGCGCCGACCACCGCGGCGGCCAGCACCACCCTGGTGGTGGCTTGCCAACTGGCCTTCCTCTGGCTGTTCGCCAGCGGTCGCAACCTGCGTTACGCCGATCCCAGCCTGACCGAGCCGCAGGTGCTGGTGGCGATCGCCTGGCTGACCTATTTCCTCTATCACGTCGACAGCCTGCGCGGCACCTTCATGGTGTTCTACGTGCTGGCCCTGCTGTTCGGCGTGTTCCAACTGCCGCCGCGGGTCTTCGCCCGCTGTGCGGCGCTGGCGTTCATCGCTTTTTCCGGCATCTACCTGGTAGAGGCCTTGCAGCAGCGTCTCGAGCTGCCGGGCCGGGCTGCATTGCAGGTGCTCGTGATGTTCATCGTAATGGTCTGGCTGAGCCTGTTCGCCAGCTACATACAGGCGATGCGGCAACGCATGCGCCAGCGCCGCTATGCCTTGCAGGCGCACCAGGACACGCTGCGCGGCATGATGCGCCAACTGGAAGACCTGGTGGCCACCGACGAACTCACCGGGCTGTTCAACCGCCGGCATTTCATGCGCCTGGCCAGTCGGGCGCTGGAAGACCTGCTGCCGAACCGGCAGCACGGCCTGGCGCTGATCGACCTCGATCACTTCAAGCGGATCAACGACCGCCACGGCCACGCCGCCGGCGATCGGGTCCTGCAGACCTTCGCCGCGGTGGCGCGTTCCTGTCTGCGCGATGGCGACGTCCTGGCCCGTTACGGCGGCGAGGAGTTCGTCCTGCTGCTGCCCCACGCCGACGCGGAGCAGCTGGAAAGCTGTTGCGAACGCCTGCGCCTGGCGTTCGAACAGGCGGAACCGGTCGGGGTCACGGTGGATACCCTGAGCCTTTCGGTGGGCATGACCCTGCTGTATGCCGACGACGATCTCGACGAGGCCTTGCAGCGGGCCGACCAGGCGCTCTACCGTGCCAAGCGTGGCGGACGAAACCGCTGCGACGCCACCTGGGAGGTCACCAGTGCCTGACATACGGGTCGGCGAGCGACGCCTTGCCGTCGCCGCCGGCAGCAACCTGCTGGATGCGCTGCTCGCCGGCGGCATCGCCGTGCCCCATAGCTGCCGCGCCGGCAGTTGCCACGCCTGCCTGGTGCATTGCCTGCAGGGCGAGGTGGAAGACACCCTCCCGGAGGCGCTCGATCCGGTACGGCGCGAAGCGGGCTGGCGGCTGGCCTGTCAGTGCCGGGTGCTCGGCGACCTCGTGTTGCAGCCTTTCGATCCTGAGCACGACGGGCTGCCGGCCAGGGTCGTCGCCTGCCACTGGCTGGGCGATGTGCTGCGCCTGCGCCTGGAGCCGGAGCGGCCCTTGCGCTATCGCGCCGGGCAGCACCTGCTGCTGTGGAGCGACGATGGCGTGGCGCGTCCCTATTCGCTGGCCAGCCTGCCCCACGAGGACCCGTGGCTGGAGTTCCACATCGACTGTAGCGCCCCCGGCGCGTTCTGCGACCGCGCCCGGCGCCTGGCGCCTGGCGCGCTCCTGCGCCTGGGCGAACTGCGCGGCGGGGCGCTGCGCTACGAACCCGACTGGCAGGAGCGACCGCTGTTGCTGATGGCCGCCGGCACCGGGCTGGCGCCGCTCTGGGGGATACTTCGCGAGGCCTTGCGCGCGGAACACCAGGCGCCGATCCAGTTGCTGCACCTGGCGCGCGACCACTACCTGGCGAGCGAGTTGGCGGAGTTGGCCGGGCGCCATCCGCAACTGCGCGTCAACCTGGTGTCGGCGGCGCAGTTGCCCTCTGCCTTGGCCGATCTCCGCCTTGTTCCGCGGCGCAGCATGGCCTTACTCTGCGGCCAACCCGCCAGCGTCGAACGCTTCGCCCGGCATCTCTACCTGGCCGGCGTACCGCGTAGCCAGACCCTGGCGGACCTGTTCCTGCCCCACGCCTGACGCGGCGCCGGTGGCGGTGCCTTGCAGCCATTGCCGCGGCCTTGCGCCGCATCCCTGGAGTGACGATGAGCGAGCTGATTCGGGTCGAACGCGAAACGGGGCTGCTGACCCTGCGCCTGGACCGCCAGGACAAGAAGAACGCGCTGACCCGCGCGATGTACAGCCGGATGGCCGAGGCGCTGCTGGAGGCGCAGGCCGATACGGCTGTGCGGGTGGTGCTGATCACTGGCGGCGACGCCTGCTTCACCAGCGGCAACGACATCCTCGACTTCCTCGAGCAACCGCCATCCCTGCGCGACAGCCCGGTCGGCCGCTTCATGAGCGCCCTGCTGGAATTCCCCAAGCCGGTGATCGCCGCGGTGAACGGACCGGCGGTGGGTATCGGCACCACCCTGCTGCTGCATTGCGACCTGGTTTTCGTCGGTCGCAATGCGCGATTGAAGATGCCGTTCGTCAACCTCGGCCTGACACCGGAGTTCGGCTCGAGCCTGATCCTGCCGCGCATGCTCGGTCATGCCAAGGCTGCGGAATTGCTGATGCTCGGCCAGGACTTCAGCGGCGAGCAGGCGGCGGCCTGGGGCCTGGCCAATGCGGCGCTGGAGGATGGCGCCACGGTGCTGGAGCACGCCCGCGATGCGGCCCGGCGCTTCCTGCACCTGGCGCCCTCGGCGGTAGTGGAGAGCAAGCGCCTGATGAAAGCGCCGTTTATCGAGGAGCTTCGCCGGGTGATCGCCGAGGAAGGCGATATCTTCAGTACCCGTCTGCGCTCGCCCGAGGCGATCGAGGCGCTCAGCGCCTTCATGCACCGGCGCCAGCCGGATTTCTCCAGGTTCGCCTGAGTGGGCCAGCGGAGCGCCGATCCGCCGCGACGCGGCTGAAACGGCGGATAACCGCGTGGCGGTTATTCGCCCTACACCACGTTGGGTTAGCGGGGTGCCGGTCCGTAGGGCGGATAACGCCCCAGGCGTTATCCGCCGCGACGTGCGCTTATACCAGCAGGTCGCCGACGTGCAGCACCTTCATGGTGTTGGTGCCGCCCTGGGCGGTGTAGCTGTCGCCCTTGGTCAGGATCACCCAGTCGCCCTTGGTCACCACGCCGCGCTTGAGCAACTCGTCGACCGCGGCCTGGCTGACTTTCTCCGCCGGCAGCGCCGCCGGGTCGAAGGGGACGGTTTCCACGCCGCGGAACATCGCCACGCGAGCCTGGGTCTCGCGGTGCGGGGAGTAGGCGTAGATCGGTACCGACGAGCGGATGCGCGACATGATCAGCGGGGTGAAGCCGCTTTCGGTCAGGCAGATGATCGCCTTGATCCCCGGGAAGTGGTTGGCCGTGTACATCGACGCCAGGGCGATGCTCTCGTCGCAGCGGTCGAAGGTCTGGCCGAGGCGGTGGCTGGATTTCTGGCTGGTCGGGTGCTTCTCGGCGCCCTGGCAGACGCGGGCCATGGCTTGCACCGCTTCCACCGGGTACTCGCCGGCGGCGCTTTCCGCCGAGAGCATCACCGCGTCGGTGTAGTCGAGCACGGCGTTGGCCACGTCGGAGACTTCCGCGCGGGTCGGCATCGGGCTGTGGATCATCGACTCCATCATCTGGGTCGCGGTGATCACCACTTTATTGTTGCGGCGGGCGTGCAGGATGATCTTCTTCTGGATGCCGACCAGCTCGGCATCGCCGATTTCCACGCCGAGGTCGCCACGGGCCACCATCACCGCGTCGCTGGCACGAATCAGGCCGTCGAGGGCGTCGTCGTCGGCGACCGCCTCGGCGCGCTCGATCTTGGCCACCAGCCAGGCCTTGCCACCGGCCTCGGTGAGCAGGCGGCGGGCGTATTCCATGTCCTTGGCGTCGCGCGGGAAGGAAACGGCCACGTAGTCCAGGTCCATGTCCGCGGCCAGCTTGATGTCGGCCTTGTCCTTGTCGGTCAGCGCCGGCGCGGTGAGACCGCCGCCGCGGCGGTTGATGCCCTTGTGGTCGGACAGCGGGCCGCCGATCAGCACCCGGCAGCGCAGTTCGTCGGCGGCGACTTCCTCGACCACCATCACCACCCGGCCGTCGTCCAGCAGCAGTTCATCGCCGACCCCGCAGTCCTTCACCAGGTCCGGGTAGTCGATGCCGACCACTTCCTGGGTACCGGCGTCGCGGGCGTGGCTGGTGGAGAAGCGGAACTTGTCGCCGACCTGCAATTCGATGCGCTTGTTGGCGAACTTGGCGATGCGGATCTTCGGTCCTTGCAGGTCGCCGAGCAGGGCGACGAAGCGGCCGTGCTTGGCCGCCAGTTCGCGCACCAGCCTGGCGCGGGCGCGGTGTTCATCGGGGGTGCCGTGGGAGAAGTTGAGGCGGGCGACGTCGATCCCGGCCAGGATCAGTTGCTCCAGCACTTCCGGGGAATTGCTGGCTGGGCCGAGGGTGGCGACGATTTTGGTGCGGCGAACGGACATGCAAAGGACTCCTTGGATAACGCTGGCGTGCAGGCTACCACCGGCGAGGCTCGGCGGCGACTGCGGAGTCATACTATCTGCATCAGATGTCATTTGTCGGTTTGAGCACCAGCAGGTCGCATTCCACCTCCTCCAGGACGCGTTCGGCGGTCTGCCCGATCAGCGCGTTGTCCAGGTGCCCCCGGGCGACCGCGCCCATCAGCAACAGGTCGATGTCGTTGGCCCGGACGAAGTCGGGGATCGCCTGCTCGGCATAGCCGGCCAGCAGGTGGCGGCGCTCCGCGGCGATCTCCGGGTAGGCCGCCAGCAGGTCGTCGAAGGCCTGGCGGTGACGTTCCTCATGTTGCAGCACGAAACGCTCGTAGCCGGCGAGCATTTCCGCGTCGAACAGCAGGCTGCGCGGCATCGCCGCGTGGGTATGCAGGTAGTCGGCGCGCAGCCCCAGGCTGGCTTCGAGCTGGCGGGCGGCGGCGATCAGCCGGTGATCGAGGGCGGCCGGCTTGTCGCTGGCATGCAGTGGGTCGAGCGCCGCGCACAGGCGCTGGCCGCGCCAGGCGTCGTGATGGACCAGCCAGAGCGGCTGCGGGCAGTGGCGGATCAATTGCCAGTCGCTGTTGCCCAGTAGCAGGCGGCGCAGCAGGTTGTGCTTGCGGGTGCTCTTGAGGACCAGGTCGGGCCGGGTTTCGCCGACCCGTTGCAGGACCATCCGGTCCAGCGGCTTGCCCCACTGGGCCTCGACCTGAGTGCGGATGCCGGCCTGCTGCAGCGGCATGGAAAGCTGCTCCAGCCAGGTGACCCGTTCGTCCAGGTAAAGGTCGCGGGCACGCTGCAGCGAGTGACTGTCGAAGAACAGCCCGCCGTCCAGCGCCGGGTTGAAGTCGCACAGCAGCAACTCGACGCTGGCGCCGCTGCGTTCGGCGATCCACTGGGCACGGGTAAGGGCCGGCTGTTCGTCGCTGCTCGGATCGACGACCACCAGCAGGTTATGCAGGTTCATGGCAACGCTCCTGGCACTGGGCGGGAATGCCATTGCAGACCAGGCGCCGCGACGGGCGCTTGATCTGGGTCAGTCCGGCGGGGATCAGCGCGGTTGCACGTTGAGCGCCTGGTCGAGGTGCCGGCTGGCCTTGTTCGACAATTCGCCTTCAGGATAGTCGAGCAACTGGCGGCGCAGGTATTCGATGGCCTTGTCGCGGTTCGGGTGCGGGTTGTCCGGCGCCAGGTACATCAGGCCGAGCTGGTAGAGGGCCTTTTCCTTTATACCGGCAGGAATCGCCGGATCGTTGACCGCCAGCAGGTAGAGTTCGGCGGCTTCGTCGACGCGATCCTTGAGCACCGCGCGGCGCGACAGCAGGGTCATGTCCGGGTCGAGGCTGGTCTTGTAGAGGTCGAGGTTCTGCTGCGGCTTCCAGGTGGCGAGCAATTCGCGGGCGCTCTTCTGCACCGGCTCCCTGGCTCGCTGGCGCATCGCCAGCAGGCGCGCCTGGGCATGCTCGGCGGCGTGGGTGCCGGGGAACTCGCGGACCACGCGCTGGAAGTAGTCGGTGGCCTTGGCGTCGTCGCGCTGGTCGTTGTAGCGGCTCATGTAGATCAGGCCGATCTGGTACAGCGAGATACCGCGCACCTCGGCGCTGTAGCGGCTATTGTCGTAGCCGGTGAGGTAGAGCTTCTCCGCCTCGGCGCTCCTGTTGTCGCGGATCGCCATGGCGCTGTAGGTCAGCAGGTCGCCTTCCTCCTCGATGGCGGCGGTCATGCGGTTGCTCTTCATCTGCTTGTATTCGGCGACTTCGCCAGTGGTCACCTGGGCGACGAACAGCGGCGTGGTCGGCGAGCAGGCGGCCAGCAGCGACAGCAATGGGAGCAGGACGAGACGGCGGGCGAAGCGCATGGCATCTCCTTGGCGCCAGGGCGAGAGCCACCCCAGTCTAGTCAGGCCCTTCAGTCACGCCAATACGCGCCGATACAGTTCCCAACGGAGGATATGCCTATGCGAAGCTTGATCGTTGCCTGCCTGGCGCTGAGTGCCACCGGTTGTAACAGCTGGTCGCTGAACAGCGACCTGAACGGGGCCTACCGCGCCTACGACAAAGGCGATTGCGCACAGGTGATGCTCGACCTGTCGCGGGCCGAACGGCGGATTCGCGCGCGGCCCTACCTGCAGCCGGAAATCTCGCTGCTGCGCGGCCAGTGCCTGGAACGCCAGAGCCTGTTCGTCGACGCGGCGCAGACCTACCACTTCATCATCGCCCGTTACCCCACCAGCGAATATGCCTACCGTGCCAAGGCGCGGCTGGAGACCTTGCGTCAGCTGGGCCGGCTGAACGAGACGCCGGCCTCGGCCAGCGCCGTGCCGACCCGCCTGTAGGCGGCCGGGAGACTGGACGGGCGTTCAGGCTGACCGTCGGTCGCATGGGACCCCGGTCGATCCGGTAAGCTTCGTCCTGGATTTCACGGAGGAGGTTCGCATGCGTGCCCTGTGGTTCTGTGTCGCCCTGATGCCCGTGCTGGCACAGGCGGACATCTATCGCTGGACCGATGCCCAGGGCAAGGTACACTTCTCCGCCACGCCACCGGCCGGCGCGCAACGCGTCGAAGTCAGGCCGCAGGTGGTGGAACGTGACGCCGCGACCCGCCAGCGCGAGCAGCGCACCCAGGAGTATTTCGATGCTCGTCGCGAGGAACGCACCGCCGCCGCCGAACGCGCCGGCCAGCGCCAGGCTGCGCTGGCCGAGGAATGCGGGCGCTTGCGGCAACAGTTGTCCCAGCTCGAACGCGGCGGCCGCTTCTATCGGCAGGACGCCGGCGGCGGGCCGGTTTACCTGAGCGATGCCGAGCTGGACGCCATTCGTCGCGAACTGGCCTCGCGGGAGTCCGAACGCTGCCGCTGAGCTTGTTCCCCGAGCGCCGGCATCGTCATACTGGACTGCAAATCATAGCGAAATGCCATTATGGGTCTTCAACGACATATCCAGCGCCATCAGTTGCCCAGCTACCTGAAGGTGTTCAATCGCATCACCGACAAGCCGATGGGCTACATCGGCAACGTCTCCGAGGACGGCCTGCTGCTGATCAGCCAACTGCCGATGCTGGTCGGCGCGCGTTTCGAACTGCGCCTGAAGGTTCCGGGACTGGGCGGTCGCCCGCAATGCGTCGATTTTTCCGCCGACTGCCGGTGGACCTGCGAGGACGTCACGCCCGGTCATTTCGATTCCGGCTTCCACCTGCTGGCGCCGCCCGCCGAATTCCTCGAACTGGTGGAGGCGCTGCGCCGCTACTTCAGTTTCCCCCGCCAGCCGCAGTCGGTCTGATCCGTCAAAGCACGCCGGCGCGCTTCCAGCCCAGGTAGCGGCTGATCAGCTCCGGCCCGAGTTCGCTGGGACGCGCATCGAGCACTGGCACGCCGTGGGCCGCGAGCTTCTCGTGGAGGCCGTTGCGCGCATTCAGGTAGTCGATGGTGCCGGTGTAGGCGAGCGCCTGCTCGTAGCGGGCGACCGGCTCCTGGCGCAGGGTGTCGAGCACTTCCTCGCGCAGGCTGGCGACCAGCACCCGGTGCTGGCGGCCCAGGCGTTTCACCGCGCCGAGCAGTTCTTCGTCGTCCTCGTCGCGCAGGTTGGTCACCAGGATCACCAGGGCCCGCCGCCGCTGGCGGGACAGCACCGCCTGCACGGCTTCCGGGAAGTCGGCGGGACGCTGGCTGGTCTGCAGGTCGTAGACGGTGTTGAGCAGCGCGCCGAGCTGGGCGCTGCCCTTGCCCGGCGGGAGGTGCCGGCGGTCGTCGCCGGCGAAGGTCATGGCGCCCACCGCATCGCCCTGGCGCAGGGCCACGTAGGCCAGCAGCAGGCTGGCGTTGAGGGCATGGTCGAAGTGCGACAGGTCGCCGTCCTGGCTGCGCATGCGGCGGCCGCAGTCGAGCAGGAAGAGGATCTGCTGGTCGCGTTCGTCCTGGTATTCGCGGGCGATCGGCGTGCGTTTGCGAGCGGTGGCCTTCCAGTCGATCTGGCGCAGGGTGTCGCCGTCGCGGAATTCGCGCAACTGGTGGAACTCCAGGCCGAGGCCGCGGCGCTGGCCGCCGCGTACGCCGATCTGGTTGAGCCAGTGGTCGACCGCCATCAGTTCGGCGCCGTAGAGGCGGGCGAAGTCCGGGTAGACGCGGGTCTCGCCGCGTGCTTCCAGGTAGCGGCGCTGCCGCCACAGGCGCAGCGGGCTGGGCAGTTCCAGCTCGCAGCGGGGAAACACGAAGTGACCGCGGTTCAGCGGCCGCACCCGGTAGCCGACCTCGGTGCTTTCGCCCGGGCGCAGTTCGACCTCCTGCGGCAGGTACTCGAAATCCATGCCGGCCGGCAGGTGATCGAACAGGGTCAGGCGAACCGGACGCCGATAGGTGTGCTGCAGATGCAGGCGCACTTCGCTCCAGCGCCCCAGCGGCAGGTTGCCGCTGAGCTGGCGGCTCAGCTTCGGCACCGCCTGGCGGCGCGCCCACAGGGCGTCCAGCAGGCCGAGCAGGAGCAGCGCGGCGAGCGCCGCCCACCAGAATGTATGCAGTTGCGCAGGCAACCGCTGGCCGAGCGCCGACAGGCTGCCCAGGCCGATGGCCAGCAGCAGGAGCGCGGCGAACAGCGCCAGCAGGGCGCGCGATGGCTTCATACGCGGGGGGCCGGTACCTGGTCGAGCAACTGTTGCAGGACCTGGTCCACCGACAGCCCCTCGATGTCCAGCTCCGGAGACAGCCGGACCCGATGGCGCAGGACCGCCAGGGCACAGCCCTTGATGTCGTCCGGCACCACGAACTCGCCGCCGCGCAGCAGCGCCCGCGCCCGGCCGCAACGGACCAGGGCGATCGACGCGCGAGGTCCGGCGCCGAGGGCCAGGCCCGGCCAGTTGCGGGTGGTGCGGGCCAGGCGCACGGCATAGTCGAGGACCTGGTCGTCGATCGGCAGGTCGCTGGCGATCCGCTGCAGGGCGAGAACGTCCTTGTCCTTCAGCAGCGGCCGCAGGTTGGCCACGTCGAGCATGTCGCTGCGCGCGGAGCGGGTCACCTGGCGCACCAGGGTCTGTTCCTCGGCTTCGGCCGGGTAATCGATGCGCAGCTTGAGCATGAAGCGGTCGAGTTCGGCTTCCGGCAGCGGATAGGTGCCTTCCTGCTCGATCGGGTTCTGCGTCGCCAGCACCATGAACGGCTGCGGCACCGGCAGGGCGCGTCCTTCCAGGGTGACCTGGCGCTCCTGCATCACTTCCAGCAGGGCGGCCTGGGTCTTGGCCGGCGCGCGGTTGATCTCGTCCGCCAGCAGCAGGTGGGTGAACACCGGCCCCTTGCGCAGCTTGAACTGCTCGCTGGCGAGGTCGTATACGGCGTGGCCGGTGACGTCGCTGGGCATCAGGTCGGGGGTGAACTGGATGCGCGCGAAGCCGCCGTCGAAGCAGCGCGCCAGGGCGCGTACCAGCAGGGTCTTGCCGAGCCCCGGCACGCCTTCCACCAACACGTGGCCGCCGGCGAGCAACGCGGTGAGCACATCGTCGATCACCGCGCCCTGGCCGATCAGGGCTTTCTGCAGTTCGCTGCGCAGGGCCTGGGCCAGCTGGCTGGCGCGCTGGCGCTGGAGCGCCGGGTTGGGCGTGGTGCTCGGTTGTTCGGGCGTCTGTTCGCTCATAGGGCATTCCTGAGGCTTTGCAGGTGGGCGACCTGGCGGGTGAAGTCGGCAGCGGAAAGGCGCTGCGCCGGATATGGGCGCATGGCCTGGCTGATGGCGCTGGGTGGCAGGCGGGTCATGCGCCCGAGGATCTGCCATTGCTCGGCGACGCCGAGCTGTTCGAAACCGGGGTGGCGACGCCGCGCCCTGCGCAGGATGTCGCGTTGCAGACCGTGCAGCAAGGCGACGTGGCCGCGCTGGCGGAGGAGGAAGTCGGCGCCGGCGCGCAGGTGTTCCTCCAGTTGCCGGCGCGAACGGCTGGCCACCGGCTGCAAGGGACCCTGGCGCAGCCCTGCGCGCCACAGGCCAGCGAGCAACAGCAGCAGCGCTGCCGCCAGGGCCTCGGGGAAGTGGCGGGCGAGCAGGGTGGCGAGGCTGTCGCGTTCGGCGCGGTAGAGCAGGGTCACCTGGTTGTCCTGGGTCAGGTACCAGAGCAGCCAGGCGTTGTCGTACTGCTCGATGTTGCGGTTCTGCCAGATCCAGGCGTCGGTGAGCACCGTGACCAGGCCCTTGCCGTGCTGCATCTGCAACAGGTGGGTGGCGTCGCCGCTGTTGGCCCAGGCGTAGGCGTGGTTCTGCGGATCGTAGAGGTGGTAGTCGGGATCGAAGCCGATGTAGGCCGGCGAGCGCTCGTTTTCCAGGTACAGGCGGGTCAGTGCGGAATAGTCCGGCACGCTGTCGGCGGGCTCTTCTTCCTCGCCGGCGGCTTCCTCCGGCGGCGTTTCGGTCGCATGGTCGTCGACGCTACCTTCGTCGGCGTCGGCGGTTTCCTCGCTGGCCCGGTCCTGGCTGTCGTCGAAGTCCTCGGTCAGGTACTGGCGGATATCCAGGCTGTCGAGCAGCAGGTCGCCGCTCTTCTTCTCGTCCTCGTCCCACAGGCGTTCGGCGATCAGCACCAGATGCCCGCCCTGCTCGCTCCATTGCAGCAGGCGGCGCGCCTGGCCGGGAGTCATGCCGGAGCGGCTGCCGAGCAGGAGCAGGGTATGCCCGGAGGGCGGCAGTTCCTTGAGGACCTCAAGGCCGTCGGCGCGGCTCACCGTGACCCCCTGCTTGCGCAGGAACAGTTCGGCGGCCAGGTAGGGATTGCGCCGGGCCTCCGGCGATGGGCCGAGGTCGATCGTCTCCGTATAGGGTTGCAGGCGGCTGGCCAGGAAGATCGCCAGCAGCCCGGCCAGCAGCAGGAGCACGGCAAGCAACAGGAAGCGCGCGCGCCGGCTCATCATGGCTTGGCTCCCGCGGCGAAAAGGCTGCGCCAGCCATCGCAGAGGCGCTGGCGAGCGTCGTCGGCCGGCAGCCGGTGGCCGTAGGCGAGCGCCTGCCATTGGGCGGTCAGCAGTTGGCTGTAGTGCAGCAGCGGCCGTTGTTGCTCCAGTCCTTCGACCAGGCGCAGGACCTCGCCCTCGGTATGGGAGCCCTTCAACGGCAGGCGGTAGTCATGCAGCAGTCGGCTGAGCAGCCCGCGGTAGAGCAGGCCGAGGGCTTCCCGTGGTTTCTCGTTCCAGAGCCGTTCGGCGTTGCCGGCGATGTCGTCGGGCAGGCTTTCCGGACTGAGATCGAGGCCGAACATCACCGTCGGCGCTTCGCGGCGGGCCCGTTGCGGCAAGCCCAGGTTGCCGACGAACAGGCGCAGCCATTCACGGTAGCGCCAGACCAGCAGGAACACCGCGCTGAACAGCAGCGCCCAGAGCAGCACTTCGATGACCTGCGCCGCGTGACGGAACGGCACCCAGTTGGCCAGGGCCTCGAAGAATGCCTTGAGCCGCTCTTCGTCCTCCTTGCGGCTGTCCTTTTTCTCGGTCTTGTCGCCGAAGCGCCAGCCCGTAACGGTCTCGCTGTTCTTGAACGGCGCGCCGTCGACGATCGCCCGGATCTGCTTGCCGGCCTGTTCGCTGTTGAGTTTCTGCCGCAGCAGGCGGGCCTGCTCGGGCGGCAGCTCGGCGTCGCCGGCGCTGGCGGCGGCCGCCGGCTCGGCGTAGGCGGAAGGGGCGGGCAGACAGGCCAGCGAAGCGGCCAGGCCGAGCAGCAGGACATAGGCGCTGCCGACCAGACGCTGGCGCAGGCGGCGGAACACCAGCTCGATGTCCCAGGCCTCCAGTTCGGTGCGCCGGTTCAGGTAGAGGGTGAAGCCGCAGGCCACGTAGATCGGCTCCCAGACTACCAGCACCAGGACGTAGAGCAGGTTCGAGAGGTGCTCCAGCCAGAGCCACTCGCCGGCTTCCGGGTCGAGCAGGCTCTGCCAGTTCCAGTCGATCTCGTTCTGCGCCGGGATCAGCAGGTAGAGAAGCATGGCGAAGCCGGCCCAGAGCGCCATTTCCAGGTGCACGCCGACCACGGTCAGCCAGGTCGCGCCGCCGGCGTTGCGCTGGGACAATACGATCAGGCGCTGGCTGCGGGGCTCCCCGGCGAGCCCTTCCAGTTGCAGGACCGGCAGGTCGAAGCTGCGCGTCGGACTGAAGCGGCGCCACAGCAGGCTGGCCGGCAACTGTTTCCTCAGCAGGGCGGGATAGGCGCGCAGGGCCTGCTTCAGGGTTGGCGTATCACCGAACAGGGCGTGCGAGAGAATGTACAGCGGCAGCCGTTCGAAGGCCGGCTTGAGCCACCAGAAGATCAGGATCGCCAGGGTCGGATGCTGCCACAGCAGGAGGCTGAGCACGGCGAACAGCGGCAGGGTCAGCAACGCCCAGCTGCCCATCAGCAGGCGCGCATGGCGATGCGCCAGGAGGATGCCGAGGTCGAGCGCTTCCCAGGCGCTGCGCGGTCGAATCGCCACGCTGGCGTCAGTCAGGCGCATGGCGGCTCCGTCCGGCGAACAGGAAGTAGCTGCCGACCAGCAGCCAGAGGACCGCGCCGACCGCGTACTTCACCCGCGGCTCGAAATGACTGATGGAAGACCAATAGGCCTCGGTGAAGGCCGCCAGCAGCAACAGCACGATCACCCCGGCGATCAGTTGCACGCTGCGCCGGGCGGCCAGCCGCAGGGCTTCGCCGCGGGTCAGGCGACCTGGCGCGAGCAGCGCCCAGCCGAGCTTGAGGCCGGCGGCGCCGGCGAAGGTGATGGCGGTCAGTTCGAACGCGCCGTGGCCGATGACGAAGGGCCAGAAGGTCTGCACGTAGCCGATCTGCGTCAGGTGGCCGGCCACCGAACCGATCATCAGGCCATTGAACAGCAGGAAGAACAGGCTGCCGAGTCCCAGCAGCACGCCGCTGGCGAAGGTCTGAAAGGCGATGCCGATGTTGTTCATGATGTAGAAGCCGAACATTTCCCAGTCGTCGCTGGTGTCGCGTGCCCCCAACGGACCCAGGCGGGTGGTTTCCGGGGCGTACATAGACTCCATCTCGCTGACCTTGTCCGGGCTGACCACGCTGTAGATCAGGTCGGGAAAGTGATAGACCAGCAGCCCCATGAGCAGGGCGCTGCCGTAGAACAGCAGGCTGGCCACGGCGATGCTGCGCCATTCCTCGCGGACCAGGCGCGGCAGGCCGGCGAGCAGGAAACCGAGGATGCGGCTGCCGAGCTGGCTGCGGTGCCGGTAGAACTGCTGGTGGCCGCGCATCGCCAGTTGCTGCAACTGGTCGATCAGGTGACTGCTGTAGCCGCGCTCCTGGGCCAGCGCCAGTTGTTGGCAGAGGCGCCGGTAATCGGCGGCGAAGTCGTCGCTGGAGCCTTCCAGCTTCTTGCCTTTCTCGAGGAAGGCGAGGCGTTTGTCGAAGCGTTGCCAGGCGGCCTGGTGGCGCTGTTCGAAGAGGCTCTGTTTCATGCGCTCTCCTGGCGCAGGCCGAGAAAGCCGCGGGCGATGCCGTTGATCTCGGCCTGGGCGCGTACCGGCTCGACGCCCAGCGGTTCGGCGAGAATGCCCGCCAGTTCCTCGCGGCGTGCCGAGGAAAGCGCCGCGCCGCGTTCGGCGAAGCCGAGGAAAGCGCGCTGTTCTTCCAGGCTCATGGGGAAGGGCGGCAGTTGCGGCTCGACGTCAGGCAGGCTGGGCCGGCTCAGTTCGGGTTCGCGGTAGACCACCAGGGTGCCGGCGGCGATGTCGCCCAGGCGCTTGAAGGCCGGATGGTTCAGGCAACAGAGCAGACCGAGGGCGTAGCCGAAGGGCAGGATGTCGGCGAAGCGCAGCAGGTTGCGCAGCAGCGACGCGGCCCAGCCCACCGGAGTGCCGTCGTCGTGGACGACGCGCAGTCCCATCATCTGCTTGCCGGGCGAGCGGCCCTGGTTGAGCACCTCGAAGAGGACCATGTACCACCAGGTCATGACGAAGGTCAGCAGCAGGCCGAGGCCGGCGCCGAGCTTGCCGAGGAACGCCAGGCCGAGCATCAGCACCAGCATGATCAGGCCGCGGATGCAGAGGTCGATGGTATAGGCCAGGGCCCGGGGGACGACGCCGGCGGGGCGCAGGAGCAGGTCGATGCCTTCCGGCGTTTCCACGTGGTAGTGGGTGTCGAGGACCTCGGCGCCTGGCCGGGAGGTGGGCGCGACGAGGCGGGCGGCTGCGTTCGGTGGCATCGGGGGGCCGTGTCGGGGAAAGTCAGATGCTAGCCAGCGTGGCGTCATCAGGCAACCGGGCCGCCGCGACGGCCCGGTCTGCACCTCAGTTGCCCAGCGGGCGAACGCCGAAGATGGTGCGGTAGAGAATACCCATGGAAACGACGAACAGCGGGCCGGTCCAGATCAGGCCGATGAACAGCGGGATCATGCTCACCAGCATCAGCAGGCTCAGCACCAGCAACAGGCCGAACACCTTGAACCAGTGGCGGCTGATGGCCTTGCGCGAGGTTTCCAGGGCCTGCCAGGGCGTCAGGCCGCGCTCGGCCACCAGCGGCAGGGCGAGCATGTAGGCGACGCTCAGGTAGAGGCCGGGGATGATCAGCAGGAAGAAGCCGACGTAGACCATCAGCATCATCAGCAGGCCGGTGAGCAGCAGCGGCACCAGCATGCCGAAGTAGTTGAACATTTCGTTGAAGGTCGCCGGCTGGTCGGCGGCGCGGCGGATGCCGATCATGGTCAGGCCGGTGAAGAACGGGTAGCCCACCGCCGTGGCGACCAGGCTGGCGATCATCTGGCCGACCGCGAAGGCGATGGGATCGGCCTCGCTCATCAGGCCGATACCGCCGAAGAGCAGGGTGAGGATGAAGGTGATGGTCTGGATCACCACGCTGTAGACCACGAAGGCGCCGATCAGGATGCCTTTGACGCCCTTGATCTTGGCCCAGGCTTCGCTGATTACGTCGCCGATGCGGAAGTCGTAGTCGCCGATGACCGGCGGCACCGCCTGGGTCGGTTGCAGGGCGCTGGCGGGGGTGGCGTAGGGATTGCTGGTGTCGTTCATGGTGCTGTCCTTGTCAGTGAAACGGGCATCCGTGCGAGCGGAATGCTAGCGAGGGCGGAGGGGACAACGCAAGGTTCGGATGGCAGATATGCGCACTGACGCGCCCTGGCGGGCCGTGCCTACGGTGCTTTCCGTGAGTTCGTTGGAAAACCTGGAAATCCCCGAAGTGGGTCGCGAGCTTCGCGGCAGTCACTGGTAGACTGCCCGGTGCCGCCAGAAAGGGAATGACCGTGAACGCGAGTATTTTTTGGTACGACTACGAAACCACCGGCATCGACCCTCGCCGCGACCGGCCGTTGCAGATCGCCGGGATCCGCACGGACGAGGCGCTGAACGAGATCGGCGAGCCGATGAACCTGTATTGCCGTCCCAGCGACGATATCCTGCCCCACCCTATGGCTTGCCTGATCACCGGCATCACTCCCCAGCGGCTGGCCGAGCGGGGGCTGTCCGAGGCCGACTTCATGACCCGGGTACACGCCCAGCTGGCGCAGCCGGCGACCTGCGTGGCCGGCTACAACTCCCTGCGCTTCGACGACGAAGTGACGCGCTACAGCCTGTACCGCAACTTCTTCGATCCCTACGCACGCGAGTGGCAAGGCGGCAATAGCCGCTGGGACCTGATCGACATGGTCCGTACCGCCTATGCCCTGCGCCCGGAGGGCATCCAGTGGCCGCAGCTGGACGGCCGGCTGTCGCTGAAGCTGGAAATGCTCACCGCGGCGAACGGCCTGGAGCATGGGCAGGCCCACGACGCGCTTTCCGATGTTCGCGCCACCATTGCCCTGGCCCGCCTGATCCGTCAGCGCCAGCCGCGCCTGTACGATTACCTCTACCAGTTGCGCAGTAAGCACAAGGTGCTCGACCAGGCGCGCCTGCTGCAGCCGCTGGTGCATGTCTCCGGACGCTTTTCCGCGGAGCGCCATTTCCTCTCGGTGGTCCTGCCGCTGGCCTGGCACCCGCGCAACCGCAATGCTCTGATCGTCTGCGACCTCTGCGCCGATCCCGCGCCGCTGCTGGAGTTGTCGGCCGAGGACTTGCGCAGGCGCCTGTATACCCGTCGCGACGAACTGGCCGAGGGCGAGTTGCCGGTGCCGCTGAAGCAGATCCAGGTCAACCGTTGCCCGGTGGTGGCGCCGCTGTCGGTATTGCGCGCCGAGGATCGCCAGCGAACCGGCATCGAACTCGAGGAGTGCCAGCGAAAAGCCGAGTTGTTGCGCCAGCATCAAACCGTCTGGGCGGACAAACTGACAGCGCTATATGGCGAAGAAAGTTTCTCCGCCAGCGACGACCCCGAGCAACAGTTGTATGACGGATTTATTGGCGATCGGGATCGACGCCTTTGTGAACAGCTGCGCCTTGCCGAACCGGAGCAATTGGCCAAAGAACAATGGCCCTTCGACGATGCCCGCTTGCAGGAGTTGTTCTTCCGCTATCGTGCGCGAAATTTCCCGGAAACTTTAAATGTGGCCGAGCGCCAACAATGGGAAAGCTTCTGCCGCAATCGTTTGTCCCATGAAGAATACGGCGCACCGAATACTTTGCCGGCCTTCGAGGCGGCGCTGGAGGCTTGTCGGCAAGAGCAGGGCGGCACATTGCCGGCGGTACTTGCGGCCTGGCGCGATTACGCCGCGGAACTGCGTCAACGCTATTCGCTGGAGACTTGAGGACGCAGGCAGAGGAGTCGGTACGATACGGCGGAAATGAAAAACGCCAGCACTGGGCTGGCGTTCTTCGTGGAACTGACTGGTTTAGCCGAGCAGGGTGGCCCAGCTCTCGACGGCCTCGGGGCCCCACTTGGCTTTCCACTCTTTCAAAGTCTTGTGGTTGCCGCCCTTGGTCTCGATGACTTCGCCGGTGTGCGGGTTCTTGTACTGCTTGACCTTGCGCGCGCGCTTGCCGGCAGGCGCCTTGGCGGTGCGGGTGCTCTTGCCGATCTTGGCGTCCGGATCGAGCAGGGAAATCACGTCACGCAGGGACTTCTGGTAAGTGCCCATCAGCGTGCGCAGCTTCTCTTCGAATTCCAGTTCTTTTTTCAGTTTGTCGTCTTGTTCCAGGGACTTCAGGCGCTCCTGAAGTTCCTTGATGGCTTCTTCCGTGGCGCGATATTCGTTGATCAGGGACATGTCAGGTACCTTGTCTGTGCTGAGTGGCGGTGGCGGGCATGTAAGTAGACTCAATAATAGTCAGGGCGAAACTGTAAGTAAACCGCGATGAAAACTTTTCTCGATGAAATTCAAAGTAATTAATTCCGCATCGGGATTGCCCTGTTGTACGGGTTTATTCTCTCGCGCAACAGCCTGTCGAAAGGCCTTCGCCGAGGCTGAACTTTTCCCGCCATGCCGCTAGAATGGCGGCCTTTCGCGATGTTTCTGGAGTATACCCATGCGCACTTTTCGGCTGGTGATCGCCTGTCCCGACGGGGTCGGGATCGTTGCCAAGGTGAGTAACTTCCTGGCCACCTACAATGGCTGGATCACCGAAGCCAGCCATCATTCCGACAACGATAACGGCTGGTTCTTCATGCGCCACGAGATCCGTGCCGACTCTCTGCCGTTCGACCTGGATGGCTTCCGCCAGGCTTTCGCCCCGATCGCCCGCGAATTCTCCATGGAATGGCGGATCACCGATTCCGAGGTGAAGAAGCGCGTGGTGCTGATGGCCAGCAAGGAGTCCCATTGCCTGGCCGATCTGCTGCACCGCTGGCACAGCGGCGAACTGGACTGCGAGATTCCCTGCGTGATCGCCAACCACGACGACCTGCGCAGCATGGTCGAGTGGCACGGTATCCCGTATTTCCACGTTCCCGTCGATCCGCAGGACAAGCAGCCGGCTTTCGATGAAGTTTCCCGGCTGATCGACGAACATGGCGCCGACTGCATCGTCCTGGCTCGCTACATGCAGATCCTGCCGCCGGACCTGTGCCGCAAGTACGCCCACCAGGTGATCAACATCCACCACAGCTTCCTGCCGTCCTTCATCGGCGCCAAGCCGTATCACCAGGCGTCGAAGCGCGGGGTCAAGCTGATCGGCGCGACCAGCCACTACGTGACCGAGGAACTGGATGCCGGTCCGATCATCGAGCAGGACGTGGTGCGGGTCACTCACCGCGACAATGTCGAAGACATGGTGCGGCTGGGCAAGGACGTGGAAAAGCTGGTGCTCGCGCGCGGACTGCGCTATCACCTGGAGGACCGCGTACTGGTACACGGCAACAAGACGGTGGTGTTCGACTGAGCCGGCTCCCCTGGAATGCCGGCCGGGGCCGGCACCCGGAGGAACGAACATGAGCGATCCCAGGTCGGCGGGCACCGCCAGCCCGCCACCGACCCTCGGCGAGGGTTGCACCAGCCGTTACGACATCGACGCCCTCGGCGACGAGGACGGAACCGAGTTTCCCGGCGCGGCCGAACTCTGGCGGCGTATCCAGGAGAGCGCCAGCGAGACGGGCGAGGCTGACGCCGAGGATGCGCTCAGGAAGAAGCCTCGCGACTGCTGATCAGCTTCTTCAGCAGCGGGCGTCCGGCGAGCACGGCGAACACCGGGCCGCCGGCGACGAGGTAGAAATAGAAGGTCACCGCTCGCCAGATGACGATGGCCGCCGCCGCCGTCGACTTGCCGATCATGGGGGCCAGCAGGGCCGCCGAGGTCAGCTCGGTGCCGCCGGCGCCGCCGGGGATCAGCGAGAGCTGTCCGGCGCTGAGCGAGACCATCTGGATCAGGAAGGTCCAGGCCCACTGGATATCCACTCCCAGGCCGCGCAGGGTCAGATCGAGCACGCTGAAGCGCAGTAGCCAGTGCGTACTGCTGAGAAGGAAGACCGCCAGCAGGCGTCGTTTCGGCAGGCGCAGGCTGTCGTGCAGGGCAATGCGGAAATGCAGGATCTTGCGGCCCCAGTGCAGGCGCTTGCGCGATGACACGCCGAGCCGCGCCAGAACCCGCCCGTTGAAGCGGATCACCTGGTGCAGGTAGCGGATCAGCATTACCGCGCCGACGAACAGGCCGACCAGGAATACCGCGCTGAAGATCAGGCTCGATTCCATGTTCGGGCTCAGCGAATGGCTGAGGGCATAGATCAGGATCGCGCCGAGGGCGCAGAGGAAGAACGTCAGGTCGGCCAACTGGTCGACCGCGAACACCGCGCTGGTCTGTGCCGGGCGCAGGCCGCGCCGGGCCAGCAGCGCCATCAGGGTCAACGGCCCGCCGCTGCCGCCCGGAGTGGCGCAGAAAGCGAATTCGCTGGCCATGATGATGCCGACGCTCTGCAACTGCCCGAGCTTGCCGGCGCGCCCGGCGAGCAGCAGCCGCAGGCGCAGGCCGTTGATGAACCAGCAGACCACGATCATGCCGAACATCAGCAGCAGGCTGTCCAGCGGGAAGGCGCGCAAGCGCGAGAACATGTCGCTGCCGCCGAGCACCAGCGGAATCAGCGAGGCACCGATCAAACCGAACAGCAGTAACCAGCCTCGACTCATGCCGCGTGGTCCAGGGCGAGGCGGCGCTCCAGCCAGTCGATCTTGGTCAGCGGCTGGCGCCCCTCGGACAGTAGGGTGCGCAGGGTACGCAGCCAGTATTCGCGGGAAAAGCGATGGCGCATGTCGACCGGATGGAGTCCGAGGCGGATCACCGGCGCTGCGCGCCAGGCCCGCCGGCGCTGCTCGCTGAGCGCCCAGGAGAGGCCGCGACGCCAGGCACTGCGCGCGCTCCAGACCAGACCGGGGGCCTCGATCGGTTGCAGGTGGGGAAGCCGATACAGGTTGGACGGGTCGCTGGTGTAGCGCAGTCCGCTCTCGCCGAGCGCCTGGCGGGTGCCGGCGCTCATCAGCCAGGCCGGCGCGACGAAACCGTGCAGCGGCCATCCGCGGCGGCGGAACAGTTCGATGCCGGCGGCCAGGCGGGCCTTGGCCTCGGCGTGGTCGAGGGCATAGAACTCTCCCTCCCAGGTGTAGATGCGACGCATGAAGTATTGCCCTGGAGTACGCGGTGGTGGGGCGTCATCGTAGTGATAGAAGCCGTGGAGAGCCAGTTCGTCACCCCGGGTTACCCGCCGCGAGAGCAGTTCGCAGAACTTTTCGTCGGCTTCCAGCGGGTTGCGATGGTGGAAGTCGGGCACTACCAGCCAGGTCATGGGGACCTGGCCGAGCGCGTCCACGGCCTCGACGAAGGGCCGGTAGTCCGGCCAGGTTTCCGGGGCCACGTCGTGCAACACCAGCAGCAGGCTGCGTTCAGCCATAGCGCGGGAACCTCGCCTCGCTGTCGCCGAGTACCGCGTGGTAGTGCAGGAGCAGGCCGGCGACCACCGCGTCCCAGGCATGCTGGCGCTCGACGTGACGGCGGGCGCGCTGGCCGCGCAGCTCGACGTCGTGGCTGAACAGTTCGCGCACCGCGCAGGCCATGGCGTCGCCGTTGTTCGGCGCGCAGAGCACGCCGCAACGCTCCGGGACTATTTCCGCCAGTGCCCCGGCGCGCACCGCCACCACCGGAATGCCGCTGGCCATCGCTTCGAGTGCGACCAGGCCGAAGGTCTCCTGGTCGCCGGCGTGCAGCAGCGCGTCGCTGCTCGCCAGCAGGCGGGCGACTTCGCGGCTGTCGCAGAAATGGTCGACCACGCTGGTGTTGCGTGGTACCCGGGTCGGCATGTTGGAACCCACCAGCAACAGGTGATAGCCGTCGCCGAGGCGCTGGATGGCGTCGAGCAGTACCGGCAGGTTCTTTTCCCGCGAACCGCGCCCGGCGAACACCAGCAGGCGGGTTTCCTCGTCCAGGCCGAGTTCCTGGCGCAGCCCCGGATCGCGGTTGCTCGGATGGAAGGTGACCAGGTCGACGCCCAGCGGTTGTACATGCACGTCGGCGACGCCCAGGCGCATCAGCTTTTCCGCCATCACCCGGCTGGGGGCCAGGACCCGGTCGAAGTGGCCGTACAGCTTGCTGACGTAGTTGTCCGCGTTGGTGCCGAGCCAGGCGCCCATGCGATTGCTCACCAGCAGCGGCAGGTCGGAGTGGTAGAAGCCGATCACCGGCACGTCCAGCCGACGCCGTGCGTCGAGCGCCGCCCAGGCGGTGAGGTAGGGGTCGCCGACCTCGATCAGGTCCGGTTGCAGATTGCGCAGCACCTTGCGCCAGGGGCCGCGACGGAGAGGGAAGCGGTAGCCATTGCCGAATGGCAGCGGCGGCGCCGGCACCTCGTGGATGCCGTTCGCCTGGCGATAGCCGGCGCCGGGAACCAGCACGCTGTGGCGAATGCCGGGATAGTGCCAGAGATGGCGATGCTTGGCTTCGAGATAGGTGCGTACCCCCCCGCTGGCAGGCGCGTAGAACATGGTCATATCGGCGATGTGCACGATGGGCCTTCCTCCGTTGAGCTTGTTCCTTCTGCCACTCAGTGGACCACCGGCGCCGGCAGTCGTTCGAACGGTGTGCGGGAGCCATGGGTAGCTTCAAGTCTAGGAAAGAAAGCGCGAGCCGGCGCGTTCGGGGCAGCCAGCGCGGGAATAGGTCGCAGAGGGAGCGGGCGGAGAGGAAGGCATGCCTCGGGAGGCATCCTGGCAGGATAAGGGTGAACAACGCCGTTGGCGTTGTTCACCCTACGAATGGCCGGGGGCAGGGCGGATAGCCGCGGCGCGATTATCCGCCGGTTCGGCTACGGCTCGGGCAGTGCTCAGATCTTGAAGCTGTCCACCAGCTGGCGCAGGCGCCCGGCCTGGGTTTCCAGCTCGCCGCAGGCGCGCAGGGTGGCCTGGAGGTTCTCCACGCCTTCCTGGTTGAGGGTGTTGATCTCGGTGATGTCCATGTTCAGCGAATCGACCACCGCGGTCTGCTCCTCGGTGGCGGTGGCCACCGACTGGTTCATCCCATCGATCTCGGCGATCCGTCCGGTGACGCTGCTCAGGCGTTCGCCGGCACGGTTGGCGATCTCCACGCTTTCAAGGCTGTAGCGCTGACTCTCGGTCATGGTGCTGACCGCTTCCTGGGCGCCGATCTGCAGTTCCTCGATCATCTTCTGGATCTGCTGGGCCGACTCCTGGGCGCGGTGGGCCAGGTTGCGCACCTCGTCGGCGACCACCGCGAAGCCGCGTCCGGCCTCGCCGGCGCGGGCGGCTTCGATGGCGGCGTTGAGGGCGAGCAGGTTGGTCTGCTCGGAGATGCCCTTGATCACTTCGAGGATCTGGCCGATGTTCACCGTGCGGCTGTTGAGGGCCTCGATGTTGGCGCAGGAGGCGCTGATCTTCTCGGAAAGCTCGTTCATCGCGCGGATGGTCTGCTCGACCACCTGCTTGCCGTCCTCGGCCTGGTGGTTGGCGTCGGAAGCATGGTGCGAGGCATCGGCGGCGTTGCGGGCGATTTCCTGGGCGGCGGCGCCGAGTTCGTTGATCGCCGCGGCGACGCTGTTGGTGCGGTTGGACTGCTCGTCGGAGTTGGCCATCGAGGAGTTCGAGGCGTTCACCACCAGTTGCGCCACGTCGTGCAGTTGGCGAGCGGTGCCGGCGACCTCGCGGATCGATTCGTGGATACGCTCGACGAAGCGGTTGAAGGAAATGGCCAGGACCCCGAATTCATCGTTGCTGGTGACCTTCAGGCGCTTGGTCAGGTCGCCTTCGCCCTGGGCGATGTCCTGCATGGCGCGGCCCATGTCGGTGAGCGGTTGCATCAGCACGCGGATCAGCATGCCGAGGAGGAGGACGATGGCGACCACCGCGATCAGCGCGGCGACGATCGCCGAGGTACGCAGCTTGGTGAGCATGGCATAGGCCTTGTCCTTGTCCACCGAGATGCCGATGTACCAGTCCAGGCCGGACAGGCCCTTGACCGGAGAGAAACTGAGGATCCGGGTGTTGCCGTGCAGCTCGGCCTCGCTGAAGCCGCTGCCGATCTTCGGCGTGTTGCGTGGGTAGACGTCGCTGAGGCTCTTCATGACCTGGTCCTTGTCCGGATGGACGAGGATCTTGCCGTCGCCGCTGACCAGGAAGGCGTAGCCCATGCCGCCGAAGTCCAGCGAGTTGATGATCTTCACCACCGTCTGCAGGCTGAGGTCGCCGCCGACCACGCCGAACGGCTGGCCGCCCTGGCGCGCCGGGCTGGCGATGGTCAGTACCAGCTCGTGGATGGCCGGCTCCATGTAGGGTTCGGTGAGGGTGGTCTGGCCGGCGCTGGTGGCGGCGTTGTACCAGGGGCGGCGGCGCGGGTCGTAGTCGGCCGGCAGGTCGCTGGTGGGGCGCGCGGTGTAGGTGCCGTCGGTCTGCCCCAGGTAGGTGAAGAGGAAGGTCGAGCCCAGCAGCGGCTGTTCCAGCAGGGCCTGGGTGGTCTCCGGGCTGTGGTTGCGGGCCAGGGTCTGGGCCAGGTTCTCGATCAGCAGGATGCGCCCGCTCAGCCAGTTCTGCACGTTGCTGGCGGTGATCTCGCCCATTTCGTGCAGGTAGTCCTCCAGGTCCTCGCGGATCGAGGTGCGCTGCAGGGAGTCGTTGTAGAGGGTGAAGAGGGAGAAGGTCGCGATCACCACCAGCGCGGCGGCGAGCAGGATCTTGTGACTGAACTTGAGACTTTTGATCATGGTTTCTTGCATCCGGGAGGCGCGGGCGCGCTGTCGTGAACAGCCCCAGTTGGATCGCAACTGCAAGGCTTGCCGTGTCTGTCGGCGGCAAGCCCGGAAGCTTTAGCGCAATGGATGAATGGTTTCACCGAATGCGACCTGGAGAACGAAAAAAGCGCCCGCGGGCGCTCTTCATCGGTAGGCCGGATAAACGCTTCGCGGTTATCCGGCCGGTTCGGCTACGACAGGCAGGGCTCAGATCTTGAAGCTGTCCACCAGTTGGCGCAGGCGCCCGGCCTGGGTTTCCAGCTCGCCGCAGGCGCGCAGGGTGGCCTGGAGGTTCTCCACGCCTTCCTGGTTGAGGGTGTTGATCTCGGTGATGTCCATGTTCAGCGAATCGACCACCGCGGTCTGCTCCTCGGTGGCGGTGGCCACCGATTGGTTCATCCCGTCGATCTCGCCGATCCGCCGGGTCACGCTGCTCAGGCTTTCGCCGGCACGGTTGGCGATCTCCACGCTCTCCAGGCTGTAGCGCTGGCTTTCGGTCATGGTGGCCACCGCCTCGCGGGCGCCGACTTGCAGCTCTTCGATCATCTTCTGGATCTGCTGGGCCGATTCCTGGGCGCGATGGGCCAGGTTGCGCACCTCGTCGGCGACCACCGCGAAGCCGCGCCCGGCCTCGCCGGCGCGGGCGGCTTCGATGGCGGCGTTGAGGGCGAGCAGGTTGGTCTGCTCGGAGATGCCCTTGATCACTTCGAGGATCTGGCCGATGTTCACCGTGCGGCTGTTGAGGGCCTCGATGTTGGCGCAGGAGGCGCTGATCTTCTCGGAAAGCTCGTTCATCGCGCGGATGGTCTGCTCGACCACCTGCTTGCCGTCTTCGGCCTGGTGGTTGGCGTCGGACGCATGGTGCGAGGCATCGGCGGCGTTGCGGGCGATTTCCTGGGCGGCGGCGCCGAGTTCGTTGATCGCCGCGGCGACGCTGTTGGTGCGGTTGGACTGCTCGTCGGAGTTGGCCATCGAAGAGTTCGAGGCGTTCACCACCAGTTGCGAGACGTCGTGCAGTTTGTGCGCGGTCCCGGCGACTTCCCGGATCGAGCGATGGATCCGCTCGACGAACTGGTTGAAGGCATCGCCGAGCACGCCGAATTCATCGCGGCTGGTCACGGCGAGGCGCTTGGTCAGGTCGCCCTCGCCCTGGGCGATGTCCTGCATGGCACGGCCCATCAGGTGCAGCGGCTGCATCAGCAGGCGGATCAGCAGGCCGAGCAGGACCAGGATGGCGACGATGGAGATCAGCGCGGCGGCGATGGCCGAGACGCGGAACTTGCTGAGCATGGCGTAGGCCTTGTCCTTGTCGATGGACAGCGCCAGGTACCAGGTCACCGAAGGCAGGCCCTTGATCGGGGTAAAGGCGAGGATGCGGGTATGCCCGTGCAATTCGGCCTCGCTGAAACCGGTGGCGATCTTCGGCGTGTTCTGCGGGTAGACCTCGCTCAGGGTCTTCATCACCTGCTCTTTGTCCGGGTGCACCAGGATCTTGCCGTCGCCGCTGACCAGGAAGGCGTAGCCCATGCCGCTGAAGTCCAGCGAATTGATGATCTGTACCAGGGTCTTCAGGCTGAGGTCGCCGCCCACCACGCCGAGGGTGTTGCCGGCGGCCTTCACCGGCGTCGCCGCGGTGATGATCAGTTCCTGGGTGGCGGCGTCGACGTAGGGCTCGGTCAGGGTCAGGCCGCCGGCCGCTACGGCGTCCTTGTACCAGGGCCGGCTGCGCGGATCGTAGCCGGCCGGCATCGGGCTGTCCGGGCGCATGGTGAAGACGCCGTCCTGCTGGCCGAGGTAGGTGAAGCTGAAGGTCGAGGTCAGGGCCGGCTGTTCGAGCAGGGCGCTGACGGCTTCCGGGCTGTGGTCGCGGGCCAGGGTCTGGGCGGTCTGCTCGACCAGCAACAGACGGCCGCCGAGCCAGTTCTGGATGTTGCTGGAGGTCACGTCACCCATTTCCCGCAGGTAGCTTTCGAGGTCCTCGCGGATCGCGTTGCGCTGCAGGTAATCGTTGTAGAGGGTGAACAGTGCGAAAGCGGCGAACACCACGAGGGAGGCCGCGAGGAGGATCTTGTGGCTGAACTTCAGACTTTTGATCATGTTGTATTGCGTCCAGGAGTATGTAGCGCCAGTCTTTGACCAGACCCCTGCGACCGTTCCGCGGGCGCAGGGGCTTTCCGTACGCCTTGCAGCGTCGGGCGGGTCGCGCGGGTGGGTAGTCCGTCGACCCAGGCACGGCCTTGTGCCACGAAGCCACGGTTCCCTGGGTGGCTCCGAAGAATGCGTGATACGGATACGATGGCGATTTTTCCTGTCTCAGCAAGGCCCGAAGGTCTTCGCTGAAGCTGGACGGCCAGATCGGGTCGATGCGCTGGCCCGACGCCCTTCGCGGGAATCCGCGCATATTGGTACGCGGGTTCCGCTGGAAGCCCCGTTGTACAAGGGCTTTCCCTTACTGTCGGCACAGCGTGCCGGAGCTTTAGTCCCGAGGATGAATGGATGTCGCAAGCGAATGAGTTGTTGATCGGCGCTGGCCCCGATGGCCAGCCGGTAGGGCAGGCCTGGCGCCTGGCCAACCGTCATGGATTGATCGCCGGCGCCACCGGTACCGGCAAGACGGTGACCTTGCAGCACCTCGCCGAATCCTTCAGCGATGCCGGTGTCGCGGTATTCGCCGCCGACATCAAGGGCGACCTGTGCGGCATCGCCGCGCCGGGCAACCCGCAGGGCAAGGTCGCCGAACGCATCGCCAGCATGCCGTGGCTGAACTACCAGCCGAAGGCCTACCCGACCACGCTCTGGGACATCGCCGGGAAGACCGGCCACCCGTTGCGCACCACCATCAGCGAGATGGGCCCGCTGCTGCTGGCCAACCTCCTGGAGTTGACCGATAGCCAGCAGGCCGCGCTGTTCGCCGCCTTCCAGGTGGCCGACCGGGAAGGCCTGCTGCTACTCGACCTGAAGGACCTGAAGGCGCTGCTCAACCACCTGAAGGACAATCCGGAGATCCTCGGCGAGGACCGGGCGCTGTTCACCGGCGCTTCCGGGCAGGCGCTGCTGCGCCGCCTGGCCACCCTGGAGCAGCAGGGTGCCGAGGCCTTCTTCGGCGAGCCTGCCCTGCAACTGGAAGACATCCTCCGCCCCGAGCCGGACGGGCGCGGGCGCATCCACCTGCTCGACGCCAGCCGCCTGGTGCACGAGGCGCCGAAGGTCTACGCGACTTTCCTGCTCTGGCTGCTGGCCGAGCTGTTCGAGCAACTGCCGGAGCGCGGCGATGCCGACAAGCCGGTGCTGGCACTGTTCTTCGACGAGGCCCACCTGCTGTTCAACGGCACGCCGAAAGCCTTGCGCGACCGCCTGGAACAGGTGGTCCGGCTGATCCGCTCGAAAGGCGTCGGGGTGTACTTCGTCACCCAGTCCCCGGGCGACCTGCCGGACGATGTCCTGGCCCAGCTCGGCCTGCGTATCCAGCATGGCCTGCGCGCCTTCACCGCCAAGGAGCAGAAATCGCTGCGCGCGGTGGCCGATGGTTTCCGCCCGAACCCGGCATTCGACACCCTGGGGGTGCTGACCGAACTGGGTATCGGCGAGGCGCTGGTCGGCACCCTGGAGGAAAAGGGCACGCCGGCCATGGTCCAGCGCGTCGCGGTGGCGCCGCCCTATTCGCGGATCGGCCCGCTGAGCGACAGCGAGCGCGCCGAACTGGTCCAGCGGTCGCCGTTGAAGGGCCGCTACGACCAGCCGATCGATCGCGAGTCGGCCTACGAGGTGCTGGCGAACAAGGCGGGCGCCAAGCCCGAGGTCCAGGGCCAGGCGCCTGCACAGCAGGAAAGCGCGTCCGGCGTCGGCGGCATGGCCGGGCAGATTCTCGGTAGCCTGCTGTCCAATTCGACGGTGAAGAGCGCCATGCGCCAGGCGGCCAACCAGTTGAGCCGGGAGCTGGTGCGTGGCCTGCTCGGCTCGTTGATGGGCGGGAAGAAGCGGCGCTGAGCGCCAGGCCATGAAAAAGGCGCCCGCGGGCGCCTTTTTCATGGGGGCTGGATGATCGCCAGCTAACCGCTTCGCGGTTAGCTGGCCTGTGGGACGGACGGGCTCAGATCTTGAAGCTGTCCACCAGATGCCGCAGGCGCCCGGCCTGGGCTTCCAGCTCGCCGCAGGCGCGCAGGGTGGCCTGGAGGTTCTCCACGCCTTCCTGGTTGAGGGTGTTGATCTCGGTGATGTCCATGTTCAGCGAGTCGACCACCGCGGTCTGTTCCTCGGTGGCGGTGGCCACCGACTGGTTCATGCTGTCGATCTCGCCGATCCGGCTGGTCACGCTACCCAGGCGTTCGCCGGCACGGTTGGCGATCTCCACGCTCTCCAGGCTGTAGCGCTGGCTTTCGGTCATGGTGGCCACCGCCTCGCGGGCGCCGACTTGCAGCTCTTCGATCATCTTCTGGATCTGCTGGGCCGACTCCTGGGCGCGATGGGCCAGGTTGCGCACCTCGTCGGCGACCACCGCGAAGCCGCGTCCGGCCTCGCCGGCGCGGGCGGCTTCGATGGCGGCGTTGAGGGCGAGCAGGTTGGTCTGCTCGGAGATGCCCTTGATCACCTCGAGGATCTGGCCGATGTTCACCGTGCGGCTGTTGAGGGCCTCGATATTGGTGCAGGAGGCGCTGATCTTCTCGGAAAGCTCGTTCATCGCGCGGATGGTCTGCTCGACCACCTGTTTGCCGTCCTCGGCCTGGTGGTTGGCGTCGGACGCATGGTGCGAGGCATCGGCGGCGTTGCGGGCGATTTCCTGGGCGGCGGCGCCGAGTTCGTTGATCGCCGCGGCGACGCTGTTGGTACGGTTGGACTGCTCGTCGGAGTTGGCCATCGAGGAGTTCGAGGCGTTCACCACCAGTTGCGCCACGTCGTGCAGTTGACGGGCGGTGCCGGCGACCTCGCGGATCGACTCGTGGATGCGCTCGACGAAGCGGTTGAAGGCATTGGCCAACGTACCGAATTCATCGTTGCTGGTGACCTTCAGGCGCTTGGTCAGGTCGCCCTCGCCCTGGGCGATGTCCTGCATGGCGCGGCCCATGTCGGTGAGCGGTTGCATCAGTACGCGGATCAGCATGCCGAGGAGAAGCATGATGCCGACCACCGCGATCAGCGTGGCGACGATCGCCGAAGTGCGGAATTCGCTGAGCATCGAATAGGCGGTGTCGCGGTCGAGGACCAGGGCGACGTACCAGGTCACGCCGGGCAGTCCCTTCACCGGGGTGAAGGAAACGAACTGGCTGCGGCCGTCGAGTTCCACCTCGTGGACCCCGGGGTCGATGTTCGGTGCACCCTTGGGATAGGCTTCGGCGAGGGTCTTCAGGACCAGCCCGGAGTCGGGGTGGAGGAGGATCTTGCCGGCGTCGCTGACCAGGAAGGCGTAGCCGGCACCGTCGAACTTCAGGGAATTGAGGATCGCGGTCAGGGTCTCCAGCTTCATGTCGCCGGCGGCGACGCCCAGCAGTTGACCGGCGTGCCGCACCGGCAGCGACATGGCGAGGATCTGCTCGCCGGTGCCGGCATCGACGAAGGGTTCGGTGACGATCAGCCGGTCGGCCGCCAGCGCGTCCTTGTACCAGGCACGGGTACGTGGGTCGTAACCTTCCGGCATGGCGTCGTAGGGGCGCATGGTGAAGGCGCCGCTGGCCGCCTCGCCAAGATAGACCGACGCGAAATTGCGGCTGAAGACGGGCTGTTCCAGTTGCCTTGCGATATTCGCCTCGTCGGGCTGCTCGAGCAGCGCCAGTTGCGAGGCCAGGCCTTCCACCAGGTGCATGCGGCCTTCCAGCCAGCTCTGGATGTTGCTGGCGGTCAGGGTGCCGATTTCCCCGAGGTAGTTTTCCGTGTCCGTGCGCACGGCCTCGCGCTGTCGGTAATCGTTGTAGAGGATGAAGCAGGTGAAGGCGAAAACCACCACCAATGCGGCGGCGAGAAGGATTTTCTTGGCAAACGACAGCGAGCGAAGCATGAGCGATGCGTCCTGGCAAAAGCCTCAAGAAGGGCGGGGAGCCCAGGCCACCAGGTAGGGAGCTTGCGGGGGAAAGCCATGATCCAGCGCCTGAACGGCCGGCTTTGTAGCACAGTGCCAGCATAAAGGCAAAATAGTGGCGCCATGAAAATGGCGCCACTGGAGGGAAATCGCTCTGGAAGAGGACGTCAGTCCGGAGCCAGTCCGCCGACTTTGGTGCCGACGCCGTCGAAGAAGGCTTTCAGACCGCCGACGATACCGCTGTCCGTGGGACTCAATACGGCAATCAGAGCCACCGCGATCAAACCGGCGATAACCGCGTATTCGATGGCGTTTGCCCCTTCTTCGTCCGCCAGGAATGCGCGAACTTTGCAATACACGAACAGGGTCAGGTTCTTCATTCTTGTTTGCTCCTCGAACGCGGCAATCACCGAGACAGAGCCCTGCCTCCACGCTGAGGCTAGGCCGATGATGGCGTTTTGCAACAACTAAATGGCATTAGTAGGAGTGGATTAGTCGCAAGGTTATATGGCGGGTTACAAGGCTTGGACTACATCTAATGACAAATTGACATTGATTATCCCGAGTCTAGATTCAGGCCTATCGTCGCAAGTTCGAAGTTATGAACTTTGGTTCTTGAATAACGACTGTCGCCAGTCGATAACCCCAATGTACCTGCCATGGAAAGCCAGTCCCGGAGTATGGCCATGACACGGACAGCGAGACGCCCGTTTTTCTTTTCCGATCATCGGCGATCGCCGGTGATTTTCCGTTCATCGACCTGTCCGGACGCATAGCAGGGGTCTGCCCATGAATAGCAAGGTGCTGATGGCCCTGGCCGGCCTGCTGCTGCTCGGTGCGGTGCTGCTCGGATACCTCGGCGTATCCATCGGCCGCGCGCCATCGAACGCGCATGCTCCATCCGTGGCGCCGGCTTCGGCGGCGGTGGACGCTTCGCTGGAAAAGCTCGAACGCAAGCCGGTGCTGGTGGCCAGTCGCGATCTCCCGGCGCTGGCGGTGATCGGCAAGGACGACCTGAGCGTCGAGCTGTTGCGGACCGCACCGGTCGGTAGCTACGACAGGCCCGAGGCGTTGCTCGGCAAGCGGGTCTGGGTCGCGGTGCCGGCCGGCAGCATTCTTTCCGCCGCGACCCTCGAACCCGGCGGTCCGCTGGCCCGGACCATCCGTCCGGACGAGCGGGCGATGGCGATCGCTGTGGACGAAGTGGTCGGCGGCGGCGGCTTCGTCCTGCCCGGCGACTATGTCGACGTGATGCTCTTCGTGCGTGACGAGCGGGACGGCGAATCGACCCCGCTGGCGCAACTGGTGTTGCCCGGCGTCCGGGTACTGACCTACGGCGAGCGGATCGCCGTGGGCAGCGATGGGCAGGACCGCTCGAACCAGGAAAAGGACCCGCGTCCGCCGCGTACCGCGGTGCTGGCGGTACCGGAGGACGGCGTGGCGCGGCTGATGCTGGCGAGCCAGGCCGGTTCGCTGCGCCTGGCCATCCGCAGCAAGGACGAAGAACTCTACCGCAGGGAGCAGGAAGGCGCGCTGCTGCAAGCGTCGCTGGGCGCGCCGAGCGCGGCGCTGAGCCTCGACCAACTGCTGGAGCGCCGCAAACCGACGGCGCCGAGCGTGCGCAGCGCGGCTCCGCGCGTGCCGGTGGCCAACGGGGTCACGGTCTACCGTGGCAGCGCCATGACCCATGAAGCGCCTTGAGGGGAGCCGGCATATGCATCGGAGCACCGGGATAGGCGTGTCGCGCTGGCTGGGAGGGCTGCTGGGGGTGGCGTTGGCGCTGCCGGCACTGGCTTTGCCGCAGGGCTGCATCGAGTTGCTGGCGCAGGCGCCGCGGGTCGACGTCGTCCAGGGACAACAGCGTGACCTGCGCCTGGCGGTGCCGATCGAACGGCTGGCCATCGGCGATCCGAAGATCGCCGACGTACAGTTGCTGGATCGTCGCGGCTTCCTGGTCACCGGCAAGGAACAGGGCTCCACCAGCCTGCTGATCTGGACCGGCTGCAGTCCCGAGCCGTTGCGCAGCCTGGTGGAGGTCGAGGGACGCGGTAGCGTCGATACCCGCGGTGCTCCAGCGTTCACCGCCGGCGCCGCGGAGGAGCTACCGAACCAGGTGCAGACCGATATCCGCTTCGTCGAGGTCAGCCGCAGCAAGCTGAAGCAGGCCAGCACCTCGTTCGTCCGGCGCGGCGGCAACCTCTGGGTGCTCGGTGCGCCGGGCAGCCTCGGCGACATCAAGGTCAATGCCGACGGCAGCGGCCTGGGCGGCACCTTCGGCACCGGCAGCTCGGGATTCAACCTGATCTTCGGCGGCGGCAAGTGGTTGAGCTTCATGAATGCCCTGGAGGGCAGCGGCTTCGCCTATACCCTGGCGCGCCCGAGCCTGGTGGCGATGAGCGGGCAGAGCGCGTCGTTCCTCGCCGGCGGCGAGTTTCCGATCCCGGTGCCGAACGGCACCAACGACAACGTCACCATCGAATACAAGGAGTTCGGCATCCGCCTGACCCTCACCCCGACGGTGATGAACAACCGCCGCATCGCTCTCAAGGTGGCGCCGGAGGTCAGCGAACTGGACTACAGCGCCGGCATCCAGAGCGGCGGGGTGGCGGTGCCGGCACTGCGCGTCCGGCGCACCGACACCAGCGTGATGCTGGCCGATGGCGAGAGTTTCGTGATCAGCGGGCTGACCAGCAGCAACTCGGTGAGCAACGTCGACAAGTTTCCCTGGCTGGGCGACATCCCGATCCTCGGTGCGTTCTTCCGCTCGACCAAGCTGGACAAGGACGACCGCGAGCTGCTGATGATCGTCACCCCGCACCTGGTCCAGCCGCTGGCCGCCGACGCACAGTTGCCGGACCTGCCCGGCGAGGGCTTGCGGCACTACGATCCGGGGTTCTCGCGCCTGTACTTCCTCGAGCGCGGCGAGTACGACGGCCAGCAGAACGACACCGGCCTGTCGGATTAGGAGGCGCGCATGAACCAGAACTTCGTGGCGCTGACCCAGCATCCCGGCGAACTCGACTGGCTGCAGAACAGCCTGGCGTCCGCCGGCCAGGTGGTGCCGGCAGGCAGCGCCAGCCTGGAGGAGCTGCTGGCGCTGCTCGACGTCACCGCCGCCGGGGTGCTGTTCATCAGCCTCGGCAAGAGCAACCTGGTGTCCCAGGGCGCGCTGGTCGAGGGATTGGTATCGGCGCGGCCGATGCTCTCGGTGGTGGCCATCGGCGACGGCCTGGACAACCAGTTGGTGCTGGCGGCGATGCGCGCCGGCGCGCGCGACTTCATCACCTACGGCGCCCGCGCCAGCGAGCTGACCGGGCTGATCCGGCGCCTCGGCGGACGCCTGCCCAGCGTGCCGGTGAGCGCGGCGCGCCAGGGCGAGCTGCTGACCCTGGTCAGCGCCCGACCGGACGCCGACGGCGCCTTCGTCGCCTTGCACCTGGCCAAGGCGTTGCAGGAGCAGACGCCGAACCAGGTCCTGCTGCTGGACGTCGGCCAGCCCACCGGCGAGGCGCTGGCGATCCTCGGCCTGGACTCGGCCTTCACCTTCAGCGACGCCTTGCGCAACCTGCGGCGCCTCGACCAGACCCTGATCGACAGCGCCTTCACCCGCCTCGACAGCGGCCTGCGGATACTCAGCCTGACCGACGAGCCCGGCGTGCTGGAGCGAGTCACCACCGCCGAACTCTATCTGTTGCTGGGCAACCTGCGCGGGGCGTTCAGCCATGTGGTGGTCAACCTCACCGGGCTGCCCGAGGGCGAGCTGAGCAACCAGTTGCTGGTGCAGGCCAACCGCGTGCTGTGGATGGTCGACCAGAGCGTGCCGTCCTGCAAGAAGGGCCTGGAGCGCCTGCGCCGCCTGCGCGAGCGCAACCTGCCGTTGCCCTCCATCGAGTTGCTGATCGAGCGCTACCTGCCCAATGTGGCGCCGGACCAGCAGGCCCTCAGCCGGATGTTCGACCTCGATCTGTTCGGTGTCCTGCCGTTGTCCCCGGAATCGCGCCTGCGCGCGAAGAACCTCGGCAAGAGCCTGTTCGAGGTGGCGCCGCGCGACCCATTGGCGGCCAAGCTGCGGCAACTGGCGGACAGCCTGTGCGTGACACGCGGCGAGCGCCGTTCGCTGCTGTCCTGGCTCGGCCGGGCCAAGGCGGCGCTGCTATGAGCACGGGATTCGGCGCGCGTCCTGACGGCGGTGCCTTCCACTACCGCCAGGAGCAGGACATCCAGGCGCTGAAGCTGCGCCTGCACCGCTACATCATCGACGAGATCGACGAAGACGGCATGAACCTGCTGGAGGGCGCGCGCTCCGCCGTGGTCCAGTACGTCTCGGAAAAGGTCTGCGAATACGGCTCGCGCCATCAACTGGCGATCTCCCGCTACGAACTGGACCGCCTGGCCGAAGAGGTGGTCGACGAACTCACCGGCTTCGGCCCGCTGGAGATCCTCCTGCGCGATCCCGGCGTCTCGGAAATCCTCGTCAACGGACCGGGCCGGGTGTTCGTCGAGCGGGAAGGGCGGCTCTACCAGAGCGACCTGCGCTTCATCGACGACCACCATGTACTGCGGGTGATCCAGCGTATCCTCGCGCCCCTCGGCCGACGCCTGGACGAGTCCAGCCCGATGGTCGACGCGCGCCTGCCGGACGGCAGCCGGGTCAACGCGATCATTCCCCCGGTGGCGCTGGACGGGCCGTGCATCTCGATCCGCAAGTTCAGCCAGGAGCTGCTGCGCAGTGCCGACCTGCTGGCCTACCAGAGCGTCGACGAAGCCTTGCTCGAGTTCCTCCGCCAGGCGGTCTCGCGCCGCTGCAACATCCTCATCAGCGGCGGCACCGGCACCGGCAAGACCACCTTGCTCAACGTCATCAGCGGCTTCATCGACGAACGCGAGCGGATCGTCACCATCGAGGACACCGCCGAGCTGCAACTCGGCCACGACCACGTGGTGCGCCTGGAGACCCGTCCGCCGAACGCCGAGGGCTACGGCGAGGTGACTGCCCGCGACCTGATCCGCAACGCCCTGCGGATGCGCCCGGACCGGATCATCCTCGGCGAGATCCGCGGCGTCGAGGTACTCGACGTGCTGCAGGCGATGAACACCGGCCACGACGGCTCGATGAGCACGGTGCACGCCAACTCGGCGATGGATTCCCTGCTGCGCATGGAGATGCTGGTCGGCCTGACCGGCAACAGGCTGCCGGAGCAGACCTTGCGCCTGATGATCTGCGCCGCGCTGGACGTGGTGGTGCAGATCACCCGCCTGGCCAGCGGTCGGCGTTGCATCAGCGAAGTGCTGGAGGTGCTGGAGGTGCGCGACGGCGTGTACGTCACCAACACCCTGTTCAGTCTCGACCGGCGCGGCAGCGGGCAGTTCGTCCGCCAGGCCGCGCCGGTCGGGCAGAAATTCCGCCAGGCGCTGCTGTGAACGGCGCGCAACTGCTGGTGCTGTTCAGCGGCGTGCTGGCTTTCGCCGCGCTGGCCCTGGCGTTCATGGGCTGGCGCGCCGGGCGCAACGAGCAGGTGGTTGAACGGCTGCTGGGACGCCAGGAGGCGGTCGCGGTGCGGCCGCGCAGCAGTCACTGGCTGGCTCGCCAGATGCGTCGCGCCGGTATCCAGCGCCCGCGTCCGTGGTTGTTCGGGGCGGCAGTGCTCGCGCTGCTGCTGGTCTGGAGCGGATTGCGCCTGTTCGGCATCGTCGGCGCGCTAGGCGGCCTGCTACTGGCGGCGCTGTCCTGCCGTGTCGCCCTGGGCATGCTCTACCAGCGCCGCCTGAAGCGAATGATCCGGCAGATGCCGCGCTTTCTCGACCAGGTGGTGCGCAGCCTGCACGCCGGGCGCACGCTGGGCGACGCGCTGATGCAGGCGGTGGAGAACGCCGAGGAGCCGCTGCGCGACATCTTCACCCTGGCACGCAACCACGTGCTTCTCGGCATCCACCTGCCGGAGGCGTTGCAGGAAGTCGCCGAACTCTACGAGGTGGAGGAACTGCGCATCCTCGCCCTGGGTGTCTCGGTCAACCACCGTTATGGCGGCAATACCAGCGACCTGCTGGACAGCATCGTCAAGCTCATCCACGAGCGCGAGAAGCTCAGCCGGCAGTTGCACGCGATGACCGGCGAGACACGGATCAGCGCCTATGTCCTGGCCGGCGTGCCGAGCGCCCTGGGCGGCTACATCCTGGCGAGCAACCCGGGCTATCTGCTGAACATGTGGGCCGACGGCACCGGGCGTTTCCTGCTGCTGGCCTCGCTCGGGCTGCAACTGCTCGGCTGCTATGCGCTGTGGCGCATGCTCAAGAGCGTCTAGGAGGTGGCCATGCAGGCACAGTGGCTGATTTTCGCGGCGCTCCTGATGGCGGTCGGCGGTGCCTTGTTGCTGTTGCTCCAGGCGCGCAACGGCAGCCGCGAGCAGCGCCTGATCGAGAGGCGCCTGGGAGCGCTGGCCAACCCTGGCGGCTCGACCAGGTGGCTGGCCGGCATGACCGAGCGGATGGACGACAGCTTCTGGGTGCGGCGCCTGCAACTGATGGACAGCGAGGCTCGCCAGTTGCTGCAACAGGCCGGCTGGCACGAGAGTCGCTACCGGACCCTGTACCTGATCTCGGTGTTCCTCACGCCGCTGTTGTTCGTTCTCCTGGTCTTGCTGGTCAAGCTGCTGCGCGCCGAGAGCGAGGCGTCCTATGCGGTGCCGCTGCTGTTCGCCGCCGGTATCGGTTTCCTCCTGCCCAAGCAGGTGCTCAAGCACTTCGCCAAGGCGCGCCGGGCGCTGATCGCCGACGAGATGATCCTGTTCGTGCAACTGATCCGCATCCTCTTCGACGCCGGCCTGACCGTGGAGCAGACGCTGCGCGTGGTCTGCCTGGAAGGCCGCGGGATCACCCCGCAACTGGCCCGCGAGCTGGACCTGGCGCTGACCCGTGCCGACAACGGCATCGACCTGGCGGAAGAGCTGGAGGCGCTTGCCCGGCGCCTGCAGGTGGACCCGCTGAACGACTGCTGCGGCGTGCTACGGCAGATGTTGCGCCAGGGCGGCAGTGCGCGCAGCACCCTGCTGACGCTCAAGCAACTGTTCGAAGACCGGCGCCTGACCACCTTGCAGGAACGCATCGGCAAGCTGTCGGCGAAGATGAGCCTGGTGATGATGGTGCTGCTGTTCCCGGCGCTGCTGATCGTCCTCGCCGGTCCGGGCGTCATCGCCATCACCAAGGCCTTGGGAGGACTGGGATGAAAGCACTGATCGGTATCGGCCTGTGCGCCGCCCTGCTCGGCGGTTGCGCCGCGCTGCCGGGGCGGGACGGCCCACGGGAGTGTTCGCAGCAGCTCGGCCAGGAGCAGGAACTGCAGATGAACATGGTCCGCGACATGATCCGCGAGGGCCGCCTGCATGCGGCCCTGGCCAACCTGGAAAGCATGCCGCCGGGGTTGCTCGACGTGCGCGAGGAAAGGGCGCTGATCCTGCGCCGGATCGGCGACCCGCGGGCCAGGGCCGAGTACCAGGCCCTGCTGGAAACCTGCAAGGCAGCCGAGGCGCACCACGGCCTCGGCCTGCTCGCCCTGCGCAATGGCGACAGCGCCCGGGCGGTCCTCGAGCTGCGCGAGGCGGCGCGCCTGCGGCCGACCGAGAGCCGCTTCCGCAACGACCTGGGGGTCGCCCTGCTCAAGCGCGGCGACCGTGTCGGCGCGCGCTTCGAATTCATCACTGCGCTGGAGTTGCAGCAGGGCGGCAAGCTACCGGCGACCAACCTGCTCGGCCTGCTGTACCTGCAAGGCGACCGGGAAGATGCGCAGCGCCTGATCGAGCGTTTGCAGCTGGATGCCCGGGACATCCGCGCGGCCGAGGCGCGGGCGCGCAGCTGGGGTGCCGTACCGACACCCGGCGCAGCGCCGGCAAGCGACGACCCGCTGGCGGAACTGCCGGCGGAGGCGAATATACATACCGCGATGGCCAACGAGGCGCCCTGAGCCGGCGCCGGAGAGGTGAACCATGCACGAGCGAATCCTGTTCGGCGTCTTGCTGCTCCTGTCCGGCCCGGCCTGGGCCGCGGACACTCCGGTGGTCCGTCCCGCCGCGCCAGCGACGGCCGAACCGCAGACCGCCACCCGCGCCTGGCTGGCCATCCAGGCGAGCGGCCGGGCCGCCAGCCCGGTTCGGCAAAGCGCGACCGCCGCCGAGCGCCAGCGTGCCTACCAGCGCTACCTGAAAAGCTATGAGCACGAGATTCCCGAGTACCTGCTGGAAGATCGCGGCTTCGGCGAGAGCAAGAACTGACGGTTCCTGGCGGAGGGGCAGGGCATGAACGGATGGCCTGCAAGACAGCGTGGGGCGATCGGCATCCTGGCGGCGACCACCCTGCTGCTGGCCTTGATCTGCCTGTTGCTGGTGGTGGATACCGGGCGGCTCTACCTGGAGCAGCGCAACCTGCAGCGAGTGGCGGACGTGGCGGCGCTGGAGAGTGCCTCCCAGGGAGCCTTGTGCGGCGACCAGAGTTCTGCCCAGGCGACGTCTTTCGCCAAGGCCAGCGCGATGCTCAACGGGTTCGATGCGGACGCCGCCGGCTCCAGCCTGTCGGCGGAGGTCGGCGGCGTGCTGAGTGCCGGCGGCCTGCGCAGTTTCATAGCCAGCGCGTCGAACGCGGCTGCCGCCAACGAGGCGGTGCACGTCGAGGTGACCAAGAGCGTTCCCGGCAGCCTGGTCGCCAACCTCGGGGGACTGTTCGGCGGCGGCAATGCCAACGTCGATCTCCGCGCAGAGGCCGTGGCGCGACGCCTGCCGAACGCCACGATTTCCGCAGGCACGGGGCTGGCCAGCGTGAACAGTGGCCAATCGGCGTTGCTCAACCCCATCCTGAGCGGATTGCTGGGCACCCAGATCGATCTCTCGGCGGCGGCCTACAACGGTATCGCCGACGCGAAGCTCAGTGTGCTGGACATTCTCGGCCCGAATGGAATGGGCTTGGTCGGGGTCGATACCAGCCTGGGGACCATCGAACAGTTGTTGAATACCAACGTCGGCTTGCAGCAGGTACTCGCCGCCAGCGTGAACGTCCTGGCGAAGAACGGCGTAGCCTCGGTCGAGGCCCTGAGAACGCAATTGGTGGGGGTAAAGTCGGCCACGTTGAAACTGGGAGACTTGCTGGGGCTGAGCGCCGGCGAGGTGAACAGCATGTCGCAGCTGGATACGGCGATCAATGCGCTGGATCTCATCATGGCGGTTGCCCAGGTCGCCAACAAGAATTCCGCGGTCGCCGTGAACCTGGGCATCCCCGGATTGGCCAACGCACGGCTCACGGTCGTAGAGCCGAAGAGGATCGTCTCCGGGCCGCCAGGGCAGGATGAGAGCGGCGCCTGGCGCACGGAGGTGCGCCAGTCCCAGGTACGACTTACGGCGGACATCGATTCCGGGTTCCTGTCCATTCTCGCCACCACGAAACTGCAACTGGCCATCGAAGGCGCGTCGGGAGCCGTCTGGCTGAAAAGCATGGCCTGTACCCGCCCGGATACCGCGTTGGACTTCGGTTGGAGAAGCAGCGGAGCGACGATAAAGATCGGCAGTCCGGCCAACATCGATCAGGTCGGCTCGATTCTGGTGCTTGGCGGCTTGGTGCGATTGGATCTCAAGCTCGATACCTCGATCGCCGGCAGCTCGGGCGATACGCGATTCAACGTGAAAGCCGACGGTTCCGATCTCGTCCAGAGCCGCAGGTTGCCGGAAAGCGGCTTTCTCGCCAGTACCCTGAAAACCAGCATCAACGTCAATCCCGTGGTGCTCGGACTGTGCTTGCCTTTGCTGTGCGGCTCGACGGCGCTCACCGACCTCATCGTGAATTCCGTGGTGGCACCTCTGGTCGATGGGCTGCTGACGCCGATCCTGAATCTGGTCCTGCCCTTGCTGGGGGTACAACTTGGATACATCGACGCGGAGATTCTGAAGGTCGATGTCGGCAGGGCGGAACTGCTGATCTAGCAGGTCCGCCGGGCCATCGCGCCTGTCAGTGCACCACCGCTCCGCTGCCCTGCTGCATCGCCGCAGGCGACAGGGCCAGCGCCAGCTGTGTGCGGTTGTGCATATGCATCAGGCGCAGCACCTGGGAGACGTACAGCTTCACCGTGTTCTCGGTGATGCCCAGTTCGTAGGCGATCTGGTAGTTGGTCAGGCCCTTGCTCACCAGCCGCGCCACCGCCTGCTGGCGGGGCGACAGCTTGCCGAACAGCGGATTGCTCGGGGACACCTGGCTTTCCGCGACCGACGCCGGCGGCGCGGACGGCTGGCTGTCTTCGCTCTTGAGGGCACTCGGCTGGCTGTTGCCGTGTACCTCGTACTTGATCTTGTGGATATCGCGGTAGATCGAGTTCAGCGATTCGGCGAGGTATTCCAGGCGCTGGTTGACGTGGCTCAGGCTCAACTGGCTGCGGACGCGCTCGTGCAGGCGGTTCTCCAGGCGTTCGAGGCCATGCAGCAGTTCCTGCGGCGCCACCGGTTTCTGGTAGTAGTCGGCGGCGCCGACCCGCATGGCCTCGATCACTTCCTGGCGGCCATCGTGACCGGTGAGGATGATCGATTCGAAGAACCTGCCGTTGCCGGCGACTTCCTTGAGGCTCTCGATCAGGCGGATACCGTTGTCCTGCCCCAGGTAGAGGTCGCAGATGACCAGGCCGATGTTCGGGTCGGCCTGGAAGCTGGCGATCGCCGACTCCCGGTGGGTGCTGGTTACGCAACGGTAGCCACTGTTTTCCAGCAGTTCGCGGAGTTCCGAGGTCACCTGGGGTTCATCATCGATGATCAAGACGCTGAAATGCCGCGAGGCCGGTTTGTCCATGGTCATACGCTCCATTCGCTTATTGTGTTTTTAACAGGGGGACGTGCATTGGAATGCAGCCATACCGAATGGTATTAGCCATAAGCATATAGTCGCTAAGTGAGGTTTTCCGCAAGTTTACTCAGATAATTTTACTGATAATCAGATGTGCCAAAAGGCCGGCGCCCATGGCAAATATAAAAGGGAATGACTTGTTTTTTGACGGTGCCCTTCGAAGGCGAACTTCTTCATTCATTGCGGGCTTTTCTACCGAACGTTTGAATAATTTTACGAGGATGAATAGAGCGATGCACAGCAGGCAGCCGAAGGCCAGGCTATAGAGCACCGTAAGTGGGTCGCTGGCCAGCCCCAGTGCGGCCAGGTACTTGACGTCGGCAGCGCCGAGCCTGCCGAGAAGGTAGCCGGGAAGGCTGAGGCAGACGCCTATAAAAAGTGCGGTCATTGCCATATTAACCGTAGCGCCGGTCAGGCTTGACTCTTTCACATATAAATAAACAAAGGAAATAAGAAATCCGCCCAGGATAAGCCAGTTGGAGACGCGCAAACGTTTGATGTCCTGATATCCGCAAACGCTTGCCCACAAGGCCAGTGCTAATTGCTCCATCCTGTTCTTCAGCCTTTTTTCGACATCTGGATTAATACCTTTTCAGTAACGTTGGCGGAGCGAATGACGACTAGTATTAAGGATGCGGATCGGGGATGTCAGCTCATGCTCGGAAAAGCTTCCCGGCGACGCCAGCACGGCGCCGTCGCCATCGAATTCACAGCGATCTTCCTGCTGTTTTTCGCGCTGGTCTACGGCCTGATCAGCTACAGCATTCCTTTGCTCATGTTGCAGTCGTTCAACGATGCCGCTGCCGTGGGGGCTCGTGCGGCGATCGCTGTCGATCCCTCCGATGCGGGCTACGAGAGCCTCGCCGAAGCCCGTGCCAGGGACGAGTTGCTCGCACGCCTGGACTGGATGCCGGCGGCCTGGCGGGCGAACCTCCAGCCTTGTGCCGGTAATGGCCAGTACGCCGACTACGTCAGCGCCACGTCGCGGATCGAGGTCTGCGTGCAGTACCCGTACGGCGATCCGGGCAAGGCGATCATCCCCGTGCTGAGCTTCCCCGGCATCGGCGCGATTCCCAACCTGCCGCAGACGCTGAAGGCGAGTGCCAACCTGTTGCTGTGAGGTGGTCGCATGTTCGAATTTTCCCGCTCGTCGTCCGCCGAGGCCGAGAGGCCGGAACCCTTTTCGCAGGAAGGCCCCTCCCTCTGGAGCGCTTCGCTGAGGAGTTGGGACCTGTGTTTCGAGATGGACGAACAGGACCGCGTGATCCGGGTCGGCGGGCGGCAGGCGTATCGTCTGCAGTGCGCCCATGGGCTTGGCGAACAGCCGCGGCCTTTCGCCGAGTATCTGGAGCGGCGCGCCCCCGGTGCGCCGACGCTGGCCGGCCTGCGCCGGGGCGAGCGTCTCGACCTGACGCTGCGCAGCGATGCCGCCGCGCCATTGACCTGTCGTTTCCAGCCGATGCAGCCGCTCGACGGCCTGGGACGCTCCCTGCTGCTGGGCATGGACATCTCCGACCTCAACTGGCAGTCCGACAGCCAGCAGCACCAGTTGCAGAGCCTGAGCCTGGGCAAGCTGATCCTTTCGCGTCTGCGCCATGTCTCCCACGGGCACCTGGCGGAGGCGGTCCAGGAGATTCTCGAATCGCTCTCCGGCGCGTTCCAGATGCAGGCTATCGCCCTGCTGCTGGGCGACGGCAAGGGTTTCTGCACGGTCTTCGCCAGTCATGTGCGGCCTGGCAGCGACAGTTTGCTGCGACCGACCCTGCAACTCGCCGACGACGACCTGCGCGAAGGGGCGGGGGCGCGCTTGCTACGCCGTGGCGAAGGCGCCTCGACGCTGCTCCGGCAGATCGGCGAGGACGCGCTCTACCTGGTGCCGGCGGCGATGCGCGGTGGCCGCCTGGGGGCATTGCTGGTGCGGCCGATGTCGCTGGAGCAGCTCGCCCAGGGGCCCGCGCCGCAGGACTGGCAATACCTCGCGGAACTGCTGGCGAACCAGGTGGCGGACCGCTGCGAACTCCACGAGCAGCACGACAGTTCGCGCAAGCTGGGGCTGTTGCAGGAGATGATCGGCGGCGGCTGGTGGCGTTACTGGGCGGAGCAGGAACTCTTCGAACTGGCGCCGGCCTTGCACGACAGCCTGGGGTTGACCGGCGAGTATCGTCGGGTGCCGCTGGAACACCTGCAGGGCCTGCTGCAACCGGCGGACGCCGACGAGCTCGGCCTGCGCCTGCGTGCCAGCCTGCGCAGCGGCCAGGCGCTGGCCCAGGACCTTTGCCTGCGTCAGCCGGATAGCCGCGGCGAGCGCCGCTGGCTGCGCATCGAGGGCCGGCCGCTGGGACGCGGCAGTGCCCTGGGGTTGTCCGGCGTGCTGCTCGACATCAGCGAAGGCCGGCGCCAGGAGGAACGGGCACAGGCGGCCCACGCGCGGCTGCGCAGCCTGATCGACAGCGCGCCGGTGGTGATCTACGTCCAGCGGGTCGAGCAGGGGCACCTGGTGCCGGAGTTCTACAGCGAAAGCGCGAGCAACCTGCTCGGCCTCGACTTGCAGGGACAGAGTTGGCAGGCGCTCGCCGAACGGGTGCATCCGGACGACCTGGAGGCCTTTTTCGCCCGTGGCCGCGAGTTGCTTCGCGAGGGCCGGGTGAAGACCCGCTATCGCCTCGCCGATGGCCAGGGCAACTGGCACTGGCTCTACGACGAAGCCAAGCTGCTGCGCGATGCCCAGGGCCTGCCCAGCGAGGCGGTGGGCCTGTGGCTGGACGTGACCGAGCAGCACCTGGCGGCACAGCGTATCGCCGAGAGCGAGGAACGCTACCGGGTCCTGGTGGAGGATTCGCCGGCGCTGATCTGTCGCTATACCGCCGACCTGGTGCTGACCTACGTGAACCGGACCTTCGCCGATAGCCTCGCGACCAGCCCGGAGCGCCTGGTCGGTCGCCGGCTCGACGAGTGGCTGGCGGCGGAAGACGCCAGCGCCTTGCGCGCGCGTCTGCTGGGCTCGCCGCGGGAGGGCGCCAGCGAGGTGCCGGAGCTGCGCTTCAACCTGCCGGGGCAACGTTTTCTCTGGCTGGTGTGGGCCGAGCGGCCGTTGTTCGACGCCCGTGGCGAATTGTGCGAGGTACAGGCGGTGGGGCGCGACAACACGCCGGTGCGCCGGGCCCAGCAGCAACTGGCGCAAGGCGCCAAGATGGCCAGCCTGGGGGAGATGGTCAGCGGCCTCGCCCACGAGGTGAAGCAGCCGCTGCACGTGCTGCGCATGACCCTGTTCAACATGCGCCAGCGGATGAACAGCGTCGGCCTCGACGGCGACTACCTGGGCGAGAAACTGGAGCGCATGGATGCCCAGGTCCTGCGCGTCGACCGCCTGGTCAGCCACCTCGGCGTGTTCAGCCGCAAGTCGGCGCTGGAGGCGCTGCCGTTCGACCCCTATACCGCCTTCGAAGGCGCCCTGGGCCTGCTCGGCGAGGGGCTGCGTCAGCACGCCATCGAGGTGGAGTGCCCGGCGCCGACGCAGCGGATGGTGGTGCGAGGGCAGGCGGACCAGTTGGAGCAGGTGATCATCAACCTGCTCGCCAACGCCCGCGATGCCCTGCTCGGCAATCTTGACCTGGCCAGCCGGCGCATTCGCCTGGAGCAGGTGGCCTGCCGCGAACCGGGCTGGGTCGAATTGCACGTGCACGACAACGGCGGTGGGATCGAACCGCTCCTGCTGGAGCGGATATTCGAACCCTTCTTCACCACCAAGGCGGAGGGCAAGGGTACCGGCCTGGGTCTTTCGGTCAGCCACGATCTGGTGCGCAACATGGGCGGTAGCCTGACGGCGGCCAACCAGGGGGAGGGTGCGTTGTTCGTGGTTCGCTTGCCGCTGGCGGCGCTGCCCGCCGAGGCGGACGGATGACGTCGGCGGGAGCGCGGCAGGAAAAAAAACGCCTGCGGACAAGCAGGCGTTTTTTCAACCGGCGAGGCGGCTCAGATGAATTGCGAGGCCAGCCAGAACAGACCGGCGGACAGCGCCATCGAAGTCGGCAGGGTGAGCACCCAGGCCATCAGGATGTTGCGCACGGTGCCGCCGTGCAGGCCGCTCTTGTTCGCCACCATGGTCCCGGCCACGCCGGAGGACAGCACGTGGGTGGTGGACACCGGCAGGCTGTAGATGTTGGCCATGCCGATGGCGGCGGCGGCGGTGATCTGCGCGCTCATGCCCTGGGCGTAGGTCATGCCCTGCTTGCCGATCTTCTCGCCGACGGTGAGCACCACGCGCTTCCAGCCGACCATGGTGCCGATGCCGAGAGCCAGGGCCACCGCGATGATGACCCAGAACGGCGCGTATTCGGTGGTCGCGGTCAGGTCCTTGCGTAGCTTCTCCAGGTCGGCCTTCTCCCGCGCCGGCAGGTCGGACAGCTTGCCGACCTTCTTCGCGGTGTCGTCCAGGCACAGCAGGTAGCGACGCACCTGCACGCGCTCGTCGGCGTCCAGGTCGTTGTAGCTGGGCACGCCGCGCAGGTCGCGAAGCAGCGCGTTGATGGTCGGCTCGGTCTGTTTCGGATCGCAGCGGTAGAACTGCGGCATCTCGCTGCCATTGCTCTTGCCCAGGGCCAGCATGTCGCCGAGGGTATCGGTGTGGCGCTGGTAGAACTGGCTGAGGTGCAGGGCGGCGTCGCGGGTGCGCTCGATCTGGTAGGTGGTGCTGTTCAGGTCGAGGACGAACTTGGCCGGGACGATGCCGATCAGTACCAGCATGATCAGGCCGATACCCTTCTGGCCGTCGTTGGAGCCATGGACGAAGCTCACCGCCATGGCGGAAAGCACCAGCACCAGGCGGTTCCAGAACGGCGGGTGCTTCTTCTCGTCGAGTTCGCGACGGGTTTCCGGGGTCTTGTGCATCTTCGACAGCGGACGCCACCACTTCAGTCCGAGCAGGACCAGCGCGGCGACCATGAAGCCGGCCAGCGGCGAGAAGATCAGCGACAGGCCGATGTCGATCGCCTTCTGCCAGTTGATCCCTTCGGCCAGCGGCACGTCGGTGATCAGCGCATTGGCCAGGCCGACACCGAGGATCGAGCCGATCAGGGTGTGCGAGCTGGAGGCCGGGATGCCGAAGTACCAGGTGCCGAGGTTCCAGGCGATGGCGGCGGCGAGCAGGGAGAAGACCATCGCCAGGCCATGGCCGGTGTTCACGTTGATCAGCAGCTCCACCGGCAGCAGGTGAACGATGGCGTAGGCCACGCCGACACCGCCGAGCAGTACGCCGAGGAAGTTGAACACACCGGAGAGCATCACCGCCCGGTAGGGGGACATCGCTTTGGTGTAGATGACGGTGGCCACCGCGTTGGCAGTGTCGTGGAAGCCGTTGATGAACTCGAAGGTGAGGACGAAGGCCAGGGCCAGCACCAGGCTGATACCCACCCAGGCATCGAGCCCGCTGAAAAGATCGAACATGTGAGAAACCGGTCAGAGACGGGGCGGCGATTATGCCAGATGCGTTTTTATCCGTCTGGAACTCCGGAAGGTTGCCATTGTCGCGGGCAACGCCCCGTCGCATCGGGCTTTGCGGGAAAAACGAAACAGATTGAAACGCTTCGTTATCCGTCGCTCTCCTGTCGGTTGGAGGTAAATGGAATGGGGTTCGCTGCTTCCTGCCCGGCCTTGAGACGCTCTTCTTCGATCTTCTGCAGTTCTCTGTCGAACGCCTGATCCTGAACGGTTGGGCGCTTGCGCCAGGGCTTGCGGTCGGGTTCCGGCTGGGCGGCATAAAGCGTCACTTCGCCGCCGTACACGTCCTTGTAACGCTGTTCCTCGCGCGCCAGCGCGGCACGCAATTCGTCTTTCGTCACGGGTGGTCCTGAGTCCAAAAAGAGCGGGCCCGATAGCGACCAGGCTGGGCGGAAGCGGGGTCCGGCCAGCGCCGGTTGGGAGTCTAGTCGACCGCTACCGGCTGTAAATGGGCGCGGAATTATAACGTGGGCTCCGGGCTTGTCATACGGTGTCGGCCGACGGACGGCAGGACGGAAGTTCTTCGAGCGTCCCCTGGAAATGCGGTGAAGCCCCCATGGATCAAGGCCTGGCCGACGCGGATGGGGCGTTCTCCGCTTTTCGTCGCGGCCTGCGCTAGTCGAATGCCAGCCATTGGCCATACCACTAAGGAACGATGGCGGCGCTTCCGGGGGCGGGCTACAAACCGGACTACAAGTCAAATAAAGAAGCCCCGCCGCCCGTCCGACCCCAGGGTCATGACGCAACGCCCCGGAGGCCGGAGATTTACTCATGCAGCCCGCTCGTTCCCGCATCCTCTTCGTCTGCCTGTTGCAGAGCCTGGCCCTGGTTCTCCTGCTGGTCGGCGCCCGGCATGGCTGGCTGCCGCTGTACCTGGCACTGCCGCTCGGCGTGGCGCTGCTCTGGTTGCCCTGGCTGCTTCCCGGCAACCGCACAGCGGTGGCGACCGTCGGCGAGCCCGACATCGCCCGGCTGGCTCGCGACCTGTCCCATAACACCAGCCAGAACGCCTTGTCGGCCGCCGGCGTGGCGTTCTCGGTGAAGCGCCTGGCGGAGAAGCTGCAATCCCAGCTCGACGCCGCCGAACAGATCGTCGGCAGCGCCGAAGTGATGATCCACACCGAGCGCGCCACCTCCAATCTGGCGCGCCAGGCCATGGACGCCGCCACCCGGGCGCGCGCCGGCAGCGACGAGGGCCAGGTGCTGCTGGCCTCGACCATCGAGCGCATGCATCGGCTCAGCGAGCGGATGGGCGCCAGCCGCGAGGCGATCGAGGCGCTGAACCAGCGCAGCGAGGACATCCAGCGGGTCACCCTGGTGATCCAGGGCATCGCCAGCCAGACCAACCTACTGGCCCTCAACGCGGCCATCGAGGCGGCCCGCGCCGGCGAGCACGGGCGCGGCTTCGCGGTGGTTGCCGAAGAGGTGCGCGGCCTGGCCGGACGTACCGCCGAGGCCACCGAGGAAGTCGGCCAGATGGTCGCCGAGATCCAGCGCCAGACCAGCGAGGTGGTCGAGCAGATCCGCCAGCTTTCCGAAGAGTTGGGCGAAGGGGTCGGCCAGGTCGAGCTGACCGGTCGGCAACTGGAAGGCATTGCCGAACTGGCGGCCGGGGTGGAGAGCCAGATTACCGAGATCGCCCAGGGCGCCGAGATCAACCGCAGCCAACTCGCCAGCCTGTTCGCCGCGGTCGAGCAAGTGCGCGGCGACCTCAGCGCCAGCGAGGAACAGACCCTGCGCCTCGGCGAAGCCGCCAGCCAGTTGGAGAACCAGGCCGAGGTGATCAGCGAGCGCCTCGCCGAGGTCAGCCTGGACGCCTACCACCAGTCGGTCTACGACCTCGCCCGGGAGGGCGCGGCGGCTATCGCCGCTCGCTTCGAGGAGGACGTGCGCAGCGGGCGCATCGACCTCGACGACCTGTTCGACCGCAGCTACCAGCCGTTGCCCAATACCCAGCCGACCAAGTACCGGACCCGCTTCGACAGCTACACCGACCAGGTCCTGCCGGGCATCCAGGAGCAGTTGCTGGAGCGCAACCGCAACCTGGTATTCGCCATCGCCTGTACTCCCGAAGGCTACGTGCCCACCCACAATCGCGCCTTCGCCCATCCGCCCAGCGGCGACCCGCAGACGGACGCGTTGCGCAGCCGCAGCAAGCGCCTGTTCAACGACCGCACCGGGATTCGCTGCGGCAGCCACCAGCAGCCGCTGTTGCTACAGACCTACACCCGTGACACCGGCGAGCTGATGCACGATCTTTCGGTGCCGATCTTCATCCACGGCAAGCACTGGGGCGGCCTGCGCCTCGGCTATCGGCCGGAGGGCGCGGAGCCGGGCAAGGCGGCCGCGCCGGCGGCGCAGGGGCTGAGCCTGGCCTTAAACGGCTAGCCGGCTGCGGCGATCAGGCCGCCGGCCACGGCGCAGGCGAGCACCACTTGCCAGGGTGGCGTCTTCCAGGCGAGCAGGGCCAGCAGGGCGAAGAGCAGCAGGGCGAAGTCGGCCGGGCGCAGGATGCCTTCGGTCCAGAGCGGCTGGTACAGCGCCGCCAGCAGTAGGCCGACCACCGCCGCGTTGACCCCGGCCAGCGTTGCCCGTACCCGGCGTTCGTGGCGCAGGCGTTCCCAGAATGGCAAGGCACCGGCGACCAGCAGGAACGACGGCAGGAAGATCGCCAGCAGGCACAGCAGCGCGCCGCTCCAGCCGTTCGGCGCCGGGCCCGAGGCTGCGCCGAGGAACGCGGCGAAGGTGAAGAGCGGGCCCGGTACCGCCTGGGCGGCCGCGTAGCCGGCGAGGAAGGTATCGCCGTCGACCCAGCCGTTGGGCACCACTTCCGCCTGTAGCAGCGGCAGCACCACATGGCCGCCGCCGAACACCAGCGAGCCGGCCCGGTAGAACGCATCGAGCAGGCGCAGCCAGTGTTCCGGCCAGAGGCGCGCGGCCAGCGGCAGGCAGACCAGCAGCACGGCGAACAGGGCGAGGAGCAGCAGCGCGCCGCGGTAGCCAATGGCGTTCGGCAGCCGCTCGTGGCCTTCCCCGGCTTCCGTTTTCAACAGGGCGAGGCCGGCCAGGCCGGCACCGGCGATCACCGCGACCTGGGCCCAGGCCGTGGGCCAGGCCAGCACGCTCGCGCAGGACAGCGCCATCAGCGCCAGGCGCGGGCGATCCGGACACAGGCTGCGGCCCATGCCCCAGACCGCCTGGGCCACCACCGCCACCGCGGCGATCTTCAGGCCATGCAGCACGCCCTCGGGCAACAGCGCGCCCCAGCGTCCCAGACCGAGAGCGAAGAGTACCAGCAGCAGCGCCGAGGGCAGGGTGAAACCGAGCCAGGCGGCGAGGGCGCCGGGGTAGCCGCAGCGGGCCAGGCCGAGGGCCATGCCGACCTGGCTGCTGGCGGGGCCGGGGAGGAACTGGCAGAGGGCGACCAGGTCGGCGTAGCTGCTTTCGCTCAGCCAGCCGCGGCGGCGGACGAACTCGTCGCGGAAATAGCCGAGGTGGGCGATGGGCCCGCCGAAGGCGCTGCAGCCCAGCTTGAGGAAGGCGAGGAACACCGCGAGGGCAGTGTCGGGATGGCGGCTGGCGGTTGGCATGCGAACTCCGGATGGCGGCTGCTGCGAGCATAGCCGCATCGCATGCACGGCGGGTTACAGCATCGGCATGTCCTGGGCGCGGCTGGCCAGGCGGTATTGTTCCGGCGTGGTGCCGGCCAGCCGGCGGAACATCGAGATGAACGCCGAGGGGCTGCTGTAGCCGAGGTCGAAGGCGATCTGCTGGATCCCCCTGCCGGCTTCCAGCGCCTCGATGGCCGCGAGGAAGCGCAGGCGTTGGCGCCATTCGCCGAAGGTCATGCCCAGTTCGCGCTGGCAGTGTCGGGCCAGGGTTCGCTCGGTGCTGTGCACCTGCTGCGCCCATTGCGCCAGCGAGCGGTTGTCGCCCGGCTCGGCCTGCAGTGCGTCGAGCACCTCGCGCAGCGCCGGGGTACGGCTGTAGGGCAGGTAGTCGTCGTGGGGCTGGGCGCATTCCAACTGGTCCATGACGACCCGGGCCAGGCGCAGGTCCTGCGCCGAGGTCGGCAGGTTGACCCCGCGCTCGGCGAAGTCCGAGAGGATTGCCTTGAGGATCGCGCTGATCGCCAGGGTGCAGGGTGTCGCCGGCAGGCGTCGTGACAGTTCGGCGGAGAGGTACAGCGAGCGGTAGACGATGGCCTGGCTGTTGTAGCAGCTGTGCACCCGCTCCGGTGGTATCCATACCGCGTATTGCGGAGGCGAGAGGAAGCGCTGGCCGTCGATCTCCAGCTGCATCACGCCATGGGCTGCATAGTTGAGCTGGCCCCAGGCGTGGGTGTGCGGCGGCGAATGGGTGTCGGCGCCGAACTCGTCATAGCGGAAATAGACGTCGAAAGACTGCCCCTGGAGATCGGGAAGGCGCAGCAGGGTGGTGGTCGACATGTCCGAACCTACGGGTGGTTTGTCTGGAATTCATTATACGTCTGTATTCGGACTGGCTCAGAATGGCCGCGTATTCCTTTTTCATAGTGCGGAACCCCCATGCAATACCTGTTTCCCCTGCTGGCCGTGTTCATCTGGGCCGGCAACACCGTCGTCAACAAGCTCGCCGTGGGGATCATCCAGCCCGCCGAGATCGGTTTCTTCCGCTGGCTGCTGGTCGGCCTGGCGCTGACGCCCTTCATGCTCGGCCCGGTGCTGCGCAACCGCCGCTACATCCTCGCCAACCTCGGCAGGTTCGTGGTCCTCGGCCTGCTCGGCATGGCCGTCTACCAGAGCCTGGCCTACTACGCGGCGGCGCTGACCAGCGCCACCAACATGGGCATCATCCTGTCGCTGATGCCCCTGATGTCGCTGGGCCTGGCCAGCAGCATCCTGGCCCACCGGCTGAACGCCGGGGCGCTGCTCGGCGCGCTGGTGTCGCTGGCCGGCGTGGTGCTGGTGATTTCCCAGGGCCATCTCGGCGCTTTGCTGGAGCATGGAGTGAACCTCGGCGACGCGATGATGATCGTCGCCACCCTGGCCTATGCGGTGTACAGCGTGCTGCTGAAGAAATGGAGCCTGAAGCTGCCGGCCATGCAACTGCTCTACCTGCAGGTGCTGGTGGCGATCCTCGCCCTGCTGCCGCTGTACCTGCTGTCGCCGCGCACCGGCCTGAACGCCGCCAACCTGCCGCTGGTGCTGTACGCCGCGCTGTTCGCCTCGATCGTCGCCGCGCTGGCCTGGATGCACGGTGTCGCCCGTCTCGGGCCGAGCCGGATGGCGCTGTTCTTCAACCTGCTGCCGATCATCACCGCCTGCATCGCCACCCTGGTGCTCGGCGAGCGCCTGACCGTCCATCACCTGGTCGGCGGCGCGCTGACCCTGGCCGGGGTCCTGCTGGCCGAGTTCTGGCAGCGCCGCCCGGCCCGCCTGCGCTCGGCAACCTGCTGATTTCCCGGCAACTTCCTCGCGATTACGGCGCACGGAGGCGCCGCCACTGGCTATCATAGGCAGCGCTCCCCGCGTGGGAGCCGAGCCGTGCCAGCCTGGAAGAGGAAGAATCGTGGTCGAAGTGTTTTCCGTGCAGGATGGGCTGGACGCCGAGCGCGCCCTGCTCGACGAGGTGTGTGGCGGTGCCCGCGAGCATGGCCTGTTGCTCTGGCAGCCGTGCGATCGGGCGCTGGTCATGCCGCGCCGGATGGAGCGCCTGGAAGGGTTCGCGCCGGCCAGCGCAGCGGTCGCCGAACGCGGCTGGCCGGTGCTGCTGCGCGATACCGGCGGCGAGCCGGTGCCGCAATCGCCGGGCGTGCTGAACATCGCCCTGTCCTATGCGCTGGGGCCCGGCGACAACGAGCAGACCCGTATCGAAACCGCCTACCTGCGGCTGTGCCAGCCGATCTGCGACTGGCTCCGCGAGCGCGGCCTGGACGCCGGCGTGGGCGCCGTGGCCGGTTCCTTCTGCGACGGCCGCTACAATGTCACCCTGGATGGGCGCAAGCTCGCCGGGACCGCACAACGCTGGCGGCGCAACGGCGCCGGCCGGCCGGTGGTGCTGGCGCACGCGGCGCTGCTGGTCGGCGCCGAGCGCGAGGAGATGGTCGAGGTGGTCAACACCTTCACCCGCCGTTGCGCCAGTGCCCCGGATTGCCAGGCGGACAGCCATCTCGGCCTGAGCGAGCGCTGGAGCGATTTCCGCATGGCCGACAGCCTCGAACTGGAACGACGCTTCGTCGCCGCCCGATCCTGACCTCTTTCGCCAGAGCCTTGCGCCAGGAATAGCCGTACCGATGCCAGAACCCTTGGGAACCACCGCCCTCACGCCCGGATTCATGATCGTCCACGGCAATCGCCTGGACGACCTGCGCGACCTCGCCGTTTCCTGGATGCGCCGCTATCCGCTGGCGCCGCTGGAAAGCGAGCGGGTCCTGGTGCACAGCAACGGCATCGCCCAATGGTTGAAGCTGGCATTGGCCGAAGATCCCCGCGAGGACGGTGGCGGCGGTGGCGGCATCGCCGCGGCGTTGGAGGTGCAGTTGCCGGCGCAGTTCCTCTGGCAGGCCTATCGCGCGGTGCTGGGCCGCGAAAGCATTCCCGAGGTTTCCGAACTGGACAAGGCGCCGCTGACCTGGCGCCTGATGCGTCTGCTTCCCGGATTGCTGGAGCGTCCCGAGTTCCGCACCCTGCAACGTTTCCTCGCCGACGATGCCGACCTGCGCAAGCGTCATCAACTGGCCGAGCGCCTGGCCGACCTGTTCGACCAGTACCAGGTCTATCGCGGCGACTGGCTCGACGACTGGAGCCAGGGCCGCGACCAGTTGCGCACGGCGAACGGGCAGGCGCGCCCGCTCGGTGCCGACGAGCGCTGGCAGGCCGAATTGTGGCGCGCGCTGCTCGCCGACGTCGGTGCCGATAGCCTGGCCCGCAGCCGCTCCGGCGTGCACCGGCGCTTCATCGAGGCGCTGCGCTTCGCCAGCGCGGCGCCGCGCGCGTTGCCGCGACGAGTAGTGGTGTTCGGGATTTCCTCGATGCCGGCGCAGACCCTCGAGGCGCTGGCCGCCCTGGCCAGGTTCAGCCAGGTGCTGCTCTGCGTGCACAACCCCTGTCGCCACCACTGGGCCGACATCGTCGCCGACAAGGACCTGTTGCGCCACGAGTACCGCCGCCAGCAGCGCCGCGCCGGCGTCCCCGCCGACCTCGACGAGGACCGCCAGCACCAGCATGCCCAGCCGTTGCTGGCGGCCTGGGGCAAGCAGGGCCGCGACTACATCAACCTGCTCGACAGCTACGACGACCCGGACAGCTATCGGAACCTGTTCGGCGAGGTCAACGGCGGGCGCATCGACCTGTTCAGCGAGGAGGCCCCGCACGGGCTGCTCGGCCAGTTGCAGGACGATATCCTCGAACTGCGCCCGTTGGCGGAAACCCGCGAGCACTGGCCGCCGGTGGCGCCGCGGAGCGACGCCTCGATCCGCTTCCATGTGGCCCACAGCGCGCAGCGCGAAGTGGAGATCCTCCACGACCAGTTGCTCGCCCGCTTCAACGCCGATCCGAGCCTGAAGCCGCGCGACGTGATCGTCATGGTCCCCGACATCAACGCCTACGCACCGCACATCGAGGCGGTGTTCGGCCAGGTGCCGCGCGACGACCAGCGCTTCATTCCCTATACCCTGGCCGACCAGGGACAGCGCGGTCGCGAGCCGCTGCTGATCGCCCTGGAGCACCTGCTGAAACTGCCCGACAGCCGTTTCGCCGTGAGCGAGATCCTCGACCTGCTGGACGTCCCGGCATTGCGCCGGCGTTTCGGCGTCGACGAGGCCGACCTGGCGACCCTGCACCGCTGGATCGAAGGCGCCGGCGTGCGCTGGGGGCTGGATGCCGCGCAGCGCGAGCGTCTCGGCCTGCCAGCGGGACTGGAGGGCAACAGTTGGCGCTTCGGTCTGCGGCGCATGCTGCTCGGCTACGCGGTCGGCGAAGGCGCGGCCCTGCAAGGCATCCAGCCCTACGATGAGGTCGGTGGCCTGGACGCCGCCCTGGCAGGCCCGCTGGCTGTGCTGCTGGAGCGCCTCGAGGTGGCCTACGCGGAGCTGGCCGAACCGGCCACCCCGGCGCAGTGGGGTGAGCGCCTGCAGGCCCTGCTCACGGTGTTCTTCGAGGCCCACGACGAGCGCGACGAACTGCTCCTCACCCAGCTCCTGCAACTGCTCGAGCGCTGGCAGGAACACTGCGCCTGTGCGGCCTTCGCCGAGCCGCTGCCGATCAGCGTGATACGCGAGGCCTGGCTCGGCGGCCTGGACCAGGGCGGCCTGAACCAGCGCTTCCTGGCTGGCGCGGTGAGTTTCTGCACGTTGATGCCGATGCGCGCGATCCCGTTCCGGCTGGTCTGCCTGCTTGGCATGAACGATGGCGACTACCCCCGCCAGCAGTCGCCGCTGGATTTCGACCTGATGCGCAACGACTACCGCCCCGGCGACCGCTCGCGGCGCGAGGACGACCGCTACCTGCTGCTCGAGGCGCTGCTCTCGGCGCGCGAGCAACTCTACGTGAGCTGGGTGGGGCGGAGTATCCGCGACAATGGCGAGCGGCCGCCCTCGGTGCTGATCGGCCAGTTGCGCGATCACCTGGCGGCCGGCTGGCGCCTGGATCCGGACGGCGACGGCGAGGCGCTGCTGCGTGCCCTGACCCAGGAGCATCCGCTGCAGCCGTTCAGCCGCCGGTATTTTCACGATGCGCCGGAGCAGGGCGTCGATGGCCTGTTCACCTACGCCCGCGAGTGGCGCGAGGTCCATCGCGAGGACGAGATCGGCGTTCCCGACGCCGAAGCGCCCCTGGCGCCGCTGGAGCTGGAGGGCGCGCTGGGGCTGCGAGCGCTGGCGGAGTTCATCGCCAACCCGGTGAATGCGTTCTTCCAGCAGCGGCTCAAGGTGCGTTTCGACGACGAGCAATTGACCGGCAACGACGAAGAGCCTTTCGAACTGGACGCGCTGGATAACTGGAAGCTGCAATTCGAGCTGACCGAACGCATGAAGCGCTGGGTCGAGCGGGACTGGAATGCCGAGGACCTGCCGGCGCAGTTGCAGGCCCAGGTCGAGCGACTGCGGCGACAGGGTCGCCTGCCGCTGGCGGCGTTCGGCGAGTTCTCCGCGCGCCATTTGCTGCAACCGCTGCCCGACCTGCTCTGGCGCTACCGCCAGGAAATCGAGCGCTGGCCGGAGGCGGTCGAGCAGCAGCAGGAGTTGCGCCATCGCCATTCGTCCGGGCTGGAGCTGGAGGACTGGCTCGGCGGCTTGCGTCGCGACGCTTCCGGGCGCCTGGCGCGCCTGCAATTGCTCAGCGGCAAGCTCCATGAGGGGCGCAGCTTCAAGTGGCACAGCCTGGTACGCCACTGGTTGCAGCACCTCGCCCTGCAACGTCTCGGCCAGCCGGTGAGCAGCGTGCTCGTGAGCCAGACCGGCACCCTGGAGATTCCGCCGTTGCCGAGCGAGCGCGCCGGCGAGTACCTCGACCAGTTGATCGACGCCTGGCGCCAGGGCATGCGCCAGCCGTTGCCGGTGGCCTGCCGGACCGCTTTCGCCTGGCTCGCCAGTGGTGGCGCCGCAGAGCCCGAGAAAGCCATGCGCGAGGCGCGCAAGCGCTACGAGGGAGGGTTCGGCATGGGGGGCGAGGTGGACGCCTCGCCGGCGCTGGCTCGGGTCTATCCGGACTTCGACCGGCTGCTCGCCAGCGGTGAGTTCGCGCACTGGGCCGAGCAGCTCTACGCGCCGCTGCTGGCTGCCCTGGGGCGTGGCGCGGAGGAGCAGGCATGAGCCAGCAGCAGATGCCCGTGGCCCTCGATCCGCTGGATTTCCCGTTGCACGGCAGCCGCCTGATCGAGGCCAGCGCCGGTACCGGCAAGACGTTCACCATCGCCCTGCTATACGTACGCCTGGTCCTCGACCATGGCGGCGAGAGCGCTTTCGGCCGGCCGCTGAGCCCGCCGGAAATCCTCGTGGTGACCTTCACCGATGCGGCGACCCAGGAACTCCGCGAGCGTATCCGCAGCCGCCTGGGCGAAGCGGCGCGTTGTTTCGCCGAGCCGCAGGAGCGCCACGACGGCCTGCTGGTCGCGTTGCGCCAGCAGTATCCCACCGAGCGCTGGCCGGGCTGCGCGCGCCTGCTGCGCCTGGCCGCGGAGTGGATGGACGAGGCCGCGGTATCGACCATCCACAGTTGGTGCTACCGGATGCTGCGCGAGCACGCCTTCGACAGCGGCAGCCTGTTCACCCAGAACCTGGAAACCGACCAGAGCGAATTGCTCGCCGAAGTGGTGCGGGACTACTGGCGGCGCAACTTCTACGGCCTGACGGCTCCGGCGGCGCAAGCCGTGGCCAGTTGCTACAGTGGGCCGGAGGCGCTGGGCAAGGCCTTGCAGCCGCTGCTGGCGCGGCAGGACGCCGACTTCCGCTACGCCGACCAGGCGCTGAGTGCGCCCGAGTCACTGGCAGCCTTGCTGGAGCAGGGCGGCGACTGGTATCGCCAGCTCGACCAACTGGACGCGCAGGCCCGCGCCGCCTGGCGCGCAGCGCGCGTCGAACTGGAAGCGCTGCTGCGCGACCTGCGTCCCTACCTGAACGGCAACAGCTATCGCGGCAAGGACAGCGACGAGACCTTCGACGCCTGGCTGCAAGCGTTGGCGGACTGGAGCGAGGGCGGCGAGCAGCCGGCCAACCTGGGCAAGTTCGGCCAGACCCGGATCAAGCTCACCGCCAAGCGCGTGGCGCCCGAGCATGCCGCGCTAAGGGCCATCGACGCCTGGGCCGCGCATCAGGAAGAGCGTCCCGATCTCGCTCCCCACCTGTTGTTGCACGCGCTGGGCGAAGTCGGGCGCGAACTGGAGGTCGAGAAGCAGCGGCGTGCCGAGATCGGCTTCGACGACCTGCTCAGCCGCCTCGACCGCGCCTTGCAGGGGCCTGGTGGCGAGCGCCTGGCGCAATTGATCCGCGAGCAGTTCCCGGTGGCGCTGATCGACGAGTTCCAGGATACCGACCCGGTGCAGTACCGGATCTTCGAGCGTATCTACCGGATCGCCGCCGATCCCGGCGAGCCCCAGGCGCGGGAGACCGGCCTGTTCATGATCGGCGACCCCAAGCAGGCGATCTACGCCTTCCGCGGTGCCGACATCCATACCTACCTGCGCGCCCGCGAGGCCACTCGCGGGCGGCATTACACCCTCGGCAAGAACTTCCGCTCGACCGCCGCCATGGTGGCGGCCGCCAACCGCTGCTTCGCCTTCGCCGAAGAGCATCCGCGCGGCGCCTTCCGTTTCGCCCGCGAGGGGCTGGAAAACCCGGTGCCGTTCCATGCGGTGGACGCCCAGGGGCGCGCCGAACGTTTGTTGATCGACGGTGCCGAGGCGCCGGCGATGACGTTCTGGAACCTTGACGCCGAAGCCGGCGTGCTCGGCTCCGCGGCGTATCGCCAGGAAATGGCCGAGCGCAGCGCCAGCGCCATCCGCCGCTGGCTGAGCCTGGCCGACCTGGGCCGCGCCGGCTTCGCCGACGAGCAGGGCGGCTGGCGGGCGTTGCGCCCGGCGGATATCGCCATCCTCGTCCGCGGTCGCGCCGAGGCCGAGGCGATTCGTAGCGCGTTGGCGGCGCGGCGTCTGGCCAGCGTCTACCTGTCCGACCGCGACTCGGTGTTCGACAGCCAGGAGGCCGCCGACCTGCTGCACTGGCTGCGCGCCTGCGCCGATCCCGGTGCCGATGCGCTGCTGCGGGTCGCCCTGGCTACCCGCAGCCTGCACCTGGACTGGGCGACCCTGGAACGATTGAACCAGGACGAACTGTTCTGGGAACGGATGGTCCTGCGCTTCCGCGACTATCGCCGGTCCTGGCAGGCCCAGGGCGTATTGCCGATGCTGCGGCGCCTGCTCGCCGACTTCGAACTGCCGGCGCGCCTGCTGCGGCATGCCGATGGCGAGCGCAGCCTGACCAACCTGCTGCACCTGGCCGAGTGGCTGCAGCGCGCGGCGGTGGAGCTGGACGGCGAGCACGCGCTGATTCGCCATCTGGCCGAGCAGGTGCAGAGTCCGGGGAGCGAAGAGATCCTCCGCCTGGAAAGCGACGCCGACCTGATCAAGGTGGTGACCATCCACAAGTCCAAGGGGCTGGAATACCCCTTGGTGCTGCTGCCCTTCATCTGCAGCTGGAGGGAGCTGGACGGCAACAGCGGCGCGCCGGCAAGTTTCCACGAGGATGGCGTTGCAGGGCGGGTCATCGAGCTGGCGCGGCGCAAGGAGCAGGCTGCGCGGGCCTACGAGCAGGCCAACGACGAGCGCCTCGGCGAAGACATGCGCCTGCTCTACGTGGCCCTGACCCGCGCCCGCCATTCGGTGTGGCTGGGCATCGCGCCGCTGGTGGCGAGCAACAGCAAGTCGCCGGAGTTGCACAAGGGGGCCCTGGGCTACCTGCTTGCCGGCGGCGCGACCATCGGCAGCGATGGCCTCGGACAATGCCTCGCCGCGCTGCGCGGCGAGTGCCGGGAGATCGTCGTCGAGCCGGCCCCCGAGGCGGACGCCGAACGCTATGTCGCAGGGCGCGGCCAGGGCCTTGGGCAGGCCCGCGAAACCCGCCGCAGCAGCCGCGAGAAGTGGTGGGTCGCCAGCTATTCCGGCCTGCAATTGCAGGCCTCCGCCGGGCTGGACGATGACGAGGCGTTGGAGAGCGACGAATCGCAGGAGCCGATCAGCGCCGAGGAAGCCACCTTCCACGAAGAAGGCCGTTCCGCCGAACAGCCGCCGGTCGCGCACGCCAGCGAGATGCGCGACGACCTGCATCGCTTCCCGCGCGGACCGGCTCCCGGCACCTTCCTCCACGGGCTGCTCGAATGGGCCGGCCGCGAAGGCTTCGATGTGGCGCGCGCCGATGCCCAGCGGCGCCGCGAACTGGTCGCGCGACGCTGCGACCTGCGGGGCTGGAAGGACTGGGCCGAACCGCTCGATCTGTGGCTGGAACAGTATCTCGCCGAACCGCTGCGCTGGCCCGGTGGCGAAACCAGCCTGGCCGGGCTGGTCGCCTACCAGGTGGAAATGGAGTTCTGGTTCGCCACCCACCAGGTCCAGGCCGAGGCGATCGACGCCCTGGTCCGGCGCCATACCCTTGGCGGCGCGGCGCGTCCGACGCTGGCGCCGACCCTGCTGAATGGCATGTTCAAGGGCTTCGTCGACCTGGTCTTCGAGCACCAGGGGCGTTTCTACGTGGCCGACTACAAGTCCAACTGGCTGGGCGCCGACGATGGCGCCTACAGCCCGGAAGCGATGACCGCCGCGGTGCTGGAGAACCGTTATGACCTGCAGTACGTGTTGTACCTGCTGGCCCTGCACCGGCAGTTGAAGGCGCGCCTGCCCGACTACGACTACGACCGCCACATGGGCGGCGCCGTGTACCTGTTCCTCCGCGGCGCCCGCGCGGCGACCCAGGGCCTGCACTTCGAGCGCCCGCCGCGGGAACTGATCGAACGCCTGGACGCGCTGTTCAGCGGCCAGCCGGGAGCCGAGCGATGAATCCGACCCTCAAGCAACTGGCCGGCGAAGTCCGCGATGGCCGCGACGACCAGGTAGCGCAACCGCTGGCGGTACGCCACGACCTGCTGCGCCAGCTCGACCTGTGGGTGGCGCGCGGCTGGCTACGGGCGCTGGACCGGGCGTTCGTCGCCTTCCTCGTCGAGTTGCAGCCGCAGGCCGATCCCCGGGTGCTGCTGGCGGCAGCGCTGACCAGCCACCAACTGGGCCACGGGCACGTCTGCCTGGACCTGGAGGCGACCCTCGGCGCGCCTGACGCGGCACTGTCGCTGCCGCCGGAAGGCGACGAAGGCCGCGATGTGCTGCTGCCGTCGCAACTGCTGCGTGGCGTGCGCCTCGACGCCTGGCGCGAGGCCCTGGCGGCGTCATCGCTGGTGGAGGTGGTCGACGAGCGCCCAGGCGATCCCGAGCCGAGCGAGACGGCGACCTCGCCGCTGGTGCTTTGCGCTCAGCGTCTCTACCTGCGTCGTTACTGGCGGCACGAGCTGGAGATCGCTCTGGCCCTGCGCGAGCGCCTGGGTCGGCAGGCGCCCCTGGCCGCAGACCTGGCGCCGCGCCTGGCCACGCTGTTCGCGCAGGCGCCGACGGAAGACGGCCAGCGCGTCACCGACTGGCAGAAGCTGGCCTGTGCCCTGGCGGCCCGCGGCTATTTCAGCCTGATCACCGGCGGTCCCGGTACCGGCAAGACCACCACCGTGGTGCGCCTGCTCGGTCTGCTCCAGGCACCGGCGGTAGCCGCCGGCCAGCCGCTGCGCATCCGCCTCGCGGCGCCCACCGGCAAGGCCGCGGCGCGTCTCTCCGAATCCATCGGCCAGCAGGTCCGGGCCCTGCCGCTGGCGGAAGACGTGTTGCAGGCGATCCCCGCCGAGGTTACTACCCTGCACCGTCTGCTTGGCAGCCGTCCGGATACCCGGCACTTCCGCCACCACCGGGACAACCCTTTGGCGCTGGACGTGCTGGTGGTGGACGAGGCCTCGATGATCGACCTGGAAATGATGGCCAGCCTGCTCGATGCGCTACCGCCGCAGGCGCGCCTGATTCTGCTCGGCGACAAGGACCAGTTGGCCTCGGTAGAGGCCGGCGCGGTGCTCGGCGATCTCTGCCGGGATGCCGAGGAGGGCTGGTACAGCGCCGAGACCCGCGCCTGGTTGCAGCGGGTCAGCGGCGAAACCTGGCAGGGCTTGCGCGAAGGTTCGGCGCAGGCGCATCCGCTGGCGCAACAGACCGTCATGCTGCGGCATTCCCGGCGCTTCGGCGCGAGCAGCGGGATTGGGCGCCTGGCGCGGTTGGTCAACCGGCAACAGGCCGGCGACGCGCGCGCGCTGCTGGACCGTCCGCCCGCCGACCTCTTCGACCTGCGCCTGCGCGGGGAGCGCGATGCAGCCTTCGCCCGGCTGTTCGTCGACGGTCATCCGCAGGCGCCGGGCACGCCGTACGGCTACCGGCACTACCTGCAACGCCTGGCCGAGGGCCGCCCGGCCGCCGGACTGGCGCTGGAGGATGGCGCCTGGGAGCGCTGGGCGCAGTCGGTACTGACGGCTTTCGACGCCTTCCGCCTGCTCTGCGCGCTGCGCCGCGGCCCATGGGGCGTGGAAGGACTGAACCAGCGGGTGGCGGCAGAACTGCTGCGCCTTGGCCTGATCGAGGCCGATCACGGCTGGTACGAGGGGCGGCCGGTACTGGTGACGCGCAACGACTACAGCCTGGGGCTGATGAACGGCGATATCGGCATCGCCCTGCGCCTGCCCGAGCGCAACGACGACGGCAGCCTGCGCTTCGCGCTGCGCGTGGCCTTCCCGCGCAACGACGGTAGCGGCGGCGTGCGCTTCGTCCTGCCGAGCCGCCTGGTCGAGGTGGACACCGTGTTCGCCATGACCGTGCACAAGTCGCAGGGTTCGGAGTTCGCCCATACCGCGCTGGTCCTGCCGGACGCGCTGAACCCGGTGCTGACCAAGGAGCTGGTGTACACCGGTATCACCCGCGCCCGCGACTGGTTCAGCCTGGTGGAAAGCCTGCCTGGGGTGTTCGAGGAAGCAGTGCGGCGCAAGGTACGCCGGCTCAGCGGGCTGATGCTGCATCTGCGGCCGGAAAGGGAAGAGCAGCCGCCGCATGCTCCGGGTGAACAGACCGAGCTGCCGTTCTGACGTGCCGCCCGGGCGGTCGGCTCAGCCGACCACCTTCAGGCTGCTCATGCCGTTGCCCTCGCGCTGGACCCGCACCTGGACCGGGATCCGTTCGTGCATTTCCTGGACGTGGGAAATCACCGCCACCTTGCGCCCCTGGGCCTGCAGGTTGTCCAGGGCATCCATCGCCAGTTGCAGGGATTCCGGGTCGAGGCTGCCGAAGCCTTCGTCGATGAACAGCGACTCGATGCGCAGCTTGCTCGATGCCATCGAGGCCAGGCCGAGCGCCAGGGCCAGGGAAATCAGGAAGGTCTCGCCGCCGGAGAGCGAATACACCGAGCGCAGTTCGTCGCCCATCTCGGTGTCCACCACCAGCAGGCCCAGCTCGCTGCCGCCGCGCTGCAGGCGGTAGCGCCGCGCCAACTGGCGCAACTGCACGTTGCTGTGCTGCACCAGCAGGTCGAGGTTGTAGCCCTGGGCGATGCGGCGGAACTTGTCGCCGCTGGACGAACCGATCAGTTCGTTCAGGCGGCCCCATCTGCGGAACTCGGCGCGGGCTCGCTCCAGTTCGGCAAGCAGCGCCTGGCTCTGCTCGCGGCGCTGGTTGTCGGCCTGCAACTGGCTGTAGGTATCCAGGTAGGCCTGTTCGCTGGCGGCCAGGCGTTCGCGCTGTTGCCGCAGGCTGTCTTCCAGCGCCTCGCGGTCGGTTTCCGGCCGCTGCCGGCGATGCTGGAGCAGTTGCGCCTGGCGCTCCGCTTCCAGCGTCTGCTGGCGGGTGATCTCCTCTTGCAGTCGCTGCAATTGCTCCCGCCATTGCGTCGCCTGTTCCTCGGAAAGGCCGAGCAGGGCGTCGAGGCGGCTGTCGTCGAGGTTGTCCTGGCGTTCGCGCCAGACCTGCCAGTCGGCCTGCAGGCGCTGGAACTCCTCCTGTTGGCGCTGGCGTTGCTGCTGCAGGTGTTCCAGGGCTTCGGCGAGTCGCAGTTGTTCCTCGCGCAGCGAATCCAGGGGCGCCTGGAGCGTCTCGACAGCGCTCTGCGCCGCTTGCGCGGCGTGCTCCAGCGATAGTTGCCAGTCCTGGGCGCAGGCGTGCTGGCCCAGGTGAGCGCCGAGGCATCCGTTCAGCTCGGCGAGTTCCGCCTGGGCCCTTTCCTCTGCCTGGCGGGCTTCGTTGCGTTGCTCGTCGCTTTGCTTCAGTTGCCAGCTCGATTCATCGCAGCGCTGCTTGAGGTCCTGCAGACGCTGTTCGACCTGCTGAAGCCGCGCCTGTTGCTGCCGGCGTTGCTCGATGGACTCGCCGAGGGCCTGGAAAGTCCGCAGCGGATCTGCCTGCCAGCGCTGCCAGTGCTCGTCGGAGAGCAATGGACGCAATTGCTGGCTGTCCTCCTCGACCTGCTGCTGCAAATGTTCGTAGCGCTGCCGTTGTTCCGTCAGCGCCTGCTGACGCTGTTGGAGGATCGTCTCGGCGGCCCGCAGTTCCTGCTGCAATTGCTGGGTCTGGCGCTGGCGGGCGATCAGCCGGTCGAAGTCTCGTTGGCGCTGCTGGCGCTGCCCTGCCAGGTCGTCCAGGCGTTGTGCCAGCCACTCCAACTGCGCGGACGGCTGCAGGAGTCGCAGTTCTTCCGGCAGCGTCCATTGCTCCAGTTGCCGATCGAGCGCGGCCAGTTGGCCAGTCAGTTCCTGCTGCTCATGGCGACTCTGGTTGAGTCTTTCCCGCTGGCTGGAATAGCCCTCGCGCAGACCGACCAGGGTCTGTCGCAGCCGCTCGAGGGCCTGCTCGGCGCGGACCTGCTCCTGGTCGTCGTGTTCACCGAGCGCGGCGAGCAGTTGCTCGGACTGGTGATAGGGATGCTCCTGGCTGCCGCAGACCGGACAGGCCTCGCCGTCCACCAGGCCGGCGCGCAGTTGCTCGACGCTGGCGCTGCGGGCCAGACGCTGGCGCTGGAGCAACTCGCGGGTGACCTGCAGGGCCTGCTCCGCCGCCTTCACCTGCTCGGCGCATTGGCTGCCTTGTCGTTTCAGGTCGAGCAATGCCTGCTCCTGCTCGACCATACGCTGGTCGAGTTCGCCCAGGCGTCGAGCCAGGCCGGTGCGTTGGTCGAGGGCCTGTTGCCATTCCTTGTGGAGCGCTTGTTGTCGTTCCAGGCTATCGGTCTGCCGGCGCAATTCGTCCAGGCGTGCCGCCAGGTCGTCCGGCTCGCTGCCATGGAGGGCGGTCCACTGCGCCTGCAAGCGCTCGAGCGGTTCCCCGGCCTGGGCCAGGGATTTTTCCAGCTCGGGGAGCTGCGCCTGGCTTTCGAGCGCGCGCTGGCGACGTTGCACGAAGGCGGCGAGCTGGCCCTGGTGGGTCGCCCAGGCGTCGCCGAGCGCGGCGAGAGCCTGGCTGTCGCGCAATGCCGCCTGCAGTTGCGCCTGTTCCGCGACATGGCGCTGCTGCTCCATATCCAGTTGCCGAGCGGCGTCGCTTTGCTGGGCGTGGCGCTGGTTCGATTGCCGATGGAGTTCCTGTCGCTCGGCCAGCGTTCGCTCCAGGCGCCTGGCCTCGCTCTCCAGCTGGAAAGCCTCGCGCAACGGCGCCTGGGCCTGACGCAGATGGTCGTCGGCCTGGGCCTGGCGCTCGCGCGCCTCCTGCACGCGGGCCTGCAATCCTTGCAAGCGCTCGGCGCCCGCGGCTTGCTGCTCGGTGCGCTGCCGCTGCTGCTGCTCGGAGTGCCGGAGTTCCTGCTCGAGTTGCTTCAGGCGTTCGATCAGTCCGCGAACCGGAGCCAGACGCTCCAGCCATTGCAGGGTTTCCCGCTCCGTCGCCAGGGCGTCCCAGGCCTGCCTGGCCTCGGCCAGTTGGCCTTGTGCGTGCTCGCAGGATTGCAGCAGCCGCTGCTCCTCGGTGAACCATTGTTGCTGGCCTTCCAGGCGCTGCAGGGCCTGTTGCTCCTGGAGACGCGCCTGGGCGTGGGATTCCAGCGCCGCCTCGAGCCCGGCCCGGGCCTGCTCGGCCAGGGGCAGGCTGCCTTCCAGGCGTTGCTCGAGTTGCTTGCGCTGCTCGTCGGCCTGGCTGGCGCGCTGGTAGGCGGCTTTGCTCAATTGGCTGTACAGGCCGGTGTCGGTGAGTTTCTCCAGCAATGCGCCGCGGTCGTTGTCGCTGGCCTTGAGGAAGGCGCTGAATTCGCTCTGGGCCAGCAGCACGGCGCGAGTGAACTGGGCGAAATTGAGGCCGAGCTTCTGCTCCAGCTGTTCGCGGAACTCGCTTTTCTTGTTCGCTGCCAGCATTTGCTGGGTCTCCAGGTCCTGGAGGCTCTGCTGGCTCTTTTGCAAGGCGCCGTCCGCCTTGTCCCGGGAGCGCCGGGTTTCCCAGCGGGCGCGATAGCGGTGGCCGTCGATGCCGACGAAATCCACTTCGGCGTAGCCGCTGGCGCAACCGCGGCGCAGCAGGTTGCGTTCGTCGTTGCTGGACAGCTCGTTCCGGCCATCGGGAACCTTGCTGCTGGCCGAAGTGCTTTCCAGCCGCGGCGTGCTGCCGAACAGGGCCAGGCACAGGGCGTCCAGCACGGTGCTCTTGCCGGCGCCGGTCGGGCCGGTGATGGCGAACAGGCCGGCGCTGGACAGCGGTTCGCGGGTGAAGTCGATTTCCTGCTCGCCAGCGAGGGAGGCGAGGTTCTTCAGGCGGATGGCGAGAATCTTCATGGAGCGGCTTATTTCCCCGGGGGCTCTTCAGTGGCCAGTTCGACGCTTTGCAGCAGGCTGGCGAAGTCATCCAACGCCTGCGCATCCGGGCCGGAGCCATAGGCGCTTTCCCAGGCGCGGCTGAACAGTTCCTGGGGGGTGAGTTGGTCGAGCCCAAGCAGCGGCGCCTGTTCTTCGTCGCGGCGCTGGTATTCGCTGGCGATGCGCACCAGGCGGCAAGCCTTGCCCTGCAAGGCGCTCTCGACCTGCTGGCGCAGGTCTGGTTGCGGCTGATCCAGCATGACGCGGACCTCCAGCCAGGGCCGCTGTTCGTTCAGCAGGTCGGCCTCGGCCAGTTCGCCGATTCGATCGAGCACCTCGCCAAGAGGCGCGGGGCCGATGCGCAACAGTTCCACCGCGCGTGGCACCGGGAGACTCTGTACATCCTTCAGGCGCTCACCTTCCAGGGTGACGAGGAGGACCTGGTGGCGATAGTTCACTTCGGCGAAGGACAGCGGCAGCGGCGAGCCGCTATAGCGAATGCGCTCCTGTCCGGCGACTTTCTGTGGCTTGTGCAGATGACCGAGGGCTACGTAGGCGATCTGCTCCGGAAACAGGCTGGCGGGCAGCGCTTCGACGTTGCCGATGATCAGGTTTCGCTCGGAGTCTTCGGAAACCGAGCCGCCGGCCATGTGTGCGTGGCTGACGGCGACCAGTGCCTGTCCCGGCGTGCGACGGGCTTGCGCGGCGGCAACCAGGCGTTCGTGCACCTGGCGGATACCGGCCAGGTAATCGTCGCCGAGCCCGCCTCCGGTGACTTCGGCGGGACGCAGGAAGGGCAGGGCCAGGCACCAGGCGGCGACCTGGCCATCCGCGTCGTGCAGGGGCAGCAGCAGGCGATCGCTATCGAGGCTTTCGTCTATCCAGCCGATCCGGCCAATGGCATGGGCGTTCAGTCGTTTCATCAGCGGAGCGGGCAGTTCGATGCGCGCGCCGGAGTCGTGGTTGCCTGCGATCATCACGATCTCCAGCCGCGGCAGCCGTCGATGGGCGCTGACGATGAAGTCGTAGAGGCGCTCCTGGGCTTTGAGCGGTGGATTGATCGTGTCGAAGATATCGCCCGCGATCAGCAGGACATCGGCGCGCTGCTCTTCCAGCTGGCGCAGCAGCCAGTCGAGGAAGCGCGCGTGTTCATGATCGCGGTCCTGGCCGTGCAGGGTCTGACCCAGGTGCCAGTCGGAGGTATGTATGAGGCGCATGGAACACTCGTCGAAAGCGGCGGAGCCGTGGCTCGCATTCCTTATATGAGGCAACAGAAGGAGAGGGCGGGGCAAGCCAGCCTATAAAAGGAGGAATGGGGCGTCCTCTGGGCTTCCTGACCTTTGGGTTAAAAAGTTTCAAATAAGTGTTGACGCCAGTTTCTATCTCCCTATAATGCGCACCACTCCCGGCGACGACGAAGAGTAAATGCTTGAAAATCAAGGATTTACGGATTCTCTCCGAGGGGTGGTGAAGCGCTCCGGCAG